>NZ_JAAKPX010000007.1:0-211291 GCF_049172135.1 Aeromonas sp. 603079 | reverse complement strand
CCGATGCGGTACATAGGGGGTTCTGAGTAGAGAAATGCTAGTTGAAAATGTGTAAACCTATTTCAGGACTAGACAATGCCTGACAATAGCAATGCCTTAGCAGACCATGGCTGTTGACTGATCACAGTTTGTTGTCACTGGGGGTAAACGACGATGAATCGCAATCATCTCCTGGGTCAGATCCATCAGCAGGACTGCGTTCATCACATGGTCCTGGGCATGAACCATCACGATCTGGACGGGCAGTTTTCCCTCCCCAGCATCGGCTTCAATCAGCTTCGTTTGCACTGCATGAGCGGCGTGGAGCGCCCCCCGCGCCTGCTCGACCAACTGCTCTGCTTGTTCAAATTCCCCGTTACGTGAATGC
Source organism: Aeromonas sp. 603079 (assembly GCF_049172135.1). Taxonomy (NCBI): domain Bacteria; kingdom Pseudomonadati; phylum Pseudomonadota; class Gammaproteobacteria; order Aeromonadales; family Aeromonadaceae; genus Aeromonas; species Aeromonas sp. 603079. Next base: position 210,924 of record NZ_JAAKPX010000007.1, on the reverse strand, counting down.
CTCATGGCCTCCATCAACATGCTGCGGCAGCTACCTGCACTCACAATCAGGGTCATGACCTGTTCTTCGAGCTCCATGATCGCTCCTTAGATCAGCGTCAGAGCATGGTCGAGGATCTTTTCCCCATCCAGCATACCGTAGTGCATCATATTGATAGATTCGACTTTTTTGCCATATTGAGCGGCTTGTTCCTTGCAGGCTGCCAACTTGTAGCTGATTTGCGGGCCCAGCAGTGCACAGTCAAACGACTGTATGGCCTCTTTGAACTCCTGCATGCCTTTGGCCTGAATGTCGACCTCAAGTTGACGGCGGGCCGCCACATCCTGCATTTTTTTCACTACCAGACTGGTAGACATGCCCATATCACATACCAATAGGATCTTTTTCATTTTTAACTCCTTCTGCTCACCCATTCAGGGCGGGCGCGATTTGCTGGATTAGAAATTCCGTCAACAAAGGGATAGGGCGGCCACTGGCCTGGGTATAGTCACCACGGCGCAAGGCGGTACCACTCACATCCAGATGAGCCCATGGACGGTTGCCACAGAATTTACTCAGAAAATAGCCCGCAGAGACAGCAATAGCTGCGTTATTCGGGGGAGTATTGGTGAAATCTGCTATATAGCTCTTGATTTGCGGTTCAAAACTGTCGTCAAACGGCAATGCCCATAGGCGATCCCGACTCGACTCAGCCGCCCGGGTCAGGGCTGAGCCCAACGCAGGGTCATTACTCATCAAGCCGCTGATGTCATAACCCAGCGCCTTGACGACGGCGCCTGTCAGCGTGGCCACATCGATAATGCAGCGAGGAGAGAGCTGACGATCCGCAAATGCAATCCCGTCCGCCAATACCAGCCGCCCCTCGGCATCGGTGTTGATGATCTCGACGGTGTGACCAGCATAGGTCGTGACGACATCGCCAGGCCGCATGGCGCGATCCGTCGGCATATTTTCAGCCAATACCAGCACGGCATCCAGATTGAGAGGCAGCGTCAGACGTCGCACGGTATCAATCAGTCCGAACACCACGGCAGCACCGCACATATCGTACTTCATGGTGCGCATGCCCTCGCCCTCTTTGAGCCAGAGGCCGCCGCTGTCAAAGGTGACCCCCTTGCCCACTATCGCGTAAGGCTGGGCATCACCGCCCCCCCGATAACGGAGCAAGATCAGGCGGGGAGGGTTCAAGCTCCCCTTGCCAACCGCATGCAATGCCCCCAATCCCAAGGTACGGATCGCCTCCTCATCGAGAATTTCACAGCTGACCTCGTCATGCTGCGCGGCATAGCTCGCCAACTCATCGGCCACACTCACAGGCGTACAATCCTGGCTTGGTCGATCAGCCATGCGCCGGGCAAGTCGCATACCGTAGCTGATGGCACAACACTCCTTCAGCAGCGCCTCGGCCAATGGATGCTGCTCTGGCGCTGCCAGCAGCCGCAGTGCCGGCTCTGCATGGCTGGGGGCGGAGCGATAACCGAGCAGAGGCAGTTGGTAGAACTGGTTTTGCAGCGTGACGATGCAGTGGCGCAACGCAGTCCGTTGCGCCGGTTTTTCCAGCGAAAAGGGGGTGATGTCGAGGGCAACACACCCGGTTCCGTCACCGGGTACTACACGGATCAATGCATCGGTCATCTCGCGCAATCCCGCCGGCTCCAGCAGCGTCTGATGGTCGGCCGCCAGCCAGGTCAGACGCTGGCACAGCCCCGCCAACCCGACATCGAGCGTGGTGCTCTGACGACCGTTCAACTCAACCAATAGTGCCGCGATGGGCTGCAAGACAGATTGCTCCCGATAGCCATGGGCCCCACCCTGCCACAGCAGCAAATGCGCCGTCGCCGGCAAGGGGGTAGACCAGAGCGTTACTGACGCATCAAGCATGATGGGATTCCTCCACGGGGGCACTGATACGGGCGACATAGGCATTCAACCAAGTCTCATCAGCCTCGTTGTAGAGGGTATGATCGCCTTCACGCCGAGCCAGAAAAACCGTCGGTGCAAGGGCATGGTTGGCCACGACAAAAGAGAAGCTGTCGATATTGGTTGCCGCACCAAACTCGCCTTCGCGATTCATGCAGACGACCGACAGATCCCCGGCACGCCCATAGCGGGCCAGCAGACGGGCTTCCAGCTCATAGACGGCAGACTCGGCTGCCATCTGCGGCGTCATCCCCCGCCCCATACGTTGAACAATCTCGTAACTGATGCACCCCTTCATCAAGTCTTCACCCAGGCCAGTGGCCGTCGCGGCCCCCATGGTGCTGTCGGCATAAAAACCACTACCAGAGACCGGGGAGTCTCCCACCCGTCCTGGCCGCTTCATAAAGAGGCCGCTGGTTGAGGTTGCGACACAGATTTTGCGGCTATGATCCAGGGTGATAACGCCTACTGTGTCGTGGCCGGTATAAGGATTGAGGCCACGGGCCAGGGTTTCGCGGCAGCGCTTGCGATAGTGCTGCAAGGCCCGCTCGGTCAACATTTTCTTTTGCTCGAATCCCTTGTTGATAGCCCACTGTTCAGCGCCGCCCCCCACCATGAAACTGTTGAATCGCTCTTCGCTCAACGCCGCCGCGATCATGACCGGGTTGGCCAGATTACGCACGCCAGCCACGGCCCCCATGGCCAATGAGTCGCCATCCATAAAGGCAGCATCCAGTTCCACTTCGCCATCCTGATTTGGCAGGCCACCGTATCCAACTGACTTGTAGAGGGGATAATCCTCTACCTGTTTGACTGCTTGCAACACAGCAGAGCGAGCATCCCCTTTGTCAGCCAGCTGCCTGGCACTGGCACTCAGACCTTCGTAAGCCATCCGCCAGGTGGCGATAATGCCCCATTGATGATTAACCATTGCTTACCTTCTTGTTTGATTGCGGTGAATGTGACGACTCCCCATGACTTTCGGCCGGGCTCTCTGTCCCCTGATACTGGCGATCCAGAACCTTGAGGAAGGGCAGATAAATCATGGCGCCAATCACCAGATTGAATAACTGGATGAGGGCACCGCTAAGATGGCCTGTAACGATAAAACCACTGATGACAGGGGGCAGCGTCCAGGGGATATAGACCCCGGTTGTCGTAGAGACCAGACCCGATGCCATCGCGATGTACTGGATGGTCACCAGCACCACAGGAACCAGATTGAACGGGATCAGCATGATGGGGTTCATGATGACCGGAAGGCCAAACAGTATGGGTTCGTTGATATTGAAAATGGAGGAGCCAGCGGCCAATCGGGTCATTTTCTTGATGTGCTGGCTACGGGCAAAAATCAGCATCGCCAAGACCAGCGACAAGGTCGCGCCGGAACCCCCCATCCAGATCATGTCGTAAAACTGCTCTGTGACAACGTGCGGGGGCAGCAAGCCGGCATGAGTAGCAGCCAGGTTTTCGGCCTGATTGTCCATCCAGAATGGACGCAGGATCCCGTTAATCATGGAACCGGAGTTAATCCCGACCGACCAGAGTGAGCTGATGCTGAGCACCGTCAAAATGGCGCCAAAATAGGAGGTGCCAAAATGGCGTACCGGCATGGCAATCACTGTGTAGATAAATTCATGAATGGTGTGATAAGCGGTGGATGCAAAGAAGACCCGGATAGCCAGCGCCATGGAGAGAATACATAGGGCCGGGATAAGCGCAGCAAATGATTTTTGTACTGCTGGCGGTACCCCCTCCGGCATTTTTATCACGATATTGCGACGCAGGAAGAGGGTGAATATCTCGGTCCAGACAATCGCGCCCAGCATGGCCACAAACAAACCCTTGGAACCGATCCACTCCATGGGGATCACCGCAGCACCCTGCGCATCCACGCTAAATGGCGTCAGGATCAGGAAACAGGAGAGCGACAAGATACCGGCTGAGCTTTTATCGATATCATTGCGTTCCGCCAGACGATAGGCCACCAGATAAGAGACAAACAGCGCCATGGTTGAGAAGATCGCATTAAAGGGCACTTCAATCGTCGCCCCCCACTGCTCACCAAAGATGGATGCCATAAAAGCTTTGTAACTGTCGCTGGGAAACGATGAGATGACCAGCAGGATCGAACCCACGATGATGAACGGCATAAACGAGATATAACCATCCCGAATTGCCCCCAGATGACGCTGTTGAGCGAGGCGCCCTGCCAGCGGCATCAATTTGCTTTCTATCAATCCGACCACGCTCTTCATTTGCGTTCCCCAAGCCACTAAAGAAATGATGCAATCAGTCGATACAAGACGTCATGTTTGACTATGCTATTCCATTTAATTGCATTTTTTAGTGACAGGTATCACGCACCCAACAACCAAGTATCACTTGATTGCGTATTTTTTTGTGCCGTACCCTCACTCTTCCGGGTTCTCTCCAGCTCCTGTTTTTACCTCTATCTGGCTTGCAGCGGACAATTAACCGCAAGCCCATGCAGCAACGCCACGACGCAACAAGCTTCACCGAGAGTCGGGTTTCGGCAGGCAGCTGAGCCTTTGATATCGATGATGCGTGAGGTGGGGGTAATTTACTCTTTTCAGAATTCGTCAGCGGATAAAGGACGCAAGGCTGGTCTCTAGGTACTCTTTAGCTCATTGCTATCAGATAGCCCGGTCTGAACGGCCGGATAGTCAAAATCTGCTGGTTGGTGAGTTTGATGTCCCTGTAGTGGTCTAATCATCCCGGACACCATTTTAGGTGGTACAGTCGCCACCATGACCTGAGGTGTTCAATGACAAGATTACGTCGCTCATTTACTGCCGCATTCAAACTCGAAGCCGCATCCCTGGTGCTCGACCAGGGATATTCTGTCCCTGAAGCCAGCCGTTCACTGGATGTCGGTGAAACCGTGCTCCGTCGCAGGGTTCAGCAGCTTCAATCCGAACGAACTGGCACAACCCCAATCGGCAAAGCACTGACTCCGGAGCAGCAGAAAATCCAGGAGCTGGAAGCCCGCATCAACCGGCTCGAACGTGAAAAGGACATTCTAAAAAAGGCTACGGCTCTCTTGATGACGGACGAGTTCACACGTACGCGCTGATAGACCGATTAAGAGAGCAAGCCCCCATCACCCTGGTCTGCTGCGCTTTCGATGTTCCAACATCCTGTTTTTACGACTATCTGGCTCGCAAGCAGACGATTAACCGTGAGCGTATGCAGCAGCGCTCTGAGTTGCGCCGTTTGTTCAAAGCGAGCCGAAACTCAGCGGGCAGCCGTGCCTTGATGTCGATGATGCGGGAGTTGGGGTATCAGATTGGTCGATTCAAAGTACGTAACCTGATGAAGGAAGCCGGTCTGGTATCCAAGCAACCGGGCACTCATCGCTATCAGGTCGCTCGGTCTGAACGACCGGACATTCCCAATCTGCTGGCCCGCGAATTTGATGTCCAGCAACCCAATCAGGTGTGGGGTGGCGATATCACCTACGTCTGGGCAGGTGGTCGTTGGCATTACCTGGCAGCGGTGCTTGACCTGCATACCCGGCGGGTTGTGGGGTGGGCGATATCTGAGAAGCCTGATGCAGAATTGGCAATCAAAGCACTGGAGATGGCCTATCAGCAGCGGGGTTGCCCATCCGGTGTGCTATTTCACTCCGACCAGGGCAGCCAATATGGCAGCCGGGCATTTCGGCAACGACTGTGGCGCTATCGCATGACCCAAAGCATGAGTCGTCGTGGTAACTGCTGGGATAACGCCCCGATGGAGCGATTGTTCAGAAGCCTGAAGTCAGAGTGGCTCCCGGCTATGGGATATATGAGCGTGCGGGAGGCAAAGCGGGATATCAGTTATTACCTGATGGATTACTACAACTGGCGGCGTCCACATCACCACAATAATGGGATACCGCCAGCAAAAGCCGAAGAACGGCCTAACCAAGTGTCCGGATTTAGTTGACCACTACAGTAACACTACAGAGATCTGTCAGGAGGTATTACACTGAGCGGCCACTTTTACTCTTTTTGCTGTAGTTGACGGATGTAGGTGCCAGGTGTCAGGCTTTTCAAGCGATTGCGCAATATCCTGTGGTTAAGCAGATCTTCAAACTCAAGTAATACGGCTCCCAGACTGAGACGTTTGTCAAAACGCTCACCAGCCAGAATGGCAGTCAGTGGTTGAGAGAATGCGGTTGAGTCGAGCAACCCACTGGATATCGGTAAAGAGGCAGAGGTCACCGACGTGCATAGCCTGTTGGCCAACGCCTCTACTTCGGGGAGTGGACTGGTGACCTCAATGCTCTCGATCGGGTAGGGCAACTCATTTTGCAAATAGTTGGTGAAGCCATTAAGGATCTGCTCTTTCTCTTCCGGGGCACAGAGGGCAAATGAGATATGGCCGGTCAATTGCTCCGTGAGCACCAGCAGCAAAGGCTGACTGGCTGCGATGACAGTTGGGAGATATAGCGCATCCAGCCACACGTGACCCAATCCAGATGCAGGGTCAGGCTTTTTCAACCGATCTTGTTGGTATTTTTGCAGACAGCGGCTCAAACCTGCCCGCGAGACATCGGCACGGATCAGTAAACGGGTGACCTCCAGCAGTTCATCAAGAGAGAGATGCAGCCGATGGCGAAGAAACAATACCAACCACTCCTGCTCAGGCTGCAGTTTGCGATGGATTGTGCGGGGTCTGTGGGATTTGTCATAGCAATCATCACGATTGCGCCAGCGTCTCACCGTATCTATCGAGATGTTCAGCTCCTCGGCAAGAGCTGCATCTGATTTGCTGGAGGTCTGGATATATTTGCGAGTCCGGGGCGTTGTGGTTGCGTTCTGGTGCAGCTTTATTTCCATCTTGCGTACTCTTGGACTAACCGTGCTGGCCGGGCGAAAAGAGCGATGATTATATCGTAATAAAGCGAGTCTGGTACATCGACCACGGATTGGGCGGTGAAGCAGATCCTGGCCTGGAGATAAATAGTCAAGAATTGGTTCCTGCTCACATTTCACTACGAACACAAGCTGATGGAGATTGGGCGTGACGGGAATGCGTTGCTGCTTTTTCAGTAGGAAGGCCCTTATTGATGATTGCCGGTGTGTGAACGCAGTGGGGGGACCCAGGAGTCAGAGCCTCCCCCGTCGACCCCGGAGTGGCTCCGGGGTCGACGGGGGAGGGTATTAGATTCGCCCCTGGTAGCGCAGGGGGAAGCGGCCCTGACTGTCGGGCTGACCGAGGAAGGGGAGTCCTTGTTGCATCTGCGGTGGCAGTTCCGGGCCCGGTTTCAGGGTGCCCTGGAACAGGTATTGGCCATTGGGTTGCAGCTCGAGGCGACCCATGGTCTGTACCGCATCCGAGCCCTGCTTGAGTTCGGCCACCAGTTTGGAGTCGAGGCAGGTGAGTTTCAGCTCGGGGTCGGCCAGATCCAGCTTGCCCGCCGGGGTATCGGCGCTGGCATTGTACCAGTCGAGGTTGCCGTAGAGGTTGTCACACCAGGGGTTGCCCTGGACAAATTGCTCCACTTTGAGCTGCAGCTGGCCGCTGACGGTGATCGGGATCGGCAAGCGCATCGGCACCCGGCTCAGCAACCAGGGGGCGGGGGCGTTGAGGGTCAGATCCCGGCCGAAGGCGGCACCATTCCAGCCGACAATGCCCTGACCGTTCAGCCCGTTGCGATCGCCAAAGCGTATGGCCACTTCGGGTGCGAAGCGCAGCAGCGACCAGCCGTTGAGATCCCAGCGCAGCTGGTTCACCGATTCGCTGGCATATTGCAGTCGGGCGATCTGGCCATTCCAGAGGGTGCCGCTCACCCCTTCCAGTTTCAGCAGGTTGGCAACGTTGGCAGGCAGCGGCAGATAGCGAGCCACCAGCGCCGCGGGCAGGGTGGCCAGCAGGAAGAGCAGATAGGCTGTCAGAAACAGGCTGGCAATCAGGATGCGTTTTTTCATTGTGGACGACTCAACTGCAAACGTCTGACCTTGACCAGACCCGGGGCCAGATCCTCGCGGGCGATCTCGATGATTTGAACCTGAATGCCGTGCTGCTCCACCAGCGTGGAGAGCCAGAGCAGCAAGTCATCGAACTGGACAGTGTCGATCCACACTTGCAGCTCCTGCGCCTGGGGTTGCAGCCGGGCAATCTTGATCTTGTGGTTGAAGGCGGTGCGGTTGACCACCCCTTCCAGGGTGCCGCTGGTATCGATCTGGCGACCCGCTCCACCCTGCATGGCCAGCACCTCTTCACCCTTCTCCTTGAGCCAGGCGAGGGTCTGCTGCTGGTTTTGTACTTGGCGTTCGCGCTCGGCGATGCGGTTGTTGAGAGGATGCCAGACACTCCAGTAGAAGAGGCCGACCAGCAGCAGTATGCTGCCAGCAACCACCAGTCGCTGTTCCCGTGCTGTGATGCCGTGCCACCAGCTCTGCAATTTTTCCATCATGATGATTTACCCTTGAGCACCAGCGCCCCTTCAACCTTGCCCTCGGTGCTGCGCACCTCGCCTTGCTGTACTTCGAATTGCTTGCCCGCCAGCTCGCGGAACCGCTCGATCTCGGCAAAGCCGGGGGCGGTCACCTGCAGCCGCAGCTCGCGGCGACTGGCATCAAAGCGCATCACCTGCGGCTTGAGGCCGGGGACTTCGGCAAAGGTGGGGGCCAGCTCGGTGAGCATCAGCAGCACACCGTTTTGCGGGGCCTGTCCCATCTGTTGCAGATGCTGGTTCATCTGGCTGCGCACGTTCACGATGCGGCTCTCCCCCGGGAAAATGCGGGTATAGACGGCACGGATCTCCGCTTTCAGCGCCTTGTCCTGCTCGGTGAGCTGATAGAGCTGTACCCCGCGCTGGCCGAGGGCCACCAGCAGCAACAAGCCTGCGGTGATGGCCACCTTGCGCCACTGCAACCAGTAGCGGGCATATTCGGTCTGGGGTCGATAGGGGCCGGTCAGCAGGTTGGCGCGGCAGGTGAGGGCCCCCTTGGCCAGCAGCAGCATAGGGAGTTCAGGCTCCGCCGCCTGCCAGTTGGCGGCGGCAATGGCGGGCTCCGGGGTGTGGCTGTGGATGGTGACCGGCTCGACTTCGGTTGCCAGCAAGATGGCCAGCAGCGGTTCGTCGGCGACGATCCCCTGACAGGGGCCCTGGCGTACCAGCCACTCATTGCCGAGTTGCAGCGCAGACCAGCCATCAGCGGCCTGTGGCAGCGCCAGCACATCGGGCAGCAGTTGCAGGCTCTTGAGGCCAGCGGCATCGAGCCAGCCGAGCCACTGGGCCATCTTCTGCCGATCCACCGCCATCAGATCCACCTGCTGGCCCTCATGGGCCAGCACCACCAGATGGAGCTCGTCCACATCGGAGGCGATCTGCTCCTCCAGCAGGTAGGGGAGGGCCGCTGCCGACTGGCGGTTGTAGCGACCCGGCAGGGTGACGCGCCGGAAGATCAGATCGCTGCCCGGCACTAGCGTGACCACTGGGCGGCCACCGGCCCGATCCTGCAGCTCGCTCAGGGCATCGGCCGAGGGCAGGGTGCCGGAGGCGATGATCTCCTGCTCCTGACCGGACCAGACCAGCCAGGCCACGGGTTGTTGTTTATTGGTCCCCAGTCGGATGACCAGACTTTCGCTCACGCATCTCTCTCCTGCGATACCGGTTTGCAAAGGGCGTTGTGCGCCCTGGCAACCGGTGCGCAGCCCGCAGGCTGCATCCAACATCTCTCGTACCCGCAGGCGATGGCCTGCAGGTGCGCTGTTTATTCGGCGCCGCTACTGAGGCGGCGCAGTATCACCAGTTTATTGTCCTTGCCCCGCTGGAACAGGGTTTCGAGCCAGGCCCGGTTGTCGCCGACCTCGGCCACGACCCGGGCTTCGAAGAAGTCGCTCTTGACCACCAGCGCCTCTTTCAGCCCTTTCACCGAATCGACCGGAGCGAGCATGTCTGTCATCAGCTTGCTCTCTTTCCACCCCTTCTGTGGCCGCTCATTCAGTACCCGCTTGGCATCATCCAGCCCGATAGTGCCCAGATAGAGGGCAACCAGCAGCTCGGGGCGCTGGGGGGCAAGGGTATTGATATTGATCTTCAACTTGTCGTTGGGCAGGGTGCAGACGTAGGGGGCCAGTCTGGCATAGACCCTGGCCGTCACCCCGCGCACCGCCCGCAGCTCATCCTTGCCCAACATCCACTGGTTGGCGGTCAGGTAGGGTGGCTTGAGCCCCTCGTAATAGGCGTCCTCTGCGCCAAGGCTGGAGACCAGCACCGTATCCTTGTCGGTCCAGTCACGAATGGCATCGGTGAGCTGGGCCGCCTCGTAATCATCCATTGCCAGCTCCTTGAGCAGTTCGCGAAACACCTGCACCGGATAGGGCTGCTGCGCCAGCTCCTCGCCGCTTCCCGCCTTGGAGGCCACGCTCAGGCTGTTGAGGTTGAAGCAGGATTGCAGGTCGGTCACCTCGCCCTTGAGCTGGCCATCATCCACTGGAAACACAGTGTTCTTGCGGGCCCAGTTCTGGCTGAGGTTAACCACCTCGGGGTTGTCCTTGAAATCCTGCGTCAGCACCTTGCTTACCAGCGCTTCCGCCGAGAGGGCATACCACCATGCCTGTTTGCCTGTGGTGATGTTGGCGGTGCGGCGCAGCTCAAGCTGCAGGCGGCCGCTCATATTGCTGGCGATGATCACCATCACCGAGAGGATCAGCAGCACCACCAGCAGCGCCATGCCGCGCTGGCGACCGGGGGCGGCGAGATTAGCCCGCATTGGCGCCCCCTCCGTTCTGGCTGTCACCATTACCGCCATTGGTATTGCCGTTGTTGTTGTTGCCACCTTGGTCGGGGTTGCTGCTCTGGCTGTTCTCTTCGGCGCGCTGGCCACCGGCGCCAATCAGGAACTGACGGCGAATGGTGCCGTAATCTTCCAGATCCAGCTCCACTGCCAGCCCGTGGGGCAGCACGCTGCGCTGGGTCCACTCCTCTTTCCAGTTGCCCTTGTCGAAGAAGTAGAGGCGAAACGCGGTGACGCCGGTCAGAAGCGGCTGGGTGCGTGGCTCGGTGCCGATCACCGGATCCGGATAGAGGTAGCTGAGGCGCTCCAGCTTCTGATCCTTGAGACGCCAGCCGACCCGTTGCAGATGGGAGCGGGGCAGCATGCCGTCCGGGTTGAGCCAGCCGCTGCGCATAAAGGCCATGCCCCAGTCATCGCTCTGCTGGCCGAACCGGGAGGCCGCCAGCAGCACCTTGTTGTTCTCCCCCTCGATGCGACCGCTGCGCGGCACCATCTGGGTGACATCCCGCTCCAGCAGGGTGAAGGCGAGCTGCAGTTCGTTGAGACGGGCCTCCTTGCGCTTGGCTACCTCGTCGCTGGTGAGCACCCCCTGCAGCACCTGATAGGCGCCCATGCTGAGAGTGGCGAAGATGGCGATGGCCACCAGCATTTCGAGCAGGGTAAAACCGGCGTGACGGACGGGGCGAGGCGTGCGGGCGGATAGCTGGGTCATCGGCTGATATAGGTCCGCATCATGGCGACCGGGTTCTCGGCTTTGGCCTCGGTACGCACTTCCATATCGAGCGCCCGGAAGTTGTTGTCGGCGGTGGCGACGCCGCGATAGCGCCAGTACCAGGTGCTGCCCGCCATCTGCTCATCCCCTTCCACCCAGCTGTCACCAGGCCACTTGTTCTCGAGCTTCTGTTGCACCAGCTGGTTCTCTACCACCCAGGTGGCGAATGTCTTCTGTTCCAGATAGTTGAGGGCCGAGAGGTGTTCGCTGGCGGTTTTCATTACCGCGAGACCCGCTATGGCAAAGACCGCCAGCGCCACCATCACTTCGAGTAAGGTCATGCCACGCGCGTTCATCGTGCCACCTGTTGAGGGTGTGGTTGGCACAGAAGTAGCGCCACCATCACACCTTTCTCAAACAACGTCATGCCGCGGGCGTTCATTCGCTCACCTCTTCATCTTCATCGCCGGTGAGCAGGGTGAGGCGGCCGAACTCGTCCCCCTTGACGATGCGGGTGTAGCGGGCATCGTCATCTTGCTGGGTGAAGGTGAGCACGAACGGGCTCAGCTCGCCGCCCGGGAAGATGAGCAACTGAGGAGTACGCTCCTTCTCGTCGCGCTTCTGTTCGGTTTTCTCATCGGGATCCGGCTGCCAGCCAAAGCCTTCCAGCTCCAGCGCCAGCGTCATGTTCTCGGCCAGTTGCACCGGCCCCAGCTGCTTGTCGCCAGTCAGGGCCAGCCACTTGCGATCCTTGGCCTGACGCTGCATAAACTGCCAGCCGTTATCCTCGATGCGAATGCCTACCAGCCGACCATCCATCACCGCATACTCCTGCGCCAGCTGCAGCGTCGCCATCAGGCGACGCGCCTGCTTGTCCAGCTCCCGATCTCCTCTGGCGCCACCCATGCTGAGGGTGACGGCGGTGGCCACCAGCCCCATCAGCATGGCGACCAGCAACACTTCCAGCAGAGTAAAGCCGGATTGACGATGAAAGGAGAGAGATCGCTTCATGCAGTCAGCTCACAAGGAGTGCGGTGGCGGCATATCACTTATTGAAAATCCTTCAGGTTCCAGTTGCCGATGTCATCATCGGTACCGGCTTCGCCATCCAGACCCATGGAGAAGATGTCGATCTTGCCGAACTGGCCCGGGCTCAGCAGCTGGTACGGGTTGCCCCAGGGATCTTGCGGCAGGCGCTTGATGTAGCCGCCATCGCGGTAGCTGCGCGGCGCCGGATCGATGGAAGGCTTGGTCACCAGCGCATCCAGACCCTGTTCTGTGGTCGGGTAGCGGTTGTTGTCCAGCTTGTACATGTCGAGGGCGTTTTCCAGCGCCACGATATCGGAGACCGCTTTCTGCTGGTCAGCCTTCTCCTTGTTGCCCATCAGGTTGGGCACCACCAGACTGGCCAGAATGCCGAGGATCACGATGACCACCATGACTTCCAGCAGGGTAAAACCGGATTGACGACGTTTGTTCATGAGTTGCTCCGTAACGAATGAGATGGGATGGCCCATCAGAGAGTGATCACTGGGTGGGTTCGACGGGCCGCCAGCGGCGCCACCGAACACCGGAAACTTACATATTCACCATATTGTTGAGCTCGAGGATCGGCTGCAGGATCGACATCACGATAAACAGCACCACCCCGGCCATGGAGACCACCAGCATGGGTTCGAACACCCCGAGGGCGATATTGACCTGGGATTCAAACTCCCGATCCTGGTTGTCTGCAGCCCGCTCCAGCATGCTGTCGAGCTCGCCGCTCTGCTCGCCGGAGGCGATCATGTGCAGCATCATGGGCGGGAAAATCTTGGTCTCGGTCAGCGACTTGCGCAGACTGGTCCCCTCGCGCACCCGTTCGGCGGCCTCGAGAATGCGCATTCTGGCAAAGTCGTTGGAGAGCACTTCGCCGGAGATCTTCATCCCCTCCAGCAGCGGTACCGCACTGGCGTTGAGGATGCTTAACGTACGGGCGAAGCGGGCGGTGTTGAGACCGCGGCTGACCCGGCCAATCACCGGCAGGCCGAGCAGCACCTGATGCCAGCGTCGGCGACGCTTTTCATCGGTGAGCCACCAGCGCCAGACAAAGCTGCCAAGGAAGATCAGCAGCAGGAACCAGAGGCCGTAGGCCTGCATCAGTTCGCTGGTGCCGATGAGAAAACGGGTGGTGCCCGGCAGCTGCTGGCCCATGTGTTCAAACTGGGCCACTACCTTGGGTACCACGGCGGTGAGCAGGATCGATATAACCCCGATGGCGACACAGGTGAGCACGATGGGGTAGATCATCGCCTGCAGCAGCTTGGTGCGCATATGCTGGCGCTGCTCTGTGTAGTCAGCGAGACGGTTGAGCACCTTCTCCAGATGGCCCGATTTTTCACCGGCCGCCACCATGGAGCGAAACAGCTGGTCGAATACATGGGGAAAGGCCCCCAGCGAGTCGGCCAGCGAATAGCCTTCCACCACTTTGCTGCGCACGGTCGCCACCAGAGAGCGCAAGTGAGCTTTTTCGCACTGCTCGGCCACCGCCTTGAGGGCCTCTTCGATGGTGAGGCCGGCACCGACCAGAGTGGCCAGCTGGCGAGTGATCAGGGCCAGCTCGGCTGTGCTGGCGCCACGCCGAAACAGGGCGAAGCGGGTCGCCTCCCGTTTCGCCTTCTCGGTGGTCTCGTTTACCTCGAGGGGAGTGAGCCCCTGCTCGCGCAGCAGCTGGCGCACCTGACGGGCCGAGTCACCCTCCATCACGCCGCTCTTGCTACGCCCCTTGTTGTCGAGGGCCTTGTATTCGAATGCCGCCATCTCAATCTTCCCGGGTCACGCGCAGTACCTCTTCGAGGCTGGTCTGCCCTTTGAGCACCTTGTCGATACCGTCGCGGCGGATGCTGGGGGTATGGCCGCGGATCAGCCGTTCAATGGCCATCTCGCCGCTGGCGCCGTGAATGGCTTCACGCACCGCCTCGTCCACCACCACCAGTTCGTGGATGCCGGTCCGGCCACGATAGCCGGTGTGGTTGCACTGTTCGCAGCCCACCGGATGCCAGATAGGCTGATCAGGTTCCAGTGTGATACCCATTGCAAGTCGCTCCTGCTCGGTGGCCGGACGCGAGGCGCGGCAATCGGGGCAGAGGGTACGCACCAGCCGCTGGGCCAGCACCGCCAAGAGCGACGAGGAGAGCAGGAAGGGCTCGATCCCCATGTCCCGCATCCGGGTGATGGCGCCGATGGCGGTGTTGGTGTGCAGGGTCGACATTACCAGGTGACCGGTGAGGGAGGCCTGTACCGCGATCTGGGCGGTCTCGAGGTCACGAATTTCCCCCACCATCACTACGTCCGGATCCTGGCGCAGAATGGCGCGCAGACCGCGGGCGAAGGTCATGTCCACCTTGCTGTTGACCTGGGTCTGGCCCACCCCTTCGAGGTCATATTCGATGGGGTCTTCCACCGTTAGGATGTTGCGATCCCGCGAGTTGATTTCTGACAGCGCCGCATAGAGGGTGGTGGATTTACCGGAACCGGTCGGGCCGGTGACCAGAATGATGCCGTGGGGCTTGCGGATAAGCTCGCTGATGATGCTGCGGTTGGCCGCGGTCATCCCCAGCTGCTTGAGCTCGAGGCGCACGTTGTTCTTGTCGAGCAGACGCAATACCACCCGCTCGCCGTAGCTGGACGGCATGGTGGAGACCCGCACGTCGACGGCGCGGCCGCCGATACGCAACGAGATACGGCCATCCTGCGGTACCCGCTTCTCGGCAATATCCATCCGCGACATCACCTTGATCCGCGAGACCAGCAGTGATGCCAGCTTGCGATGGGGGCGCAGGATCTCCCGCAGTACCCCATCGATACGAAAACGGATCACTAGTGCCCGCTCGAAGGTCTCGATATGGATATCGGAGGCCTCCTCCTTGATCGCCTCGCTCAACATGGCGTTGATGAGGCGAATGATGGGGGCGTCGTCATCGGCATCCAGCAGATCTTCGCTTTGCGGCAGCTCTTCGGCCAGGGCGAAGAAGTCCATCTCGTTGCCGAGATCTTCCATCAGCTGGCGCGCTTCGGAGGAGTTGCGCTGATAGTGGGCCATCAGCAGCTCTTCGAAGGCCTCGTTGTCGAGCTGCTCCACCGCGAAGCTGCAACCCGCTACCCGCCGAACTTCCAGCAGGGCCTGCGGGGTGACGCCGGGGCGGCACTGCAGCACGGGAGCGCCGTCCCGCTCAATCAGGATCACCCCGAAGTTGCGGGCAAAGGCGAAGGGCAGCTCCGGCAGCGGGGGCGGCAACTCGCCGCCATCAAGATGGTAGGCACTCATCAGGGACGGCTCTGCACAAAGGGGGTGGTGCTGTCAGCAGTGTTCTGCTGGCGGCGTTTTATCTGCTCCATCTGATTTTCCACTTCCTGCCGGATTTCGGGTGACATCATCACATCCTGGCCATAGACGGGCAAAACCTGACGGGCGGGCGAGGTGAGATACCCCTCCTGGGCGGCAGCATTGAGCTGTTCGGCGCGGAACAGGCTGTACTTGTTACTGGAGACGCCGGTATAAACCTCCGCATCACGCAAGATGGTGGGCCGGATAAAGACCATCAGGTTGCGCTTGTTGGTGTTGGTGCTGGTGGAGCGGAACAGGTAACCCAGTACCGGGATATCGCCGAGTAACGGCACCTTGGAAACTTCCTCCTTGGTCTGCTCATCCATCAGGCCACCCAGTACCACTGTCTCGCCACTCTTCACCAGTACGGCGTTTTTCACCGTGCGGGTATCGAAGGTGGGGCCTAGTCCCTTGGTACTGTCTGATACGACCTTGGCGACGCTGGAGACCTCCTGCTCGATGTTGAGCAGTACCGAGTCCCCTTCGTTAATCTGCGGCGTAACC
The DNA here is from genome assembly GCF_049172135.1 of Aeromonas sp. 603079. NCBI lineage: Bacteria > Pseudomonadati > Pseudomonadota > Gammaproteobacteria > Aeromonadales > Aeromonadaceae > Aeromonas > Aeromonas sp. 603079. Next base: position 194,666 of record NZ_JAAKPX010000007.1, on the reverse strand, counting down.
GTCAGCTTGGTGCCCACCGTCTTGCGCTCTATGGTGTTGAACACCTGATCGCTGGTGGTGGAGCTTTGTGAACCGCTCTGCACCGGCACCTCCTGTCCGACATTGAAGGAGGCCTCCTTGTTGTCCATGGTGACGATACTCGGGGTTGAGAGAATATCGCTCTTGGTATTGGAGGCGAGCGCCGTCGCCAACATGGCCCAATCGCCGTGATAGAAACCGGCGGCCATCCCGTTAAAGCTCCCAAGCAAGTTGGTAGCTGTCTCGGTATTGCCATCCTGGTAATCCTTACCGGCTGCGATGGCTCCGCCAATGGGCAGTGTTGTGTTGGTAAATTGGGTGCCGCCAGCGTTGGTGTTGGCCCACTGCACGCCCAGATTGAGGCCGTCACTGTCGGCAATTTCGACGATGATCGCTTCTACCAGCACCTGGGCGCGACGGATATCGAGCTTGGCCACCACCTGCTCCAGTTCCGCCATCACATCCGGCTGGGCGGTGATGACCAGGGCATTGGTTGCCTCGTCGGCAGAGATGGCCAGCTTGCCACCGCCGATGCTGGCGCCCCCTGTGGTTGCTCCGCCCCCCTTCTTGTCAGCCTCGATGCTGGAGCTGACCCCCTTGAGCACATCGACCATATCCTTGGCCTTGCCATATTTGAGATAGAAGACCCGGGTGTTGCCCTGACTCTGCAGGTCGCGGTCGAGCTGGCGAACCATCTGGATGATGCGGGCGCGCGCTTTCGGCTCACCGCTCACCACCACCGAGTTGGTACGCTCGTCGGCCACCACCTTGGGCGACAGCAACAGGGAGGCGGTGCCCCCTTGTGGATTGCCATCCTTGTTGAGGTTGGTCACCAGCCGCACCATCTCGCCGGCCGAGGCATATCTCAGTTTGATGATGTCCACATCCTGATCGCCTGCGCGGTCGACCCGGTTCACCACTTCCACCAGACGGTTGACCACGGCGGCGCGGCCGGTGATCAGCAGTACGTTTGATGGCTCGTAGTGCACCACGTTGCCCCCACCGGCGTTGTCGTTGAGCTGGCGCAGCAGGGGAGCCAGTTCACGCACCGAGACGTTGCGTACCGGCACGACTCTGGTCACCATCTCGTCGCCCACTCCCGGGTTATTGCCATCCACCACCGGAATGGCGGAGGTTTTGGCATCCCGCGAGCGCAGCACCTTGAGCACGCCGTTATTCATCGGCACCACGGCAAAGCCGTAGACATCGAGCACACTCAGGAAGAACTGGTAGTACTGCTCCTCGTTGAGCAGGTCGTAGCTGCGCACGTTGATCTTGCCGCGCACCGAGGGCTCTATGATGATGGTCTTGTTGAGGTTTTTGCCCACCGTATTGATAAATTCTTCGATGTCGGCGTTCTTGAAGCTGGCAGAATACTCGGTGGCCCAGGCTGAGCCCGCCATCATCAGTGCCGCTGCGATAGTGGCCAGACGCCAGCCTTTCCCTTTAGTGGTCATTATTGGTACGACTCCAAATCATTATTCTGACAAGCGCACATAGACATCGAACTGTTCGCCCTGCCGCTCGACGGTCACTGTCATTTCCGTTGCGCTAGCCAGCTGCTGCATCGCCTGCATGGCTTGCATGTTGTCACGCAGATCCAGTCCGTTGATGCTGATGGCCAGATCATTGGCCTGCAGCCCGCTCTGGTTGAAAAATTCCGGATTGTTGCCCGGGTTGAGGCGATAACCGGCCATGCGGCCATCCATCTGAACCGGTGAAATATTGAGGTAATCAGTGATCTTGCCCGGATCAGCCATCAGCTCGCTGCGCAGAGAGCCAAGGAGAGTGGTATTTGTTGTTTGCGGTAGCGGCTTGCCATACTCCTCGCCATCCAGCATCAGGGTCTCGTCGCGGCCATCCCGCTCTATGATGACTCGATCCGGATAGACCTGCCGGATCCGCGCTTGGGTGCCGTCAATCATGTCGCCAACCCCGTAGGAGTTCTGGATGCCGGACATGGCGATGATGGCGATGGATTTGGCCGGATCCGAGCTTGCCAACACCCCGTTGAGCTGGGCATTAAGCTGGGTGCGCGGCGCATTGGCGGCCACGGCGGTTTTTGCCTGCGCCTTGGGGATCGCCTTGCCAAACAGCGCCAGTCGGCTCACCTCGCCCAGTTCAAGGCGCGGGCTGCTTTGGCCGCTGACCGCCACGGTGGAGGGTTGCCACGGCTGGTTGGATTGCGGGTTTGCCAGAGTGAGCAAGCGCCAGGTGAGGGCTGCGCTCTGCTGGGCCAGCATCAGCAGCAGCACCAGAAAGAACACTCCGGTGACGCGAGTCAAAGGAAGCTGTCGGCACCGGGCCAGCAGCAGGGTCAAGATGTCATCCCTGAATCGTAGCGTCATATTAATCAACAAATTCCAGGCTCTGGGGCGGCTGCGTATTGTGTACGGCTGCGTGCTGTGACACAACGGGTCGGGGCGCACCAAACCGTAAAAATGGATATTTCATCACACCGTAAACCTTTGAATGCTCATAAAAGTGGCACTCAGGCGAGGTGCATCCTGCTTGCCAGCGATTATCAGGGGAAGGTGTGTACTCACCCTTGCCAATCCTGCAACGCCTTGAGGGTTACGCTCTGGCCTCCGATATCCAGCACAATGTACTGCTGGTCGATGGTGGCGAGCACGACCCCGGGGGCTATCTCGCTCCCTTCCCGGTATTCGCGGCCATTGAGCACCACGGCCCGCTTGGCCGGATTGGATGAGAACACATGGGAGCCATAGCTGAATGCGGGCACTTGCTGGCGAACCGAAAGCGGAGCGGCATTCAGCGACATCAACTGGGTCGGCTGCACGCTTTGGGAAACTGTACCCGATTCCTGTTGCAGCGGTGTTTCGTTGAGGGCGCGCATCAATTGTTCGGCCAAGGTTGGTCGACTGGCTGCCGGATTGCTGGCAGCCGCTGCGACCCTGGGCTGCTGCACTACAGGTTCCGGCAGGGGCGGGGGCAGCGGACGGGTCACCATCGCCTTGGGCTCAACCCGCACGAAGGGGGAGGCAATCACCTCTTTTACCTCCACCTTCTCCTCGATGGGACGCAGGTGGATTAGATGCCAGCCATAGTTGGCACCCGCCCCCAGCAGCAGGGCAAGGGGGGCCAGCAGCCAGCCGATACGGCGCGCGGGTTGCGTCTCTTCGCGGGCTACTGCCAGCCCCATGGCGGGAATATGGCTCTGTTGCGAAGGCTGCTGGGCACGGCGCAGAGCATTGAGCAGGGTAGACATCAGGAGGCCTCCTCCAGTCTTGGCATGGGTTCGCCGGAGAGAGCGTTGAGCCGCAGCAGGGTGTTGCTGCCGGCGATGCCATCAGGGGTGAGCCCCTGATCCCGCTGGAACTGCTGCAGTTTGGTCTTGAGCTCGCCATCGAAACGGCGCACCTTGCGTTCGGGTTGTTGCAATGCTCGACTCAGGGCGTTGTCGAGCCACTGGATCTGGGTCTGTCCGGCATTGCTGGCGATCAGGCTGACGCCCCCTTTCGGCATGCGCCAGAGCAGGGTATAGCTGCCACCCCAGTTGTCGGTGAGCCACTGGCGATCCACTTGCCAGCTCTGGTTGCCGATCATCAGGCTGGCCTTGCTTGGCCCCAGATTGACCAGGGTGGCGTAATAGAGACCGCCATTCTGGTCAGTGAGCGTGATCATGGCGGGATGCTGCAGGGCGCGCAGCTCCTCGAGGCTTGCCTCTCCCTCCTGGCAGCGCAGACCGGCGCGAGGGGCGTTGTCACAGGTGGCATCGAACGGTTCCGGTTCATAGCCCCAGACCCGATAGAGATTCTGCATGGCGCTCTCGGGGTCGAGGGCCTGATTGATGGCCTCGGTCAACTGATCTTGTTGTTCGGCGGTCTCGTCAACGGTGACAGGCACCTCGACCTTGACCACAGGCCGTTCGGGGAATACGCCGAAAAATTGCCAGCCCCACCAGCCTGCTGCTACCAGCAAGGCGCCAGCCAGTGTCACCATCAGACCGGAAAGCCAGCTTCCCTCATCACGGACGCCGCTCACCTCGAACGCCGCCTGGCTGATGTCGCCATGGACAATCTTGTAGCTGCCACGGGCGAAGGCTGCGAGCAGGGCGCGATCGCAGATGAGGTTGATCAGGCGCGGAATGCCGCCGGAGAGCCGATGCAGCGTCTGGATCGCTCTGGGGGTAAAAATGGGCTGCACACAACCGGCTACTTGCAGCCGGAAGCGGACGTAGGCATCCACATCGGTGGCGGAGAGGGGCAGCAGGTGGTAGCGGGCGGTGATGCGCTGGGCCAGTTGGCGCAACAGGGGCAGGCGCAGCATCTGTTGCAGTTCGGGTTGGCCGATCAGCACGATTTGCAGCAGTTTTTTCTCGTCGGTTTCCAGGTTGGTCAGCAGACGCAACTGCTCCAATACCTCGGGCAACAGATGTTGGGCCTCATCCACCAGTACCACGCTGCGCTTGCCTGCGGTCAGGTTGGCCAGCAGGTGGTCGCGGATAAGGTCGAACAGTTGCTTGATCCCGGCCTCGGCGGGGTAGGTGAGTTGAAACTCGTCACAGATGGCGGCCAGCAGATCCCGTTCGGTCAGGGAGGGGTTGAGGATGTAGGCGATCTCGGTCTCTGCTGGCAACTGCTGCAACAGGCAGCGGGAGACGGTGGTTTTGCCGGTGCCCACTTCGCCGGTCAGCAGCACAAAGCCGCCACCATCCTGCAATCCGTAGTTGAGGTGAGCAAGGGCTTCGCCGTGGCGCTCACTCATATAGAGGTATTTGGGATTGGGCGAGATGGAGAAAGGCGGTTCCGATAGGCCGAAGAACTGTGTGTACATGAGGGGATTCTTTTGTAGCCGGCGACAGATAAGAAATGTCTCCGGATGATAGCAAACCTCGAATTCATTGGAAGCCATCATTGGCAAAGGATGACAAATTGCAGCCTTTTCCTGTCATCTTGTGATCCAGATATCGCCCCGTTGCACCATGGTACTCAAAAATTGCAACCAATCTGAAAAATAAGTTTTTCATCAATGGCTTGTCGGTATGCGTTGTCACAGTAGTACGGTGTTTTCGGATCAATAGTCATGGTCTGGCCACTATTTATGCCCGTTTTCTCCTCTCGTAAGGGTGAACCGAGAGCGGGGCTAGCGGCGAAACAGCGCCAAACCCCAATCAGAGTACAGGGCGCGGGCCACTCTCCCCGCGCACTCTGTTACTGTCGTTGTAGCAGCAGGCTACCGATGGAGTAGCCAGCGCCAAAGGAGCAAAGTACGCCGCGGGCCCCCGCAGGAAGGTCGCGATTGTACAGATGAAACGCGATGATGGAACCCGCCGAGCTGGTATTACCATAGCTATCAAGAATGACCGGCGCCTCCTGCTGGCTGGCATCGTGACCCAGCAGCTTGCGACCGATGAACTGGTTCATGGTGAGGTTGGCCTGATGGAGCCAGAGCCGGTTCAGGCTCTCGGCAGGCCAGCCCTGCTCATCGAGCTGGTTGGCTATCTGGTCGCACACCAGCGGCAACACCTCCTTGAACACCTTGCGCCCCTGCTGGCGAAACAGCTTGTCGTCGCCGTAGCGGGTGCGCGGGCTCAGCCGGTTCAGAAAGCCGAAGTTGTTGCGGATGTTGTTGGAGTACTGGGTCACCAGCTTGCTGGCCACCAGTTGCCACGGATTGGCCACCTTGCAATCGGCCTCCCGCTCCAGCAGCACCGCGGTGCAGGCATCGCCGAAGATAAAGTGACTGTCTCTGTCCCGGAAATTGAGGTGTCCCGAGCAGATCTCCGGATTGACTACCAGCGCCAGTTTGGCGGTGCCTGCCGCCAGCATATCGGCGGCTGTCTTGATGCCGAAGGTGGCAGACGAGCAGGCCACGTTCATGTCAAAGGCCATGCCGCTCGCCCCCAGATAATGCTGCAGCTCGATGGCCAGCGCTGGGTAGGGGCGCGGCATGTTGGAGGCGGCGACGATGACCAAGTCGATCTCTCCCGGCTCGCGACCGGCGGCGATCAGTGCCTGCTCGGCGGCGGCCACCGCCATCTCCACCATGATGGAGGGCATCTCATCGGGCCGCTCCGCCAGCAGCGGTTGCATGATATCGGGATTGAGTACTCCCTCGCGGCTCACCAGATAACGGCTCTTGATGCCGGATGCCTTCTCGATGAACTCGCAGCTGGAGTGCTGCTTGGCGGGAAGCTGGCCGGCATCGATGGCGGAGGCGTTCTCCTCGTTGTAGAGATCCACATACTGGTTGAAGGCGGCCACCAGCTCTTCATTGCTGACGGCAAAGGGTGGGGTATAGAGGCCTGAGCCACTGATCACGATAGAGGTCATCTTTGCTCCTCGCCGGGTGCGTTCCCGGCTTGTCGGTTTATAGGGTAGAGAGGGTTAGAGCTGGTTGATCGCCGCAGCGAGACCCGCCAGGGTCAGCGGATGCATCCGTCCGCCAACCACGTCATTCATCAGTTTGATGGAGGGATGCCAGAGCCACTCCCGCCGCGGGGTGGGATTGATCCACACCAGTTTGGGAAAGTGCTGCTGCAAGCGGGTGAGCCACACCTGACCCGACTCCTCGTTCCACTGCTCGACACTGCCGCCCGGCCAGGTGATCTCGTAGGGGCCCATGGTGGCATCCCCCACCAGGATCACCCGGTAGTCGCTGCCATAGGTGCGCAGCAGCCGCAGGGTATCGAACCGCTCCTCAAAGCGGCGGGCGTTATCCTTCCAGACGAAGTCGTAGAGGCAGTTGTGAAAATAGAAGTACTCCAGATGCTTGAACTCGTGGCGCAGGGCGGAGAAGAGGCGCTGCACCTCGGCCACGTGGGCATCCATGGAGCCTCCGACATCGAAAAAGACCAACAGTTTGACCCCGTTGTGGCGCTCGGGCCGCAGCTTCACATCGAGCCAGCCCTGGCGGGCAGAACTTTTTATGGTGTCGTCGAGATCCAGCTCGTCGGGATTGCCTTTGCGCACCCAGCGTCTTAGCTTGCGCAGCGCCAGCTGGATGGCGCGCTGGCCTAGCGGCGAGTCGTCGCTGAAGTTGCGATAGTGGCGGGCCTCCCACACCTTGGTCGCCTTGCCGTGCTGCCCTTCTCCACCCATGCGGATGCCCTCGGGGTGAAAACCGCCGTGGCCAAACGGGCTGCTGCCACCGGTTCCCACCCACTTGTTGCCACCGGCGTGGCGCTCTTTCTGCTCGCGTAATCGCTGGTTAAGGGTTTCCAGCAGCTTGTCGAGTCCGCCGAGGGATGTGAGCAGCGCCTTCTCCTCTGGGCTCAACAGCCGTTCGAACTCCTTGCGCAGCCACTCCTCGGGCAGGCTCTCCGGCAGCAGGGGGATGGCTTCCAGCCCTTCGTAGTATTCGGCGAAGGCGCGATCGAAGCGATCGTAGTGGGCCTCGTCTTTTACCAGCAGGCAGCGGGAGAGTTGGTAGAACTCGTCCATATCGGCAGCGACCAGCCGGGCTGCCAGCGCGGCGTGCAAGTCCAGCAGCTCACGCAGGCTGCAGGGGAGCTTGTGGCGGCGCAGGTGGGTAAAAAAGTCGATCAGCATGGGTCAGCTGCCGCGCCGGGCCAGAAAGGCGAGCTTCTCGAAGAGATGCAAATCCTGCTCGGTCTTGAGCAGGGCGCCATATAGCGCGGGCACCAGCTTGCCGGGCTCGCGGGCGCGCATCGCCTCGGGGGCGATATCGTCGGCCAAGAGCAGGCGGATCCAGTCCAGTAGTTCCGAGGTGGAGGGCTTCTTGCGCAGCCCCTCTACTTCGCGCAGTTCGAAGAAGAGCTCCATTGCCTCGCCAAGCAGGCTCTCCTTGAGGTCGGGGTAGTGGAGTTTGACGATGGCCTGCATCTCGGCCTTGTCGGGGAAGCGGATGTAGTGGAAGAAACAGCGGCGCAGGAAGGCGTCCGGCAGCTCTTTCTCATTGTTGGAGGTGATGATGACCACAGGCCGCTGGCGTGCCTTGACTCGCTCGCCGGTTTCGTAGACGTCGAACTCCATCCGATCCAGCTCCAGCAGCAGATCGTTGGGGAATTCGATGTCGGCCTTGTCGATCTCGTCGATCAGCAGCACAGGTCGCTGCTCGGAGCTGAAGGCCTGCCACAGTTTGCCTTTACGAATGTAGTGGCTGATATCGGCCACTCTGGGGTCGCCGAGCTGGGAGTCCCGCAGCCGGGCCACCGCATCATATTCGTAGAGTCCCTGTTGGGCCTTGGTGGTGGACTTGATATGCCAGGCAATGAGGTCGGTGCCGAGATGGTCGGCGACCGCTTCCGCCAGCACCGTCTTGCCGGTGCCCGGCTCCCCTTTGATCAGCAGCGGTTTTTCGAGGGTGATGGCGGCATTGACCGCCATCTTCAATGCATCGGAGGCGAGATACTGGCTGCTTCCTGAAAATCCCATAACGTCGGTTCCTTTGACGATTGGCGCCCGGAGTCAGGGGCCAGAGAGAATAAGCTCTATATGTTGTAATACCATATGGTTATAACGAATAGTCACTTCTCATTCAGAAACCACAGGGTAATCTTGTTTCATCGTCGTAACAAACACAGGGATAGCGCCATGAGCAAAATTTTTGAGGACAACAGCCAGACTATCGGTCACACCCCGCTGGTTCGTCTCAACCGTGTTACCAAAGGTCGCGTGCTGGCCAAGATCGAGAGCCGCAACCCCAGCTTCAGCGTCAAGTGCCGTATCGGTGCCAACCTGATCTGGGATGCCGAGAAGCGCGGCATCCTGACCAAGGGTAAGGAGATCATCGAGCCCACCAGCGGCAACACGGGCATTGCTCTGGCCTTTGTCGCGGCGGCTCGCGGCTATCCCATCACCCTGACCATGCCGGCCACCATGAGCCTGGAGCGCCGCAAGCTGCTCAAGGCGCTCGGTGCCAATCTGGTGCTGACCGAAGGGCCGCTCGGCATGAAGGGGGCCATTGCCAAGGCCAACGAGATCCTCGAATCCGAGCCGGGCAAGTATGTGTTGCTGCAACAGTTTGAAAACCCGGCCAACCCGGAGATCCACGAAAAGACCACTGGCCCCGAGATTTGGGATGCCACTGACGGTGAGGTGGATGTGTTCGTGGCCGGGGTCGGTACCGGTGGCACCATTACCGGTGTCTCCCGCTATCTGAAGAAGACCCAGGGCAAGGCGGTGGTCTCTGTCGCGGTCGAACCGGCCGAGTCGCCGGTCATCAGTCAGAAGTTGGCCGGGGAAGAGATCAAACCGGGCCCCCACAAGATCCAGGGGATCGGCGCAGGCTTTATCCCGGGCAACCTGGACCTCTCCCTCATCGACCGGGTGGAGAAGGTGACCAGCGATGAAGCCATCGAGATGGCCCGCCGCCTGATGGAGGAGGAGGGGATCCTGGCCGGTATCAGCTCCGGTGCTGCGGTGGTGGCTGCCAGCCGTCTGGCCGAGCTGCCGGAATTTGCGGGCAAAACCATAGTGGTCATTCTGCCGAGTGCGGCGGAGCGTTACCTCTCCAGCGCCCTGTTTGCCGGGGTGTTCAGCGAGCAGGAACTGCAGCAGTAACTGATCGGAATCTTTCAAAACAGCGGCGCTCCCAGGAGCGCCGCTTCTTTATGGGCTAGACTCAACCCCTGTTAGTGTCACTTGATCCTTATTTTTTGGGGTAAAATAACAAGTTCCGGAGTGAGAAAAAAAGCAGACATTCCGCTCTAAATCTCATATCCTGTGCGGCGTCACGCGGTGTTTGCTGGCTGGGTATCACAAAGTAACAAAGTGTTATTTTTCGTTATAAAATAATTTCAGGCCAGTCCTGATGCGGCTTGTAGCCCAATAACTGAAAATTGCCAACCAGCGCGCCGATTACTGCACAGAAACTTGACCTGGATTAAACCATTGCGGGTCTGCTTTCGTTACTTTACAACATATCCATACTGACACGGTGGGTCAGGTTGCTTCAAAAACGACCAATCCACCAAAAAATATCAATAATATGGGGTGAAACCATGTACGAGAAGTCTGTTGTTATTACTGCTGAAAACGGCCTGCACACCCGTCCGGCAGCTCAGTTCGTGAAAGAAGCCAAAGAATTCCAAAGCGAGATCACTGTGGTCTCCGGTGGCAAGTCCGCCAGCGCCAAGAGCCTGTTCAAGCTGCAGACCCTGGGCCTGACCAAGGGCACCAACGTAACCATCCAGGCTGACGGCCCGGATGCCCAGCAAGCTGTTGAGAAGCTGGTTGCCCTGATGGACGAGCTGGAGTAATCCAGCTTTAGATTCCTCCCCCACAGTCGTTTTAATAGGAAGGATTATGATATCTGGCATTCTTGCGTCCCCCGGTATCGCATTCGGTAAGGCGCTTCTTCTTAAAGAAGATGAAATCGTTATCAATCAGGGCAAAATCTCTGCTGATCAGATTGATGGCGAGATCAACCGTTTCCTCGAAGCTCGTACCAAGTCAGCTGCCCAGCTGGAAGCCATCAAAGAGATGGCCGGTCGCACCTTCGGTGAGGAAAAAGAGGCCATCTTCGAAGGCCACATCATGTTGCTCGAAGATGAGGAGCTGGAAGGGGATATCAAATCCTTCATCAAAGAGAACAAGGCATCCGCCGACAAAGCCATCTATGAGGTGATCGAGCAGTACGCCAAGATGATGGCCGAGCTGGATGACCCCTATCTGCGCGAGCGCGCTACCGACTTCCGTGACATCGGTACCCGTCTGGTGAAGAACGTGCTGGGCATCGCCGTTGTCAACCTGAGCACCATCGACGAAGAGGTGATCCTGGTCGCCAAAGACCTGACCCCGTCTGAAACCGCTCAGATCAACCTGAAATATGTGCTGGGTTTCGTCACCGATATCGGTGGCCGTACCTCTCACACCTCCATCATGGCCCGCTCCCTGGAGCTGCCGGCCGTGGTAGGCACCAACGACATCACCGAGCGCGTCAAGAACGGTGACATGCTGGTGCTGGATGCGATCAATAACCAGATCATCATCAATCCGACCGCTGAACAGCTGAACGAAGCCAAGAAGTTCCAGGCTCAGTTCCAGGCCGAGAAAGATGAGCTGGCCAAGCTGAAAGATCTGCCTGCCATCACGCTGGATGGTCACCAGGTCGAAGTGTGCGCCAACATCGGTACCGTCAAGGATACCGAAGGTGCCATCCGCAATGGCGCCGAAGGCGTGGGTCTGTACCGTACCGAGTTCCTGTTCATGGACCGTGACGCGCTGCCGACCGAAGACGAGCAGTTCAAAGCCTACAAAGAAGTGGCCGAAGCGATGCCGGATCAGCCGATCATCGTGCGTACCATGGACATTGGCGGCGACAAAGAGCTGCCGTACATGAATTTCCCGAAAGAGATGAACCCCTTCCTGGGCTGGCGTGCCGTGCGTATTTTCTTCGACCGCGAAGACATCATGCACGCTCAGCTGCGGGCCATTCTGCGTGCGTCTGCCTTCGGCAAACTGCGCATCATGTTCCCGATGATCATCTCTGTCGAAGAGTTCCGTAGCCTGAAAGCTACCGTGGAGACGCTGAAAGCCGAACTGCGTGCTGAAGGCAAAGCCTTTGATGAATCCATCGAAGTGGGTATCATGATCGAGACCCCGGCCGCTGCCGTGATGGCTCATCATCTGGCCAAGGAAGTGGATTTCTTCAGTATCGGTACCAACGACCTGACCCAGTACACCCTGGCTGTCGATCGCGGTAACGAGATGATCTCCGCTATGTACAACCCGCTGTCACCCTCCGTCCTGACCCTGATCAAGATGGTTATCGATGCGTCCCACGCCGAAGGCAAGTGGACCGGTATGTGTGGTGAACTGGCTGGTGACGAGCGCGCCACCCTGCTGCTGCTGGGTATGGGTCTGGATGAGTTCTCCATGAGCGCCATCTCTGTACCGCGTATCAAGAAGCTTATCCGCAACACCAGCTTCGAAGATGTGAAGGCAATGGCTGACCAGGCATTGAGCTTTGCCACCGCTGCTGAAATCGAAGCGTGCGTAGATAACTTTATCAAGCAGAAGGCAGTCTGCTAAGATCGGCTGCAAACAGCGACAAATCATCTCTAGGAGCTTTTACTATGGGTCTGTTCGACAAACTGAAGAAACTGGTGTCCGACGATAGCGCTGATACCGGCGGCATCGAAATCTTCGCTCCGCTGTCTGGCGAAATCGTGCCGATCGAAGATGTGCCTGACGTTGTCTTCGCCGAGAAGATCGTGGGTGACGGTATCGCCATCAAGCCGGCTGGCAACAAGATGGTTGCTCCGTGCGATGGCACCATCGGAAAAATCTTCGAGACCAACCATGCGTTCTCTCTGGAGTCCGACTCTGGTATCGAGCTGTTCGTTCACTTCGGTATCGACACCGTTGAACTGAAAGGCGAAGGCTTCAAGCGTATCGCTCAGGAAGGCCAGCAGGTCAAGCGCGGTGATACCATCATCGAATTCGATCTGGCCGTTCTGGAAGCAAAAGCCAAATCTACCCTGACTCCGGTGGTCATCTCCAACATGGACGAGATCAAAGAGCTGGTGAAGATGACTGGTGCCGTGACTGTGGGCGAGACTCCGGTTATCCGCATCAAGAAGTAATGGTCGGCTGGCCTATGCCAGTTGCCGCAGTAAAAAACCGAAGCCTGGTGCTTCGGTTTTTTTATGGTTGCGTGCGAGCTTCCCTTTCTGGCTATCAGGCTATTGTGCCGAGATGACCACCCGGTTACGTCCCTGCTCCTTCGCCTGATAAAGGGCCCGGTCTGCCATCATCAGCAGATAGTCGATGCTCTCCTGACCCTTCATGCTGGCACACCCCAGACTGATGGTTAGCGCGATCTGTTTTCCTTGCCATGGCAAGCGGGTGGTACTGACATGCTGGCGCAGTTGTTCGGCGCGCCGTGCTGCCTGTTCAATGCTGCAGTCTGGCAGGATCAGCAGGAACTCCTCCCCGCCCCAACGGGCCAAACTCTCCCCCGGCAACAGCTGGCCCGCCATGGCGTGGGCGACGGCGCAGAGCGCGGCATCGCCCGCAGGGTGGCCGTAGCGGTCATTGACCTGCTTGAAATGATCGATATCTCCCAGTACTACCGAGAGGGGCTGGCCCTGCAACCAGAGAGCCTGCAGCTGTTGCTGTGCGCCACGCCGGTTGGTCAGTTCGGTGAGGGGATCGGTGCAGGAGAGGCGGCTCACCTCTTCTACCATGCATTGCAGGTCGTGGATATCGCGAAAGGTGACGATATGGCTATCCGGGATGGCATCTGCCCCCAGCTGGGCAGTGACGATAAACCAGCGCGACTGACCGCTCTTGCAGCGGATCAGCGCAGGCATTTCGGCGACCTCCAGCCCATGGTGCAGGCTCTGCTCTATCTGGTTATGCCAGGCCTGAATTACCGAGTTGCGATAGCTCTCATCGGGATAGGCGAGGTGAAACCAACTCTCCATGTCCGGCAGATCCTGCAGCTCATAGCCCAGCTGTTCGCGAAAGGCCCTGTTGAGGAAGAGATGGCGACGCAGGGGGATCCGGTCGAGTGACATATGACCCTGGCTGGCTGTCGACTCGGACACCAGGATTGGGAGCGGGATCACATCAAAGGAGCGAAACAGAATGTGCTCTAGTTGTTGGTCATCCATGGGCGAAAACGCGGCTCCCTGCTCTCCCGTTCGTCAGCCTACATTAGGTGAGAGACCGCAGCGGGTAAACTCATTTATCACTCTCCGGTGGTTGCCTGAGGGGACGATCGTAGCAACGGGAACATAAAAAAGCCGCTCACCTGGGTGAGCGGCTGTTGTCATCAGATCAGTGCAGTTCGCTATCAGGCTGGCTGCTTGCCATCTTCCGCGGGAGGTGGCAGAGCGGCGGAGTTGGACTCCACCTTCTGCTCTTCGCCCTGCATGTTCTTGATGTAGACATCCATCTGGTTGAAGGCGATCTCGATGCCGTTCTCGCGGAACAGCTGGTCGATCTTGCGGTTCAACTCGTCTACCGCCGGGTTGCGATCACCCAGTTCGCTCACGAAGAAGCGCAGCTCGTGATCCAGAGTGCTGGCGCCAAAGGTGAGGAAGTAGACGATGGGGGCTGGGTCTTTCAGCACCCGGCTGTTTTCGTCGGCCGCCTGTTTGAGCAGGGTGCGGGTCAGCTCCAGATCCGAGCCGTACGCCACGCCCACCCGCACGATCACCCGGGTGACGGTGTCACTCAGCGACCAGTTGATGAGCCGTTCTGTCATCAGCTGCTGGTTGGGGATGATCACCTCTTTGCGGTCGAAGTCGGTCAGGGTGGTGGCGCGAATGCGGATCCGCGAGACGGTACCGGAGAAGGAGCCGATGGTGACGGTGTCACCGATCCGCACCGGACGCTCGAACAGGATGATGATGCCGGAGACGAAGTTGGAGAGGATCTCCTTCATGCCGAAACCGATACCGACTGACAGACCACCCGCTACCCACTGCAGCTTGTCCCACTGCACGCCCATCATGGAGAGAGCGGTGAGGGAGCCAAAGCCGATCAGTACGTAGTTGAGCATGGTGGTGATGGCGTAGGCGGTCCCCTGAGCCAGGTTGAGCTTGGAGAGCACCAGCACCTCCAGCAAGCCCGGCAGGTTGCGCGCCAGTGACCAGGCACCGCCGAGCAGCAGGAAGCCGATCAGCACGTCACTCAGGCTGATGGGGAACAGCACGGCGTTGGCGCCAGTGCCTTCGCTGCGGTGCCACAGCACCATGCTGTCGAGGTAGGAGAAGACCGCGACCAGATCGGACCAGAGCCAGTAGAAGGCGACGCCGAAGATCAGCATCAGCACGGTACGGGTCAGACGCAGGGACTGCTGGCTGACATCCTCCAGATCCATGGGCTGCTCTTCGATGGATTCGCCCCCTTCCGCATCTTCCGAAGATTTGTGCTCACGCTTGGCCACCGCACGGCGGTAGGCCAGACGACGTGCTGCCAGCTCCAGACCACGCAGGGCGGTGCGGTAGACCAGGCTCCAGATGATGATGAGGTAGAAGGATTCGATCAGGCGACCGGTGAGCTTCAGCGCGGTGTAGTAGTAACCGAGCACCGCCAGCACGATCAGCGCCACCGGCGCCAGCGCCAGGGCGATGGCGATCAGCGACTTCTGCATGCTCGCCTCGCCCTTGATGCGGGCGCGGGAGATGGGGAACACCAGATAGGCGGCCAGCCCCAGCAGGGTCAGGGTCATAGCCTGACCGATCACGTCGTTGCCCAGGGTGGAGGGTTCAACCACCGCCTTGGTTGCGAGCATGATGAGCGGCAGCAGTGGCAACCAGATGTAGCGCATGCTGTTGCGCTTGGCCTGCAGCTCCGCTTTCGGGATCCGGAAGTGGGTTTCGGCGATGCCACCCGGGCGCATCACCGCCAGATAGACGCTGAACACCAGATAGCCGAGGGCGAGGTTCAGGGTGATTTGGAACATCAGCTTGGGACTGAGCAGACCGCAGTAGGTGAGCAGCAGACCGCCAGCGAGAATGAACATGCTGCCCGGCAGGCGTTGCAGCACGGTATAGAGCAGGGCGCGCGGGGTGTGCCACTGGCTGTCCTGACGGAAACGGCCAAGGTCCTTGGTGATCTTCTTCTCGCGCTCAACCAGCGCCGGACGTTTCCAGACCAGCAGGCCGCCGATCAGCAGCAGCGGGAAGGCGAGCAGGGCGATCCCCAGCAGCTCTTCGCGCCAGCGTTTCCAGTCCGGTTTCAATACCCAGTCGGAGGCCTGTTTGTAGGCCTGGGCGGGCCAGCTGATAAACCACTTGCTGTCGATGGGCTTGTTGCTGCTTACCCAGAAGATGTGTTGCTGCAGGGTAAATTCGATAGAGGCATAGACCCGCGCCAGCTGCTGCTGGGTCAGCTGCAGGCTGATGGCGTTGGTGAGCTGGCTGTCGAGCTGGCGGTTGAGCTGATCGAGCAGATTGATGCGGGTGTCGAGCAGCTTGGCAAGGCTCTCTTTGTCCTCCTCGCTCACCGGATCCTTGCTGCCGGCGATCAGATTGTCCAGATAGAGGTTCTTCTGGAACAGCTGGTCACGCTGCTGGCTCAGTTCAAACTGGGCCAGATGGAGATCGGCGATCTGCTCTTCCAGGTTTTTGACGGCGATGGTGGGGGCCGCCTCCAGCTGCTGATAGAGCTGATAGAGGATGCGCGACAGCAGCAGATTGCCCTTGAGCATCTGCACCTGTTCATTGAGGTTGCGCTCGGTCTGGATGCCGCGCTCCAGCCAGCTCTTGGCTTGCAGGTTTTTCTGGACCAGCGAGTTGAGGCTGGTAGTGGCACCGATCAGCTGCTGGCTGAGCTGGTGGTTGAGCTCCTGCTCTTTTTGCACCAGCGGGCTGTCTTCGGTCGCCACCAGTTCACCGGTCTGCTCGGCGGTTTTTTCGGTGTCGCCGAGGCGCTTGGCGCTGCTCTGATCCTGCAACAGCTGCAGTTTCTGCTCTTCGCTGGCGAGACGGGCGCTCTGGTAGTCGCGCTGCTTGATCGCCAGATCCTGCATGCTGGTACGGTTATCCAGCTCCTTTTGCAGGTGGGCCAGTTGCAGGTCGAGCAGGGCCAGCTCGGCACCGAGCTTCATCTTCTCGGCGCTGGAGACGCTTTCACCTGCGTTGAGGCGGCTGCGGATCTCCTGACTGCGCTGGTAGGCACGGCTCATGCTGGCCTGGGCTCGCTCCGGCAGTGTCTGCAAGCTGGTGAGCTGGCTGCCGATGGCGCCGAGGGCCTCCTGGGCCGCCTGCATGTTGGCCAGCACTTCCGGCTGACGGCTGTCGAGTTCTGCCAGACTCATGCTGGCGTATTCGCTCTTGATCTGCTCTGCACTTTTGCCCTTGGTCAGGGCATCGAGCTTGGCGCTGATCTCTCTGAGTTCGGTGGGCAGGTTGCGGATCCGCTGGGCCTGGGTCTTGGCCTTCGCCTCCTCCTTGTCGATGTTGTCGAGCAGGCCGAGGGTTTCGGTCAGCAACTTCTGATCTGCTTGCTGACTGACGGTCAGGGTCTCTGATTTACCCAGACCATCCAGCGCTCGCTGAACTGCGTTGCGAGAGGGGACATCTTGCGCCATGGCTTGCGGGACGCAGAGGCTGGCGAGGAGACAGAGCAGCGGCAACAGGGTGGCCGAGACTCTTTTAAAACGTATTGAGGGCATATAACTTCCGGGTTATTACGCGATATTCGGGAGATTTCCCGCATAGATTAAATTCGCGTGGATTCTAACACCGGGCTTGTCAGGTAAGCAGGGGGGAGGGACAAAAAAAACGGCGCCCGCAGGCGCCGTTTTCAACTCGTTCAGCTCTGATTAAAGAACGTGAACAGAAGCGGTGTTGGTGGTGCCGCTCGGTACCAGAGCACCGGAGACCATCACAACCACGTCACCTTTCAGACCCATGCCGATTTCCAGCGCGGCTTCTTTACCGATGCGATAGAAATCGTCGGTAGAGGCGATGCTGTCAACCACGTGAGCAACCACACCCTTGGTCAGAACCAGCTGGGCAGCAGTTTTCTTGTTGGTGGTGATAGCCAGGATCCAGGCTTTCGGGAAGTACTTGCGAATGGCCTTGGCAGATTTGCCGCCTTCGGTAGCAACCACGATCAGCGGGGCGTCCAGCTTCTCGGAGGTCTCTACGGCGCCTTTACATACGGCTTCGGTGATGCGCAGCTTGTTGCTGTCGTTTGCAGCAGACAGGTTGGACGGCATCACGGCATCGGTACGCTCGCAGATGGTGGCCATGATGGTCACGGCTTCCAGCGGGTACTTACCCTTGGCGGATTCACCGGACAGCATGACTGCGTCGGTACCGTCCAGGATGGCGTTGGCCACGTCACCAGCTTCGGCGCGGGTCGGACGCGGGTTCTTGATCATGGAGTCCAGCATCTGGGTGGCAGTGATAACCACTTTGCGGGCTTTGTTGCACTTGGCGATGATCATCTTCTGGGCGAAGATAACTTCTTCAACCGGGATCTCTACACCCATGTCGCCACGAGCAACCATGATGCCGTCGGAAACAGCCAGGATCTCGTCGAAGTTGTCCAGACCTTCCTGGTTTTCGATCTTGGAGATGATCTGGATGTTCTCGCCACCGTGGGCTTTCAGGTGCTCACGGATTTCCAGAACGTCTTCTTTCTTGCGGATGAAAGAAGCAGCAACGAAATCAACGCCTTGCTCGCAACCGAAGATCAGGTCGCGCTTGTCTTTCTCGGCCAGGGCCGGCAGCTTGATGGAGACGCCCGGCAGGTTAACGCCTTTGTTCTCGCCCAGGTCACCGTTGTTCAGCACTTTACAGATAACTTCGCGCTCGGTGATTTCGATAACGTCCAGACCGATCAGGCCGTCATCAACCAGAATGCGGTTGCCGACGCGCAGATCGTTGGCGAAACCTGCATAGGTCACAGCCACTTTGTCTTTGTTGCCAACCACGGTCTGGTCGGTGGTGAAGGTGAAAGTCTGGCCAGCGACCAGCGCGACGTCGTTGCCGCCTTCCAGCTTCATGGTACGGATTTCCGGACCCTTGGTGTCCAGCAGGATAGCTGCGTGCTTGCCGGTCTCGGCCATTACAGCGCGCAGGTTGCTGATGCGGCTGCCGTGCTCGGCGTAGTCACCGTGGGAGAAGTTCAGGCGCATGACGTTCATGCCGGCGTCCAGCATTTTGGCCAGCATTTCTTTGGATTCGGTCTTCGGACCGATGGTGCAGACAATTTTGGTCTTTTTCATGTCAATCTTCATGGTTAAGGAATTTCCGCCGAGCAATATACACCAGTTTTTGGAATCTTTTTATGATCCAGAAACAACGTTTTGACCAGATAACGTTTTCTTTTCAGGGATAACGTTTTCCTGTGAGTCACATTTTAGAGCATACGGCCACAGGTTCGGGCTGAAGGGATACAAATGTTGCCATCTGTGGTTGTTTGGCCGGGTTGAGGTTCAGATGTTGTAAAATGACCACCCGTCCGCTGTCACCGTCTTGTCACCGGCTTGCGCAAAAATGTTAGTTCATTGGCGCACGGGTGAAGGAGGCCGAGATGAAAAACAGCCATGAAACCGGATGGGCTCTGCTCTTGCTGGGCGCCGCCCTGCTGCTGGTTCAGACACTGCCAGCCCGCTACTGGCCTGATAATGCGCGACTGCTGGCGATTTTCTCCCATCCGGTGAAAGGGGAGGTGGCCGCCGAGGGATTGGCGTGGCGAGAGTGGCAGGATCACAGTGCAGCGACCCGGATGGCGCTTCGCGCAGTCCGACTGCAGCCGGAAGCGTCGCAGCCTTGATATCTATTGCTGCTTACCGGTCGTGAAAGCGTGAAATTATCAACCATTGGTTGATAGTTCTTATCTATCTTGCTGGATTGTCCACCTTTCATGGCGGGAGGATAATCGATTCCAACAGCGATATCCCCTCCGGTATCGCCCCCTGATACTTTGTTGGAGTCTGCTTTATGTCCCTCGCCCCTGTCTGGTTTATCTCCCACGGCGCACCGGATCTGGTGCTGCGTGAGCAACCCGCCACCCGCTTTCTGCGAACCCTGCGTCTGGGTGAGCTCAAGGGGCTGGTGGTCATCTCCGCCCACTGGTTCAGCCGCGAGCTACAGATCAACGTCGAGCCCAAACCGGCCTTGATGTACGACTTCTATGGCTTCCCCGAGCCCCTCTACCGGATGCGCTGGCCTGCCAGCAGCCCCGAGTGGCTGCAACAAGGGGTGAGCGACCAGCTGGCACTGGCCGGACTGACCGCCACCCCGGTGCGGCGCGAGCTGGATCACGGGGTCTGGTCGCCGCTCTCCCTGATCGACCCAAACAGCGAGATCCCGCTGGTGCAGATCTCCATTCCCGCCAGCTTCACCCCGGCCCAGTTGTGGCAGTTGGGAGAGGTATTGGGGGCGCTGCGCAGTCAGGGAATTGGCATCCTCGCCTCTGGCGCCATCACCCACAACCTGCGGGCGCTGGCACCGGAAGGCTCGCCAGTGCCGGAGTGGGCCAGCCAGTTTGTCGACTGGCTGGAGCAGAAGATGGTCGAAGAGGATCGGCTGGCGCTGCTCAACTATCGCCAGCAGGCTCCCGGTGCGGTGGAGTCCCATCCCCACGACGACCACCTGCGCCCACTCTTTGTGGCGTTGGGGGCCGCTGATGGTGTGGCGCCCACCCGGCTGCACGAGAGCTGGGATGGCGGCAGCCTCTATATGGGCGCCTACCGCTTCGGTTGATTGCCTCTCAACAAGACCCCGCCAATTGGCGGGGTCTTGTTATTTACGGTGTGGGGGGTGAGCCGAAGGCTCTCAGGGAACCACTACCCGGCTCTCGCCGCCGCCGAGAGCTTCGACCCTGATCTGCACGCCAATCCGCTCCACCAGCGTCTGGACGTGGGAGATGACCCCGATCTGGCGACCGGCGGCTTGGAGGGAGTCGAGGCTGGCGAGCGCCAGATCCAGACTGTCCGGATCCAGGGTGCCAAACCCTTCGTCAATAAACAGCGACTCGACCTGGGTCTGCCGTGACGAGAGGCTGGAGAGGGCCAGCGCCAGCGCCAGCGATACCAGGAAACTCTCGCCACCGGAGAGGGAGTCCACCGAACGCACCTCGTCCCCCATGTCGAGATCCACCACTTGTAGCGCCAGATCGGTGCCGGGTACCCGCTCCAGCCGGTAGCGGGGCGATAGCTCGGCGAGCTGGGCGTTGGCCTCCAGCAGCAGACGCTCGAGGGTGAGGCTCTGGGCGAACGTGCGGAACTTGGCGCCGTTGGCCTGCCCAATCAGATCGCACAGCTGCTGCCAGTGGTCGGCCACCGCCTGCTGGGCGGCCAGCTCCTGTTGCAGGCTGCCCGCCTTGAGGGCTGCGGCTTCGGCCTGTGCCAGTTTGCTCTTGCACTCGAACAGCTGCTCTTCAAGGGCGCGACAGCGGGCATCGAGTGCCGCCAGTTGATCGCTCAGCTCTGCATCCGGCAGGGCAGCCAGCTCGGGGTGATGCTCGCGATAGCGATCCCGCTTGCTCTCCTCCAGTGCCAGCGCCCGTTGCCGCTCGGCAAGGCGGGTGCGCGCCTCGCCAAGGGCATCTTCCAACCCTTGCAGGGCAGAGCGGCGAGCCTTGAGTTCATCGGGGCTGATGGCGAGCAGGCGGCGAAGGTCGTACTCGGCAATGCCAAGGGTGCTGGCGTGGGCGGCCCAGCGGCCTAGCACCTCCCGCTTGCGGCGGCTGCTGGTCTGCTTTTCCTGCTCCACATGGGTGAGACGGGTCTTGAGCTCGGTCTGCCGCTCGCGCAGGGCGCGGGCGCTCTGTTGCATCGCCTCCAGTTCGCTGGCGAGCTGCTGCAGTCGTTGCTGCCAGCGGCTCTCGACCTGCGGGATCTCCTCGCCATTCAGACAGGCGGCGCGGCTGGTGAGCAGCCCCTGCCGTTGCTGTTCGTGCTCCTTGTAGTCCCGCTCGAGTTTGTGCAGCAGCTCGCGCTGGGTCTGCAGGCGTGCCTCCTGCGCACTCAGGGCGGGGGTGAGGCTGGCGATCTCGCTGGCCAGACGCTCCCACTCGCTCTGGCCGTGCAGCCAGGCTTCGCAGGCTCGCTGCCACTCGTGCCACTGCTGGCTGCCGAGCCATTGGCGCCAGGGTTGGCCAGCCATCTGCTCATCGAGACGGTTGCCCCCCTGTTCGAGGCGCTGGCGCAGGGTCGCCTCCTGCTCGCCCATTGCCTTCACTTCTCCTTCCAGCGCGATGCGCTGGCGGTCGGCCTCTTGCCACTGCTGGTCAAACTGCTGGTGCTGGGCAGCCAGTTGGCTCAGTTGTTGACGCACCCCTTGCAGCTGTTGTTGGCCAAGCTGGGCCTGACGCAGCTGCTGCTGGCTCTGGGCCAACCCTTGCTCCAGCGCCTGACCACGGCCAAGCAGGGTGCTCATCAGCTCGTTCCACTCAATGGGGCTCTGGCGCAGCGGCAGCGGATGGCCCAGCAGGGTATCGCCCCCCAGCTGTTGCCAGCGCTGGGTCAGCTGCTCGGCGCGGGTTTCCAGCTCCGGCAGATGTTGCTGACGCACCGCCAGCTGGCGGGCCAGCTCCTGACGCTCGCTCTCGCACTGAATGTACTGATGGTTGAGCCGCTCCCACTCCAGCTCCAGACTGCGGGTCCGTTCCGCCAGTTGACCAAGAATGCCAGCCACCTGTGGCTGGCTCTGGCTGTAGGGGTGCTCCCCGGAACCGCACAGCGGGCAAGGTTCGCCATCGCTCAGGATATGGCGATACTGCTCGAAGCTGGCGATGGCGCGGGACTGCTCCAGCGCGTGGCGCGCTTCATCCCGCTGCAGGGCGAGCCGCTCGCGGGCGGGGGCCAGCTCTTCGCCAAGGGTGGCGAGCTTGCCCAGCGCTTGCTCCAGCTGGGCAATCTCCTGCTGCAAGCGGCCATGCTGTTCGCCGTGGTTGCGGCCATAATCGGCCAGCTCCAGCAGCTGGCGCAGCTGACCCAGCTGTTCGGTTTGCTGCTGCCACTGCTCCTGCGCCTTGGCGAGGCGGCTCTCCCACTGCTGCTCCTGCAGCTCGTTCTGTTGCTGTTGCAGCCGAGCT
This sequence comes from Aeromonas sp. 603079, assembly GCF_049172135.1. Lineage (NCBI taxonomy): Bacteria > Pseudomonadati > Pseudomonadota > Gammaproteobacteria > Aeromonadales > Aeromonadaceae > Aeromonas > Aeromonas sp. 603079. The sequence goes on along the minus strand of NZ_JAAKPX010000007.1, from coordinate 172,209 downwards.
TGTTCATGTTGCCAGTAGTCGCGCTCTTGCTGGCCTTGCTCCAGCTGGCGCTGCAACTGTTGCAGGGCGCGCAGCTTGTGATCCCGCAGGGTGAGCAGCTGTTGTAACTTGTCGGCATCCTCGGCCCAATCTTGCATGGCGGTGAGCAGGGGTTGCCACTGACGGGCCACCGGTGCCAGCTCCTTATGCTCTTCGAGCCAAAGGCCCCACTGCTGGTGCTGCTGCTTGAGCAGTTCTACCTGTCGGCTCTGCTCGCGCCAGCCCTGCTCCAGCGTGAGTTGCACTTCTCGCTCCTGTGCCCCCTCCTGCTGGATCTTCTGCAACTGCTGCACTTTTTCCCGGATGCGGGTATCGAGCTCCTGCGCCCGCTTGAGTTCGGGTTGCAGGGCACCCCATTCCCGCTCGGCGGCGATCTTCTCCGCCAGCAACTGCTGTTCGGTCAGCGCGCTCTGCTGGGTCTGCTCCTCGAGTTTGGCCAGCTCAGGCCCCAGCTCGGCGATCACCTTCTCCTGCTGCTGTACCTCAAGGGTGAGGCGGGCCAGCTCGTCGTGATCGGCGCGGGCCACCTGGGCCTGTTCGGCACGGGCAAACTCCTCGCGCTCGGGGGCCGCGGCGCCGTGGGCCTGCAGGGCGGCATCGAGCGCCGCCTGTCCCTCGGCGCAGCCCTGCAGCTGGGCTGCAATGCGACTGTTGAGGTCGCGCAAGTCCTGCATCAGCTGCTGCTGTTGCTGCTCGTGCTTGAGGGTGGTGGAGAGGCTCACCTGCTGGCTTACCCACTGTTCGCGGGTCGTTTCATCCATCAGCGCCACGTCGCCGAGGCGCTGGGCGATGGTGGCCAGCTTCTGCTGCTCTTCCCGCGCCCGTTCATAGGTCTGGATGGAGATGGCAGAGTAGAGTTCGGTGCCGGTCATCCGTTCGAGCAGGGCGGAGCGCTCGTTGGCATCCGATTTGAGAAAGGCGGCAAATTCCCCCTGCGGCAGGATCACCGCGCGGCGGAACTGCTCCCAGGAGAGACCCACCAGCTCGTCGATGCGATCCTGCAGCTCCCGCTTGCTGCCGGAGAAAACCTGCCCCGACGCCACATCGGTCAGGGTGCGCTCCTGCGCCTGAAAGCGCCCTTCCGAGCGGTTGCGTGCCCGGCGCACCGCCCAACGGGCCAGCCAGATGCGGCCATCGCAGCCACGAAACTGCACCTCGGCAAAGCCGCTGGCGTGACCGCGGCTGAGGATATTTTTAACGTCATTCGCTGTTAATTTTTCTTTTTCGTCTTCATCGGCACGACCAATTTTTTCGACATTCTGACGCATTCCCATCAAACGCGGCATCCTGTCGTAGAGGGCCAGACAAATGGCGTCGAGCAGGGTGCTCTTGCCGGCGCCGGTGTTGCCGGTGATGGCAAACAGACCGGCGGCGCCGAGCGCCCCCTTGGTAAAGTCGATGGTGAAGGGGCCGGTCAGACTGGCCAGATTCTCACCTGACAGAGACAAGATTTTCATTGGTTTGACTCCTTCACCTGCTCCAGGATCTCTTCAAACGAGGCGACCAGCTCGGCTTCGGGCTCCCCCTCGAACTGGCGCTGATAGCAGAGGCGAAACACCTCGGTGGGAGAGAGCTCATCGAGCCTGCGCCGCTCGCGACCATCGGCCAGCCCTTCGCCCGAGCCCTGATACTGGGTGCTGATGCGGGCCAGACGCACCGGCTTGTCTGCGATGGCCGCCAGAATACGCTCGCGGATGCGGGCTTCTGGCTTGGGCAGCAGCAGCCGTACTTCGAGGAAGGGCTGTGCTTCTTGTGGACAATCAGGCAGCTCGAGCGATGCGATGGCTTTGAGTGCGTCGTCGAGGCTGCTCTGGGGCAGGCGGATCATCTCCACCGCGCGGGGTACCGGGATCCGCTCCAGCCCGGCCAGTTTCCCCTCTGAAAAGGTCACTTCCAGCACCTGATGGTTGTAGTTGGCTTCGGCCAGCGAAAGCGGCAGCGGCGAGCCGCTGTAGTGCACCCCCTCGGCCGGGCTCTGGGCCAGATGGAGGTGACCGAGCGCCGTGTAGTCGGCACCGGCAAAGAGTTCGGCAGGCAGTGCGTGTTGGTTGCCGCCGAGCACCCGCCGCTCCGACAGCTCCGAGAGCTGGCCCGCCGCCAGATAGGCATGGCCCATGGCGATGAGCGGCAGACCCTCCCCGCAGCGGGCGCGCCCTTCGGCCAGCACCTCGGCATAGACCTGCCGTACCCCTTCGATCAGCCGGTCCTGCCCTTCTTCCAACGGCTCCACCCGCAGATCGCTGCTGCGCAGGAACGGCACGGCGGCGCACCAGGCGGCAATGTTGCCCTCCTTGTCTTGCAGCGGTACCAGCAGGCGGTCGGCCTCGAGCTTGCCCTCACTGTCGCGACTGATGCTGCCCACCAGATGCAGATCAAAGGCCCGCAGCAGCTCGTGGGGGGCATCGAGCTTGGAGGGAGAGTCGTGGTTGCCGCCGATCAGCACCATGTTGAGGTGGGGCATCTCGGCGCGCAGCCGCGCCAGAAAACGGTAGAGTTGTTGCCAGGCGCTGGCGGGGGGATTGGCGGTATCAAACAGATCGCCCGCCACCAGCAGGGCGTCGATCTCGCGCGCCTTGAGGGTGCCGCTCAGCCAGTCGAGAAAGGCATCGTGTTCAAAACGGCGGTCATGGCCATGAAGTTGATGGCCAAGGTGCCAGTCGGCGGTATGGAGGATTTTCATTGGAAAGCAGCCCGGTTGCAGGGATGGTGCCCGCGGCACCCGATGGAGACAAGATGAGGATGCCCCTTGCTTTTTTCAAGTAAAACAGGGGGCTGGCATCGATTCAGGCCGGTTCGCAGCACATCCTGTATTGGGGGTGGCCGGTAAGGGGATCGGACTCTTCACCCTTGATGACGAAACCGTGGCGACGATAGAAACGCACCGCCTGATCGTTCTCGACGAAGACCCTAGCGTGGAGCGACGCCCCCTGACGCTTGGCCTCCTGCAAGAGGGCATGGCCAACGCCGCGGCCCTGACGGTCGGGGCGCACGAACAGGGCGGCGAGATAGTTGTCCACCAGTGCCATGAAACCGAGCAGATCGCCACGCTCCTCGAACACCCAGATGGCGGCGCGATCGAGATAGCGGGTACGCAGATCCTCTTGGGCCTGCCACCAGCAGGAGGCATCGACGAAATCGTGGGCCTGCAGGGAGGCCAGCAGCCAGATTTCGACGATCTCTTCCATGTCTTCCGGGCGACTGGGCCGCAACATAAATCCATCCTTGGTAACAACTTGTACACTCGCAGTCTAGGGGAACTTGACGGCCGTTCAGGTGATATAAATGAGACCCTGTGAGGTCGATCGCCCTTTATTTAGCGAGAATGATTGGCTGATCACAAAGCGCCTCTCTAGTACAATGCCCGCCGGACAATCTAGAGACCGAGGACGCCATGTGGTTTAAAAACCTGCAGATTTATCGCTTTACCCGCCCCTTTGACCTGACCGTGGATCAGCTGGAAACCCAGCTGGAAGCCTGTGCCTTCACCCCTTGCGGCAGTCAGGACATCTCCCGTTTCGGGTGGGTCAAGCCCCTTGGCAAATTCGGCTCAACCCTGACCCACTCTGCCTCCGGCCACATCCTCATCTGCGCCCGCAAAGAGGAGAAGATGCTCCCCGGCACCGTGGTCAAGGAGATGCTGGCCGAGAAGGTAGAAGCGATCGAGTTCGAACAGGGACGCGCCCTCAAGAAGAAAGAGAAGGAAGCGCTGAAAGAGGAGATCCTCCACACCCTGCTGCCCCGTGCCTTCAGTCGTACCAGCCAGACCTTCGCCTGGATCAATCCGGCCGACAATTTAATGGTGGTGGATGCAGGTTCTGCCAAGAAGGCGGACGATCTGCTGGCGCTGCTGCGCAAATCCATCGGCTCCCTGCCGGTGGTGCCGGTGGCCCTCAAGAACCCGCCCGAGATCACCATGACCGAGTGGCTGAACGAGGGCAATCTGCCAGCCTCCTTCACTCTGGAAGACGAAGCCGAGCTGCGCAGTGCCATGGAGCACGGCGGCATCATCCGCTGCAAGCAGCAGGATCTGATGACGGATGAAATCAAGAACCACCTGGCCAACGACAAGCTGGTGACCAAGCTGGCCCTCAACTGGGGCGAGACCGTCAGCTTCGTGCTGGGGGATGATCTCTCCATCAAACGCCTGAAGTTCAGCGAAGAGCTGCGCGAGCAGAACGACGATGTCACCAGCGAAGATCCGGCCGCCCGTCTGGATGCGGACTTCGCGCTGGTCACCGCCGAGCTGTCCCAGTTTATCCCGGCGCTGTTTGCCGCCCTGGGTGGCGAAGAGCAGTCCATCTAACCGGACTTGCGCCTGTTTGGCCTCTGCCATCCCATCGTAAAAGCCGCCTTCGGGCGGTTTTTTTATATCTGTTACGGATAGCCATTATTGATAGATGAGTAAGATATTGATCTTGTTCAATAACTTGAGCTATCAGCGCCAATCGTGACATAGTCCCTCTTCATGGTCATAAAACAGACAAGGAGAGTGTCATGTTGCGCAAACCTCTGGGGCTGGCTGTCGCCCTTGCCCTGCTGGCCGGTTGTGCCAGTGACAACGGCTTTCACTACACCCCGCCAGCCCAGACCCTGATCGCACCCGAAGCCGCCAGTGGCTGGACCGACAAACAGGGCTGGCAGGGCCATGACTTCATGGTGGCGGCCGCCAACCCGCTGGCGGTGGATGCGGGCTACCAGATCATCAAGGCCGGTGGCAGTGCCGTCGATGCCGCCATTGCGGTGCAGCTGGTGCTGACGCTGGTAGAGCCGCAATCCTCCGGGATCGGTGGCGGGACGCTGCTGCTGGTGTGGGATGGCCACAAGGTGAGTGCGGTGGATGGCCGCGAGACGGCGCCGGCTGCCGCCACCGACCAGCTGTTTATGCAAGATGGCAAGCCGCTGGCGTTTTATGACGGGGTGGTCGGGGGTCGCTCGGTCGGCGTTCCCGGCACCCTGCGCGCTCTGGCACTGGCCCATCAGCGTTATGGCAAGCTGCCCTGGGCTGCGCTGTTCGAGCCCGCCATCACACTGGCAGAACAAGGATTTGTGATAAGTCCACGGCTGGCCACATTGTTGGCCAAGGATCCCTATCTGGCACGGGATCCGCAGGCGCGAGCCTACTTCTATCAGGCGGATGGCAGCCCCAAAACGGCGGGCACCTGGCTGACCAACCCGGCGCTGGCCAGGGTGCTGCGCACTCTGGCCACAGAGGGGGCGGATGCCTTCTATCAGGGGGCGCTGGCGGATGCCATGGTGGCCAAGGTACGCCAACATCCCACCAATCCCGGGGTACTGGCGGCCACCGATCTGGCCAGCTATCAGGCCAAAGTGCGGGATGGCCTCTGCTTTGACTATCGCCAGAGCAAGATCTGCGGTTTTCCTACTCCCTCGTCCGGCACTCTGGCGCTCGGCCAGATCTTCGGCATGCTGGAGAGCCGCGATATGGCGGCCCTCAAGCCGATCACCACGAAGGAGGGGGGACTGGCAGCCTCCAGCGAGGCTATCCACCTCTACAGCGAAGCGGCGCGTCTGGCCTTCGCCGATCGCAACCAGTACGTCGCCGACAGCGATTTTGTCAGCGTGCCGGTGCAGGGGTTGCTGGACAAGGGCTATCTGGCCGAGCGCGGCAAGCTTGTCGGTCAGCACTCCATGGGGATTGCCAAGCCCGGTACGCCGCCACTGGCGCTGGCGCGCGGCAAGGATGCGACCCCGGAACTCCCCTCTACCAGCCATGTCTCGATCGTCGACAAGGCGGGGATGGCCATCTCCATGACCAGCTCCATCGAGGATGGTTTCGGATCGCGTCAGATGGTCAACGGCTACCTGCTCAACAACCAGCTCACCGATTTCTCCTTCACCTCGGTGGATGCCGCCGGTCTGCCGGTGGCAAACCGGGTGGAGCCGGGCAAGCGGCCCCGCTCCTCCATGTCACCGCTGCTGGTGTTTGACAAGCCAAGCGGCGAGCTGACCATGACGCTGGGCTCGCCGGGGGGCTCCGCCATCATCAACTATGTGGGCAAGACCCTGCTCGGTACTCAGGATTGGGGCCTGAACCTGCAACAGGCCATCAACCTGCCCAACTTTGGCAGCCGCAACGGCCCCACCGAGCTGGAAGCGGGACGCACCCCCATGTCGGTGGTCGAGGGATTGAAGGAGAGGGGACACGAGGTGGTGCTAAATGAACAAACTTCCGGCCTGCAGGGGGTTGAGCGAAACGCTGGCGGCTGGTTTGGCGCAGCGGATCCGCGCCGGGAAGGGATCGCCAAGGGGGAGTGAGGTTCCCATAGCAACAAGGCCAGCATAATGCTGGCCTTGTTGCTGATGGTGCGCTTACTGGATACCCAACAGCTTCACATCAAAGATCAGTACGGGCGCTCAGTGGGATATTGCCACTGGAGCATCCTGCGCGGTTACTGGATACCCAGCAGCTCCACGTCAAAGATCAGGACTGATCCCGGCGGGATTTTGCCAGCGGTGCGGTCGCCGTAGGCGAGGTTGGCAGGGATGTAGAAACGGGTCTTCTCACCTTCCACCATCAGCTGCACCCCTTCGGTCCAGCCAGCGATCACCTGATTGAGGCCAAACTCGATGGGCTCGCCACGGGCGACCGAGCTGTCAAAGACGGTGCCGTCCAGCAGCTTGCCCTCGTAATGCACCTTCACCTTGCTGGTGGCGGTGGGGTGAACGGTGCCGGTGCCCGGGGTCAGCACTTCGTACTGCAGGCCGGAGGCGGTGGTGGTTACCAGCGGCTTCTCCTTGTTGCTGGCGAGGAACTCGGCGCCAATCCGCACGTTGTCAGCCGCCAGCTTCTTGTTGTTGCTGCTGGAGTAGAAGTAGTAGGCCACACCGGCGATGAGCAGCGCGATCAGTATGAATTTCATCGGTTTTTCCTGTTCCATGAAATGTAAAAAGTGCAATGAGGACGCCATCTTATCGCGCACCGCCCCTGATGGCGAGCCACAGGGCGGGAGGATGTGAGCGGGCAGGCAAAGCCCGGCGAGCTGGACGCAAAAAGGGGCGAGTCGCTGACTCGCCCCTTTTCATGGCAGCTGCGCTTACTTGGCGGCCACCATCATCAGGGCGGGCAGGGCGAAGAAGAGACCCGTTACATAACCCAGAGCCAGCAGCTTGTTCTCGCTGCCTACCCGGGCCAGCCCCTCGGCGGCGCGCACCGGCAGGTCGCGCAGGAAGGGGATGCCATAGATGATGACCACGGCAAAGAGGTTGAACAGCACGTGGACCAGCGCGATGGTCAGGGCCAGCTGGGCACCGGCTCCGCTGATGGCGGTGGCAGCCAGCAGGGCGGTGATGGTGGTGCCGATATTGGCCCCCAGGGTGAAGGGGTAGAGCTGACGGGTGCTGAACACGCCGCCGCCGGCCAGCGGGATCATCAGGCTGGTGGTGGTGGAGGAGGACTGCACCATGATGGTCACCAGCGCACCGGAGGTGATGCCGGTCAGCGGGCCACGGCCCAGCGCCTTGTGCAGCACCTCTTTGGCACGGCCAACCAGTACCTGTTGCAGCACTTTGCCCAGATAAGTGACGCAGGCGAGGATCAGCAGGATACCGATGACGATAGTGGCGATGGCGGCACCCTTGCCCGGCAGGAAGGCAACGGCGCTGTCAATCAGCTGCTGGGCCGGTGCGGTCAGCGGCTTCATGAAATCCATGCCCTTCATCGACATGTTGGCGGAACCTACCAGCAGGTTGGCCAGCCACTCGGCGCTGTGTTGCAGCAGACCGAACATCAGCTCCAGTGGCAGGAAGATGAACACCGCCAGCAGGTTGAAGAAGTCGTGCACGGTGGCGGCGGCGAAGGCGCGGCGGAACTCGGCGCGATCCCGCACATGGCCCATGGAGACGATGGTGTTGGTGATGGTGGTGCCGAGGTTGGCACCCATCACCATGGGGATGGCCATGCTGATGGGCAGGCCGCCAGCCACCAGACCGACGATCACCGAGGTGACGGTGCTGGAGGATTGCACCAGCGCGGTAGCGAGAATACCCAGCAGCAGGGCGACAAAGGGGTTGTTGGCAAAGGCGAAGATCTGGGCTGCGCCCTCGGCGCCGCCGGAGAAATCTTTGAAGCCGTGGGAGATGGCGCCCACGGCAACCAGGATCAGGTAGACCAGTACGATGACACTCATCCAGTTGAACAGGGCGCGGGTCGCGGGCGGCTGTGACAAGGAGTGATGGTGTTGCATAAAGCCTCTTGAGACGGTCGTTCCGTCTTGGGTTGTTGATGACCCGCGCATTTAATCAATGGTTAATGACAGAAATATGACAACGTGACATTTCGATGATGTTTTTATGACGACGAACTGCGGCGACAGGCGCTGACCGAGCCGGTTGGCTCTGGGGTGATAAAAGGGGGGCGAAGGCACTGCCGCCTTGCCAGTCGGGACGTGATCGCTACACTGCGCCCCTTTATTGGCAAGCAGGAGTAAACAAGATGATGCGTGCATGGATCCTCTCTCTGTCGCTGGGGCTGCTCTCGTCAGGGGCACAGGCCAGCCTGTTGAAAACCGACTGCAACCTCGACAAGGCCCTCAAAAACGAAGCGGTGAATGCCACTCTGGGGGTCAAGGGCAACTGTGATACCAGCAAGCTGGTGAAGCAGGAGAAAGAGAAGGTGAAAGCCGAGGTGCAAAAAGGCCGCACCGACCTGCTGGGCGAGAAGCGCGCCGACCTCAAGGAGAGCGACAACGGTATGCAGCAGAAGATGGACAAGGCAAACCAGCAGCTGCACAAGGCAAACCAGCAGCTGCACAAGGCGGAGCAGGATGCCAAGACCATCGCTCGCGATCCGCTCAAGGCTGCGGCGACCGCTGTGCTGGACAAGCAGTAAGCCGAGCGGGCCCAAGCCCGTGTGACCGGCAAGAGACCGGCAGCAAGAAGGGGAGCCATGGCTCCCCTTCTGTCTATCCGTTATCCGCAAAGGATCAGGCGTCAGCCGCTTCCTCGTACTGACGGAACGGGATGCGGAACACCGCCAGACGCAGGAACAGATAGGTCACGCCGAGGCCAGCCCAGATCAGGCCCAGCTCCAGCGAGCTCTGCTCCAGGTTGATCCACAGAGCACCGATGGTGGCGGCGCCGAGCAGCGGCATCAACAGGTAGACGATGTGGTCCTTGAGGGTCTTGTTGCGCTTCTCGCGTACCCAGAACTGACCGATCACCGACAGGTTGACGAAGCTGAACGCCACCAGTGCGCCAAAGTTGACCAGCGCCAGTGCGGTATCCAGATCAAACGACACGGCGGAGAGGGCCAGACCGCCCACCATCAGCACGTTGATGGCCGGAGTACGGTATTTCGGGTGGATGTAGCCAAACACCCGCTCCGGGATCATGCGATCACGACCCATCACGTAGAGGATGCGCGACACACCGGCGTGAGCCGCCATGCCGGAGGCCAGTACCGCCACCGTGGTGCAGACCAGCACTACGGACTGGAAGAAGGTGCCGCCAACGTAGAGGGCGATCTCCGGCAGTACTGCATCCGGATGCTGGAAGCGGGCGAGGCTCGGGAAGTAGAGCTGCAGGCAGTAGGAGACCACCACGAAGATGATGCCGCCGATAAGGGCAGTCAGCACGATCGCTTTGGGGATCACCTTGCCAGCGTTCGGGGTCTCTTCGGAGAGGGAGCTCAGACCGTCAAAGCCCAGGAACGAGAAGCAGAGGATGGTGGCACCGGTAAAGAGCGGTACCAGCTGTGCTGACTCGAAGTGGAACGGACGGCTGCTCATCAGGGTGCCAGCCCCTTCACCGTGGTAGATGCCCCATGCCATCAGGCCGATAAAGAGGGTGATGATGGCCAGCTGGATCACCACGATCAGACCGTTGAAGTTGGCGACCAGATTGATGCCGCGCAGGTTCAGGAAGGTCATCACGGTCACCAGACCGAAGATGAACACCCAGGGCTCGACGCCCGGGAACATGGCGGTCAGGTAGATCTTGGCCAGCAGAATGTTGATCATCGGCATGAACATGTAGTCGAGCAGGGATGACCAGCCGACCATGAAACCGACGTAGGGGTTGAACACCTTCTGGGCATAGGTATAGGCAGAGCCCGCAGAGGGGAACTTGCGTACCAGATGACCGTAGCTGAAAGCGGTGAGCAGGATGCCACCCAGAGCCAGCAGATAGGCGGTGGCGACCCGGCCATCGGTGATGTCACCGACGATGGCGAAGGTGTCGAAGACAGCCATGGGGGTCAGATAGGCCAGACCCATCACAATCACTTGTGTCAGGGTAAGGGTCTTGAGCAGCTTGGCGTTTTGCGATGCCATTACGCTTTCTCCTCAATCAGTGCCGCAGCACGTGCTTGCAACGAGCGCAGGGATACGATGGATTCGCAAGCCTGTACATCAAGGGCGCCGGGGAGGCGCATACCGGGCTGTACCGGCAGGAAAGCATTAAAACGCCCCATTGTTATCCTCTCAACGTCGGGAGATTGTTTGGCAATCTCGGATATCACTTCCGGAAATGTTCCGGCCTCTTGTGGTGGGTTTGTACTGCACTTCAAAATAGAAAAACCGATGTCGCAGTGAACATCGGTCCTTTATTGGCGGCGTATTGTGCATTCGGTCAGCCCCCTTGACAAGCAAAAAAGGGCGGATTAACGCATTTTTTTGCATACGCAGGGGGCGGGTAAGTGGTCACTCGCCCCCGGCAGCCGTCCCCGAGCCGCTCCCCCCTTTTCGGGGGGTAAGAGAACCCTGTCGTAACGTATGAAAAGTCGGCAAATCGGGGCTGCAGGGTGCATAGCGCCTCAACATTGATCCTGATCATATTTGCCGGCGTTCCCCCGGGCTCGAGTCCAGCGATCTTATCGGCTGGCGGGGGATGGGAGGGGGTGAAATGGAAAAAGAGTGATTGCATATCCATTCACATTAGTGACTAATGATAGGAGGCGACGCGGCTCGGGCCATGGCACGGCGAGCGGTCCGGCTGGGTAGTTATTTGAAATCAGTCACACTTCCTGCAGAAACCGCGTTTCTGGCAACCAGCTCGCCGCAAAAACAACAAGGAGCTCGCAGGCTCCTTGTTTTGTATGGCGGTATGGTTGAGCCGCGATTACTGGGCGATCTCCACCTTGTCAGCAGGTTGTAGCGGGATGCGGAACACGGTGAGGCGCAGGAACAGGTAGATGGCACCCAGCGCCGCCCAGATCAGCCCCAGCTCGAAGGAGGCGGGTTCCAGATTGAGCCACAACACCCCGATGCAGGCGGCGCCACAGAGCGGCAGCAGCAGGTACATCAGGTGATCCTTGAGACACTTGTTGCGGCCCAGCTTCACATAGAAGTGGGCAATCACCGCCAGATTGACGAAGGTGAAGGCCACCAGGGCGCCAAAGTTGATCAGTGCCAGTGCCATCTCGAGATCGAACGATACCGCGGAGAGGGCCAGCAGACCGACCAGCAGCACATTGCATGCCGGGGTCTGCCACTTCGGATGCACATAGGAGAAGAAGCGACTCGGCAGAGCGCGATCACGACCCATTACATAAAGCAGGCGCGACACCCCGGCGTGAGAGGCGAGTCCCGAGGCCAGCACCGCCACCGTAGTGCAGACCAGTACCACCGCCTGGAACAGTTTGCCACCGACATAGAGAGCGATCTCCGGCAGGACTGCATCCGGTTGCTTGAAGCGGGAGATGTCCGGGAAGTAGAGCTGCAGGAAGTAGGACGTGCTGACAAACAGCACACCGCCGATCAGCGCCGTCAGCACGATGGCGCGGGGGATCACCCGATCCGCGTCCGGTGTCTCTTCCGACAGGGTGCTGATGGCATCAAAGCCGAGGAACGACAGACAGAGGATGGAGGCACCCATCAACAACGGCGAGATGTTGATCTGCTCGGAGAAGAAGGGACGGCTGCTGGCCACGGTCCCCAACCCTTCACCGTTGTGGACGCCCCAGGCGATCAGGCCGATGAAGACGGCGATAATACTGAACTGCATGATGACGATCAGGCTGTTGAAGTTGGCCACCAGCTTGATGCCGCGCAGGTTGAGTATGGTCATCACCGCGGCCAGTCCGAAGATATAGGTCCAGGGCTCCACCTCGGGGAAGAGAGCCTGCAGATAGATCTTGGCCAGCAGCATGTTGATCATCGGCATGAACATATAGTCGAGCAGGGAGGTCCAGCCCACCATAAAGCCGACATAGGGGTGAAACACCTTCTGGGCATAGGTATAGGCGGAGCCTGCCGACGGGAACTTGCGTACCAGATGGCCGTAGCTCAGGGCTGTGAACAACATGCCGATGAGGGCAAAGAGGTAGGCGGTCGGCACATGGCCTTCGGTAATTTCGGTGACGATGCCGAAGGTATCGAATACCGCCATGGGAGTGAGGTAGGCAAGACCCATGACCACGACCTGCCACAGTTTCAGGGTCTTTTTCAGACCAACCGGTTGGGCGTTCATCATGCCTGTTCCTCACGCGGTGCCAGGGCGGCACACTCCATCAACGAAACCGGGAGAGAGGCCCGGGAATCAAGGGCGCCGGGGTGGCGCGCGCCGGTCAGAGCCGGCAGGAAAGCATAGAGATGCCCCATGTTGTTCCTCACAGAATGTGGTGTCGGGAGATTGCTGCCAATCTCGCTATCTTTTCCGGGGGTTATCCGGCCTCGTTTATGGGTTTGTTCGCTGCACAAAAAAGGACCGGTGAGATGTGGTGATACCGGTCCTTGCAGTGGCGGCGCATTGTGCATTTGCAGGGCCCCCTTGACAAGTAAAAAAGGGGGGCGAAACTGCATTTTTTTGCACAGGTTAGCGATTGCTTTCCTGCTGGTCAGTCCAGCACGGCCTCCAGCGATTTTTCAAGGAGTCGCAACCCTTCGTCAATCACTGCCGCAGGGGCGGTCAGGGGGGCGAGAAAACGGATGACATTTGCGCGCACCCCGCATGAGAGCAGGATCAGACCGCGCTTGCCCGCCTCGGTCACCAGACGTTTGGTTAGGTCGGGATCGGGCCGGCTGGCATCACGTTGTTTCACCAGTTCCATGGCCACCATGGCTCCGGGTCCACGAATTTGACCTATGCAGTCAAAACGCTCGGCTATGCGTTCCAGTCCCGCCTTGATCTGCTCACCTTGCGCCTGGGCCTTCTGGTTGAGCTGCTCCTCTTCGATCACCTGCAACACCGCCAGCGCGGCGGCGCAGGCAATGGGGGAACCGGCATAGGTGCCACCCAGGCCCCCCGGCTTGGCGGCATTCATGATCTCTGCCTTGCCGACTACTGCAGAGAGCGGGAAGCCCCCCGCCAGACTCTTGGCCAGGGTCATGATGTCCGGCTCGATGCCGGCATACTCGGTGGCGAAGGTCTTGCCGGTGCGGCAGAAGCCGCTCTGGATCTCGTCACAGATGAGCAGAATGCCGTGCTGATCGCAGATGCTGCGCAGCTTTTGCATAAAGCTCGCGGAGGCAGGATAGAAGCCCCCTTCTCCCTGTACCGGCTCGATGATGATGGCGGCAACGCGGGAGGGTTCGATGTCGGCGCTGAAGCAGAGATCGAGGGCGTGCAGGGCATCCTCTTCACTTACCCCCAGATAGTCGGCGGGGAAGGGGATGTGGTAGACCTCACCCGGGAAGGGGCCAAAGCCGGTCTTGTAGGGGACCACCTTGCCGGTGAGCGCCATCCCCATCATGGTGCGGCCGTGAAAGCCCCCCTTGAAAGCGATGGTGCCGCTGCGACCGGTATGGGCGCGGGCGATCTTGATGGCGTTCTCGACTGCCTCGGCACCGGTGGAGAGAAACAGGGTGCGTTTCGGGGTCGGGCCGGGCACCAGGGCGTTGAGCTTTTCGGCAAGCTCGATATAGCCCGGGTAAGGGGTGACCTGAAAGCAGGTGTGGCTGAATTTTTCCAGCTGCTCGCGCACCGCCGCCACCACCTTCGGGTGGTTGTGGCCGGTGTTGAGCACGGCGATGCCGGAGGCAAAGTCGATGTAGCGGTTGCCCTCCACATCCCACAGCTCGGCATTTTGCGCACGGTCGATAAAGACCGGCAGCAGGGTGCCGACGCCGTTGACCACGGCCGCTTCACGGCGTGCTTGCCACGCCTTGTTTGATTCTGACTGACTCATCTTTCCTCCCTGAGGGGCCGCAGCCCCGGATATTCCCTGAAAATGTGGTGGGCGATCTGGCGCCCATTACCGCCGAACAGCCCATCGGGCCAGATCGGCGGCCTGTCGTCTCTGTTTTACTGCCCTAGCGAATGGCGCCAAAGCAGAGATATTTGGTCTCCAGATACTCCTCCAGCCCCTCGGCGGCCCCTTCCCGGCCCAGACCTGACTCCTTGATGCCGCCGAAGGGAGCCAGCTCAGTTGAAATGATCCCCTCGTTGATGCCGACCATGCCGTATTCAAGCTGCTCGGCGACGCGCCAGACACGGGCGATATCGCGGCCATAGAAGTAGGCGGCGAGCCCATAAGGGGTATCGTTAGCCAGCGCGATGGCTTCAGCTTCCGTCTCGAAGCGCACCAGCGGGGCGACCGGGCCGAAGATCTCCTCCTGCAGGATGGGGTTGGTTTTATCCACCTTGCCCAAAATGGTGGGTTGGTAGAAGAGGGGGCCGGCGGGGTGGGCTTCGCCCCCCTGCAGCACTTCGGCACCGGCGGCGACTGATTGCTGCACCAACTCGGCCACCTTGCTGGCGGCAGCCGGGTTGATAAGCGGGCCGATCTGGGTGCCCTCCGCCATACCATCTCCCACCTTGAAGGCTCTGACGGCAGCGGTCAGCTTCTCGGCGAAGGCGTCATAGACACTGGCCTGCACCAGAATGCGGTTGGCACAGACGCAGGTTTGCCCGGCGTTGCGGTATTTGGAGGCGAGTGCCCCGGCCACGGCGGCGTCGAGGTCGGCGTCGTCAAAGACGATAAAGGGGGCGTTACCGCCCAGCTCCAGCGACAGCTTTTTCATGGTGTCGGCGCATTGGCGCATCAGCAGCTTGCCGATGCGGGTGGAGCCGGTGAAGGAGAGCTTGCGCACCACCGGATTGCTGCACAGCTCGTTGCCCACCGCGCTCGCCTGATGGCTGGTGACGATATTGATGACACCGGCGGGGATGCCCGCCTGCTCGGCCAACACCGCCAGCGCCAGCGCGCAGAGCGGCGTTTCTGCGGCGGGTTTGATGACGATGGTGCAACCCGCTGCCAGCGCAGGGCCCGCCTTGCGGGTGATCATGGCAATGGGGAAGTTCCACGGAGTGATGGCGGCGACTACCCCGACCGGCTGCTTGATGGTGGCCAGCCGGCGATCGCCGCTAAAACCCGGGATGGTGCGGCCGTAGGCGCGCTTGCCCTCCTCGGCGAACCACTGGATAAAGCTGGCGCCATAGGCCACCTCGCCCTTGGCTTCCGCCAGCGGCTTGCCCTGCTCGCAGGTCATGATGCGCGCCAGCTCGTCGCTATGGGCTGTGATGGCGGCAAACCAGGCGTAGAGCTTGTTGCTGCGCTCCTTGGCGGTCAGCGCAGCCCAGGCGGGTTGCGCCGCGTGGGCGGCCGCGATGGCGCGGCGGGTATCCTCGGCATCCATGTCGGGCACCTGGGTAATGACGGCCCCGCTGGCAGGATTGGTCACCTCGAAGGTGCGGCCGCTGGCGGCCTCGCACCAGTGACCAGCTATATAGGCACGGGATTTGATCAAGCTTTGATTGGAACTGGTAGCGGACATGGCAAGCCTCGATGATGAAACCTGGCAGCAAGGTGGCGATGATGCGGCTCATCCTGTATTGCTGCCGTATAAAATAATAAGCACAGAGAGACCATAAATTGAGCGCAAATGTTTTTCAAGTGTTAAATATATTTGAATTGTTGGTGTGTCGCATGCTAGAAATTGGGCTGTGTAGCGCAGTTTAACTAGATGAACAGGGTATCGCATGATAAGTGGTGTGCAAAATAATGAACGCCAGGCTGTGTAAGATAGCAAACAGTGATGCCATGGCTGGTCCGCTATTTTAACCAGTGGCAACAGGGAGGTGGCCAATGTACCAACGTGACAAGGGAATCGATGGCGGAGGCCTGCCATGAGCGGGGCGCCAACCCAGAGCAGCAGTACCCGCTCCGGTCAGGGGGCTGCACGGCAGGCGAGCATGGGGGAGCGGCTGGCGGCGGTGCGTCATCAACTGGGGCTCTCCCAGCGGAGGGCGGCCGAGCTGAGCGGCCTGACCCACGGTGCTATCTGCATGATCGAGCAGGATAAGGTGAGCCCCTCGGTCGCCTCGCTGCAAAAGCTGCTCACCGTATATGGCTTGCCACTGTCACGCTTTTTTGCCGAAGAGGAGCTGAGTCGCCCGCCGCAGGTGGTGATCAAGGGTGATCAGTTGATCGAGCTGGGCAGTCAGGGGGTCTCGATGAAGCTGGTGCACAACGGCAACAACCGCCGCCAGCTCGGCTTTATGCTGGAGACCTACCCCCCGGGCACCGACACCGGTGGTCAGGTGACCCACCAGGGAGAAGAGGTGGGCACTGTGCTGGAGGGTTCGGTGATCCTGACCGTGGCAGGAGAGAGTTATCAGCTGGAGGCGGGTGACAGCTATGTGATCGACACTGGCGAACCCCACAGCTTCAGCAATCCGTCGGGGGAGACCTGTCGCATCGTCAGTGCCCATACCCCGGCCAGTTTTTAATCTTGGAATAGGGTTTGCCAACCAAACCGGTAAGGAAACAGGATCATGACCGAACATGTAAACAGTTACTACGCAGCCAGCGCCAATAAACACGCGCCCTACCCGACACTGACCGAGCAGCTGGAGTGCGATGTCTGCGTCATCGGGGCGGGGTATACCGGCCTCTCCAGTGCCCTGCATCTGGTGGAGAAGGGCTACAAGGTGGTGGTACTGGAGGCAGCCCGGGTCGGTTTTGGCGCCAGCGGCCGCAACGGCGGCCAAATAGTCAACTCCTACAGCCGCGACATTGATACCATAGAAGCGAACTGCCCGCCTGATCAGGCCAGGCTGCTCGGTTCCATGCTGTTTGAGGGGGGGCAGATCATCCGCGAGCGGATCAAACGCTACAACATCCAGTGCGATCTGCAGGAGGGGGGCGTCTTTGCCGCCGAGACCGAAAAACAGTTCCACGAGCTCAAGGCGCAGCAGGCGCGCTGGCAGAAGTGGGGCAACGACAAGCTGGAGCTGCTCGATGCCAGAGGCGTGCGCGAAGTGGTGGCGAGCGATCGCTACGTCGGCGCCCTGCTCGACAAGAGCGGCGGCCATATTCACCCCCTCAATCTGGCTCTCGGCGAGGCTGAAGCGATCCGCATGCAGGGTGGGCAGATCTTCGAGCAGTCAGCCGTTACCAGCATCACCCCGGGCCAGCCTGCTCTGGTCAAGACCGCCAAAGGAGCGGTGAAGGCGCGCTACATAGTGGTGGCCGGTAACGCCTACCTCGGCAATCTGGTGCCCGAGCTCGCTGGCAAGAGCATGCCCTGTGGCACCCAGGTGATCGCCACCGAGGTGCTGGGGGAGGAGCGGGCCCGCGAGCTGCTGCCGCAGAATTACTGCCTGGAGGATTGCAACTACCTGCTCGACTACTACCGCACCAGCGCCGATCACCGGCTGATCTATGGCGGCGGCGTGGTCTATGGCGCACGGGATCCGGCAGATATCGAGCGGCTGATCATCCCCAAGATGCTCAAGACCTTCCCCCAGCTTAAAGACGTCAAGGTGGAGTACACCTGGACCGGCAATTTCCTGCTCACCCTGTCGAGGCTGCCACAGTTTGGTCGCATCGGCCCCAACATCTACTACATGCAGGGCTACAGCGGCCACGGTGTTACCTGTACCCATCTGGCGGGCAAGCTGCTCTCCGAGGTGCTGAGCGGTCAGGCGGAGCGTTTCGATGCCTTTGCCAAGCTGCCGCACTATCCCTTCCCGGGCGGTCGCCTGTTCCGCATTCCCTTCACCGCCGCGGGCGCCGCTTGGTACACCTTGCGCGATCGGTTGGGGGTATAAGGGCTGCCCGGCGAGAAATATGGTCTGGTGCTGGCGACGATGCGAGCGCAGATGCCAGCACAAATGCCGAAAAACAGAAGGCCACCGCGAGGGTGGCCTTCTGTTTTACCCGAAGCGGGTGGCTGCGATTAGCTGTAATAGGCTTCGACGGTGCCCTTGAGTTTGATCAGGATGGGTTGACCACGGCGATCCAGCGCCTTGGGGGAGGGGATCTTCACCCAGCCTTCACTGATGCAGTACTCCTCGACATCGGTGCGCTCTTTGCCGTTCAGGCGAATACCGATCGGGTGCTCGAAGCAGGCTGCCACATAGTGAGGGCTGCGGGGATTGCAGGAGAGGTGATCCGGCAGAGCCGGTTTGGTGCTGGTATCGCTCATCGATATAACCCGAAATGAATAAAAAGTGGGTCATTGTAGAGAATGCCGCCATGGCATTCAAGGCGACCACAATACCGGCAAAGGCGGGCGGCCATCTATGTTGGTGACTTGCTTATCCCCGTTGCCAATCCATCCCCTGCTCGGGGCGACCGCTATGCCCGGTCCATGTCGTGTTATCGGGCATAGCGTCTATCGCAGGCTGACTTCTATTTGCGGGTCAGCTTGTCGAGGTAGCCCATGGCGAAGGCCGAGAGGACAAAGGTGATGTGGATCAGCAGGTACCACTTGATCTTGTCATTGGGGAGGTTCTCGGCATTCATAAACACCTTGAGCAGGTGAATGGAGGAGATGGCGACAATGGAGGCGGCGACCTTGTTTTTCAGGGAGCCGGCATCGAGCTTGCCGAGCCACACCAGTTTGTCGTTCTCATCCCCTACATCGAGACGCGAGACGAAGTTCTCATAGCCGGAAAACATCACCATCACGATAAGTCCCCCTACCAGGGTGATATCGATCAGCGACAGTGTGACCAGCACCAGATCCACCTCTTTCATCTCCAGTATGTTGGGCAGGATATGGAGGATCTCCTGAAAGAATTTCACCCCCAGTGCCAGCAGTATGAGGCTGAGCCCAAGATAGATGGGGGCCATGATCCAGCGGGATGCGTACATCAATCTTTCAAACATGTTTTCCATAGTGCGATTAAAGATCCATCAAATGGTTAACAAACGAGTCGGCCATAGCTTAACCGAGATGCATCACATCTCAAGTATCTCGATAGCATATTGCTGAATTGGGTGGTGCCAGGCGGGATTTTTTAACCCCGGGGAGGGCGATGGAGCGGTTGGCAGGGCTAGTGGCCTTGCCCATCCGGTGTCAGGGAAGATCCAGGGTAAAGCGGGCACCGCCGAGGGGAGATTCATCGACCCGGATCTGGCCGCCGTAGCTGTGAACGATCTCGGTCACGACAGCCAGACCGATGCCCTGGCCGGGCGAGCTGTCAGCGCGCACGCCACGCTGAAAGATCTGCTCCGATTTGGCCGGATCGATGCCCGGGCCATCATCTTCTACCTCGATGCGTAACCGATCGAGATGGCGGCGTACCGTCACCTTCACTTCGCTGATGGCAAATTTGCAGGCGTTGTCGAGCAGGTTGCCCATCAGTTCCATCAGATCGCCCTGTTCGCCGTGGAAGAGGGCATCATCATCGAACTGGAAGTGGGTCTGCAGCTTCTTGTGGCGATAGACCTTGGCCAGACTGGCCAGCAGCTTCTCGATGAGCGGTACCGGCTCGGTGCCCTTGCTGGCGAGGCGCTGGCGACCGGTGACGGCTCGTCTGAGTTGGTACTGGATCATCTGATCCATGGTGAGGATCTGTTCATTGATGTTGTCGTGGATCTCCCTCCCCAGCTTCATTTCGCGGGTGGTGATCTGGATCAGCGCCAGCCGTGTTTTCAGGCTGTGAGCGAGATCGTTGAGGGCATGCTGGTAGCGCTGGGTCTGCTGGCGTTCGTTCTCCAGCAACTGGTTGATGGAGTCGGTCAGCGGGGCCAACTCCCGTTCAAAATCATGGGCGATAGCATCCCGCTTGCCTGCCCGGATATCGTCGAGCTGATTGGCGATAGTGCGCAGGGAGCGGAGGCTCCAGAAGGTGGTGAGCAGCAGCAGCCCGGCAAGCAGCAGATAGGCGAGCAACGCCTGTTTGGCCGTCTGGTAGAGGTAGGCGCGGGACTCTTCGTGATAGCGTTTGGCCGAGTCAATCATCACCACGTAGTAGGCTGTGGTGCCGCTGCCGGGATTGCGGGTAAAACGCAGGCTGTAGACAAAGTAGCTCTCGCCGTTCTTGATGGTGTGCTTCTTGAAGAAGTAGTCGAGATCCATTCCCCCCAGATACTTCATCAGGTCCCGACAGATGGTCTGTTTGGCCTTGATCACCTCCGGCATATGGAGGCTCGACCAAATCAGCTCGCCATCGGCACGACAGATCAGCGTATCGAGATTGCTGTTACTGACCTGGCGGGAAATGCGCCCGATCTCGGTGGCTTCGCTGTTGACTGGCTTGGTAGAGGAGAACATCTTGGCCAGGTTCTCCTGCATGCCGGCGCTCGCCTTCTGGCTCTGCTCCTCCATGTGGCCGAGGTAGAGAGCATAGACGGCGAACCCCATGCTCAGTGCGATGACCAGCAGCGAACTGAGCAGCAGTTTGATGTGCAGAGAGCTGCGGAGCATCCTGATGGGACGTGGCAGATGAAACTGCATCAGCTACAGGAGAGGTTGAAGATGTAGCCCTGACGACGGATGGTCGAGATGGGTTGAATCGTCCCTTCCGGATCCAGCTTTTTGCGCAGGCGGCTCACCATCACCTCTATGGTGTTGGGATCCCCCTCTCCATCGCCGTAGAGCTGGTCGAGTAACTGCTGCTTGGAGACCACCTGACGGGCGTTGCGCATCAGGTACTCCAGAATCAGGTATTCAAAGCTGGTGAGCACTGCCACTTCACCATCGATGGTCAGCTCCTTGCGGGAAAGATCCAGCTCGTAATCACCGGCCTTCACTCTGGGGGAGATAAAGCCGGCGCTGCGGCGCATCAAGGCATTGAGGCGGGCCAGCAACTCATCTTTCTGGAACGGTTTGACCAGATAGTCATCAGCCCCCGCCTCCAGTCCTTCGACCTTGTCCTGCCAGTTGCCACGGGCGGTCAGCACAATGATGGGGAAGGGGATCTGCCGTTCGCGCAGTTGGCGGATCAACTGCAAGCCATCCATATCGGGCAGACCGAGATCGATGATCGCCACATCAATGGGGTAGTCGGCGGCATAGTGCAACGCAATTCCGGCCTGATCGGTGCTGTATACCTGATTGTTGGCTTCGGTCAGCAGAGAGGAGAGGTGGTGATTGAGCAGCTTGTCGTCTTCGACCAACAGAATTTTCATGATGTGAACGGTCATAGGGGTCCAGACTGTCAATTAGAAAGTGTATGTCGCTTTGAGTCAATTCGAATCCTATCGTGCAGCTCCTGTATCGGGACTGAATCATAAGGCGTTCTGCTTGTAGAGACCTGTCAGAGGCCTGAGCAGTGGGCCGCTTCAGAGACACCGGTCTTGTCGCGTTCAAAAAACAGAAGGGGCAATGTGTGCCCCTTCTGTTTTTGTTCTGCTGCTTGTTAGCTGCGGCGCAGCGGCAGCATATTGGTGAGGGTGTTGTCTTTGAGAATATGGTGGTGATAGAGGGCCGCCACCGTGTGCAGGCCGATCAGGGCGTAACCGATATTACCCAGGGTCTCGTGTACCTCCTTGATCAGTCCCTTGAGATCCGGACTTGGGGAAAGCAGGGCAGGCAGCTCAAGCCCGAAGAAGGGGATGGGCTTGCCCGCGGCGCTCAGCAGCAGCCAGCCAAACAGCGGGGTAAGAATAAGAAAACCGTAGAGGGCGAGGTGGGCCAGTTTTGCCAGCTTGTGCATGAGCGGGGATAGCTCGGGCACGATACGGGGTGTCGGGCTCATCCAGCGCAGGGCCAGTCTGACAAAGACCAGGGCGAAGATAAGCAGCCCCAGCATAAAGTGCCACTCCTTCATCAGATCCCGGCCAGGGTCCCCCTTGGGAAAGATATCGCGAAATTCGATCAGGGCGTAGACGGCGATCATGGCCCACAGGGTCAGCCAGTGCAGCCCGATATTCAGGGTGCCATAACGTTGTTCACTGTTCATCAGCATAGGTTTGTTCCTTCGAAGTGTTGTCACATCCGTGTGGCATCCCCGCACTCAAGCGTGTCGGGGCGAGGCCTGATACCTTGGCGGCAATAGCCGGGCTGCCATGCTTGCCATCAACCGGCAGTCTGCCGCTGGCATCAGTCAGAGAGGAGATACCCTCTACTGTCTGCATGGTATCACTGGTAACCGAGCGGATAGTCTGATCAATGCCACACAATTTACAGGCTCATTAAGCCCCTTGTGATGTGAAGAAGGCGTGAAATAGCATCAGTGATGTCGGCCCGCCCAGGTTCAGGCGGGCTCGATGGCCAGCACCACGCAATCCGGCTCGCTGATGCGAAAACGGACGTTGCAGTCAAACAGCCGCACCCCGTACTCCTTCTCATCGGGCTTGCCCTTCTTGTAGGCGGGGCGCGGATCTTGTGCCAGCACTTCGCTCACCAGCTGGCGCAGCTCGGGATGGGCATTGAGCCAGGGTTGCAACTGCTGCTCGGCCTCGGCACTGAAGTTCACCGCCAGCGGCGGGGTGGGTGCGTCGGGGGCAAAGCCACCACGGGCATCCGGCAGGCTGTCGGCATAGGGAATATAGGGTTTGATATCGACGATGGGGGTGCCATCGAGCAGATCCACCGCCCCCAACTCCAGCCACAGCTTGCCCCGCTCGCGACCGACCCCGTGCAGCTCGACCACCGAGAGCCCTAGCGGATTGGGGCGGAAGGTGGAGCGAGTGGCAAAGACGCCGACCCGTTCGTTGCCGCCAAGGCGCGGCGGGCGCACCGTCGGGTGCCAGCCCTGCGCCATGGTCTGATGAAAGACGAAGCTGAGCCACAGATGGGAGAACTGCTCGATGCCGCGTAGCACATCCGGCTGATCGTAAGGGGGGAGCAGCTCGAGGCGGGCGCGGGCCGATTTGACCAGTCCGGGCTGGCGGGGGATGGCGAACTTCTCCTTGTAGGGAGAGCGGATGATCCCGAGGGTGTCGATTTCGAACTTCATGGCGGATCCTGACTGAAAACCCCGGCAATTTAGCACAGGCGGCCCCAAAACGCAGGCTTGGCCTCGCTACGCCCTTTTCTGCGACGCTGCCGTGATCCCTGTCCCATCCCGGCCAGTCGGGGGCTGTGCCCGCGCGCCAAGTTGCGTAGGGTGGAGGCAACTGGCGTGTCAGGATGAAATGTGCGCACATGCGCCGAAGGGGGAGGGAGAGGGATGAAACTGCTGATTATCGGTGGCACCGGCTTTTTGGGGCGCCACCTCACCGCGCTGGCACTGGATTGGGGCCATGAAGTGACTCTGTTCAACCGCGGTCTGCACCAGCATCCGGACTGGCGCGATCTGGTGCAGCTCACCGGCGACAGGGACAAGAGCCTGAGCGCCCTGCAAGGGGCAGGGTTGCAGTGGGATCTCGTCATCGACACCTGCTGCTATCGCCCCGAACAGGCGGCGAGCCTCTCGGCAGCTTTGCTCGGGCGCTGCGCGCGGTTGATCTTTATCTCCACCATCAGCGTCTATCGCGATTTCTCAATGCCCGGGATGAATGAGTCGGCGCCGCTGCATGCTATCCCCGAAGGGGAAATGCCCACTGACTATGGCCCCCTCAAGGTGTTGTGCGAGCAGGAGTATCGCGCCCGCTGGGGTGAGCGGCTTTGCATCCTGCGCCCAGGCGTGTTGTGCGGCCCCCATGATCCTACCGGGCGCATGGCCTGGTGGATTAAGCGGGTGCAGCAGGGCGGGCCCTGGTTGCTGCCGGGCAGTGGCGAGGATCGCTTGCAGTATCTCGATGTGCGCGATTGCGCCGAGTTTGTGTTGCGCGCGGCCGAGCAGCAGTTGGGGGGCACATTCAACTTGCTCAAATCCGGTATTACCCTGAGTGACTGGCTGGAGCGGTTGAGCGCCCGCTTGCAGCCAGCTAGCCCCATCCAGTCCGAGTGGTTGCCCTGGTCGGTCCTGATGGCAGCCGGAATCGAGCCCTGGCAGAGCTATCCCACCCTCTTGCCCTGCGCGCAGGCGGAGTTTGCCGGTTACGGCTCTATAAGCGCCGAGGCGGCCATCGTCCACGGGTTGAATTTCCGGCCGCTGGAGGAGACCGCCGCCGACCTTGCCCACTGGCTGGCCATCGAACCTGCCGCCGGGGTGGCGGAACATGCCATGACTCAGGCCGAGGAGACTTCGCTGCGGCAGCAGTTGCTGGAGCCCAGTCTGCAATAGGAGAGGTGCATCGAGCCGCTGCTGCCGAGCGTGGCGCGGCAGGTGTGAATACAACGAGAGAGGGCATCCCGCGGGATGCCCTCTCTCTATCCATGCCTGATTGTTGCCGAATAAAGGCTGACGCGATCCTCCATCCCATCGCTGTCGCTCACCGAGTTAGCGAATGGCGGCCCCCGCGGCTACCAGCAGCTCTTTCAAAATGGCGCGATGGCAGTGGGACTCCTGCTCGCAGTAGCAACCCACCGACAGATTGGTGGTGTGGGAGAGGGCGGCCAGCAGCGCCAGATCGTGCCTGGCGGCAGGTTGCGCCATCTCGGCCTTGTACTGTTTGCCAAACGCCGCCCATTGGGCGGGTGTCTCGGCTGCCTGCCCCAGCTTCATGGTCTCGCTGCTGGGGGCCAGATTGGGGAACCAGACATCGTACCAATGCTGGCTGGCAAATTCGCTCTTGGGTACGCCGTGGGGTGGGCGGCGCACCGTGCCGATCCGCAGCCCCTCATCGGGCAGGCGCGGGCTGCCAAGACGAACGATAGCGAGGGCCATGACAGCGGGTTACTTCTCTTCGGCCACTTTCAGCGCCTGCCCGTAGCAGATCACCTGTTTCAGGCAGCCCGGGGTGTCGCTGAACTCGGCGCATTTATCGATGGTGACGCCGTTGCCGCCCATGTCGGCCGCGCGGCGGCGGGCCAGGGTGCGCGCTTCACCGGCGTTGGGCACCGGCTGGTTGGCATCGGACTGGCAGGATTCCCCCTCGATGGTGCCGAGGTAGAGGTAGTTGAGGTCAGCCAGCTCATCCTGTTCATAGATGCGCACGCTACCGGGTTTGAAGTATTCGTCGAAGTTCTCTTTATCCAGATTGCTGTTGAAGGCGTAGTTGGCACAGCCGGAGGCAATCAGGGGCATCATCAGGATCAGGCGTTTCATCGTCTCGTATCTTGTGTCGGTGATGAGGACAGTAGAAATGCGCAGGCGCTCCATGTCGGCATCTTGTTGAATAATGAGGGGGACATTATAGGGGCCAGCCGCCTGCGGCGACCAGCCCCGTTTTGCGCCCTGTTGTCAGGGTGTGACCCCCATCAGCCTGATATCAAACCGGAGCCAGTCGCTGATAGAGGCTGCGGTAGTAATCATCCCCCAGCAGCTCGCCATGAGGGGCGCAGAGGCGGATCTGTCCCTCTTCCATCAGGGCAATCCGGTCCATCTGCTCCATCCCCAGCAGGCGGTGGGAGATGAGCAGCAAGGTGCGATCAGCCCCGAGCCGGAACAGCAGATCCATGATCTCCCGCTCGGTCTGGCTGTCGAGCCCTTCGGTCGGCTCATCGAGTAGCCAGAGCGGCGCATCGTGCAGCAGAGCGCGGGCAATGCCGATACGGCGACGCTCGCCACCGGAGAGGGGGCGGCCGCCGTCACCGAGCCAGGCGTCGAGGCCCGCCTCATCTTCCAACAGATTGGCCAGTCCGACCTGGGTCAGCACCGCAATCAGCTGCTCGTCAGTGGCGGTCGGGGCGGCCAGTTTGAGGTTGCCCCGCAGGGTATCGGCAAACAGATGCACCCGCTGGCTTACTACCGAGATGGAGGCGCGCAGCGCCCCTTCGCTGTAGTCGGTGAGCGGCTTGCCATCGAGCAGGATTTTGCCTGCCTGCGGGCTCCACTCCCGGGTCAGCAGCCCCATCAGGGTCGATTTGCCGCAGCCGGTCTGGCCCAGCAGCGCCAGCTTCTCACCGGCGTGCAGCTGCAGGGTGCAGCCACGCAGCACCGGCTGGGGGTTGCCGGGGTAGCCAAAATAGAGGTCATTGATCTGCAGCGCGCCAGCGGTAGCGTGGGTCTGCTCGTCGCCCCACACAGGGGCTTTTGCTTCTTGCAGGATCTCGTTCAGGCGGCGTGCCGAGGTAAGGCTGGTGGAGAGGTGCTGGAAAGCCCCCGCCAGCGGCATCAGTGCCTCGAAGCTTGCCAGGGTGGCAAAGACCATCAGTGCTGTGATGGGGTCGGGCGCCGCACCCGCCACTCCATGACCGGCCAGCCAGAGCATCAGGGTCAGGGTCCAGCCGCTCAGCAGTTGTACCGAGAAGTTGGCCAGCCCGCTCACCTTGGCCATCCGGGCCTGCGCGACGAGCAGCGCCTGTTCGGCTTGTTGCAGCTCAACCAGCGCCTTGGGGGCGGCGGCAAACATCTGCAGCTCGGCCTGACCATCCAGATAGTCCACCATCCGGGTACGCAGGGTCGATTTTTCGGCAATCAGCGCCTGACCGGGGCGACGGCCGAGGAAGTAGAACACCAGCGGCAGGGCGATCATGCCAAACAGCAGAATGGCACCCAGGGTGAGGGCGAGACGGCTGTCGAAAAACGACAGGAAGAAGACCAGTCCGGCGGTGCTGAGCAGGGCCGCGCCTATGGGGGTGATCAGCCGCAGATAGACGTGGTCCATCGCATCGATGTCGGCTACCAGTCGGTTGAGCAGATCCGCCTGACGGAAACCGGCCAGGGTACCGGTGGAGAGCGGCGAGAGTTTCTGCCAGAACCAGACCCGCAGTCGGGTCAGTACCCTGAAGGTGGCGTCGTGGCTCACGACCCGCTCACCCCAGCGACCGGCGGTACGGACGATGGAGAAGAAGCGCACCCCGCCGGCGGGGGTCATGTAGTTAAAGGCATGGGTCGTCGCAACTGTCATCCCCGCCACGGCGGCGGCGGAGAGGAACCAGCCGGAGAGGGAGAGTAGTCCCATGCCGGCGGCCAGGGTCACCAGCGCCAGCAGCAAACCAATGGTGAGGCTGAGCCAGTGTTGGCGATAGAGGCGCAGAAATGGCAACAGATCACTCATCGAGAGAACCTCCGGAACGTTGGGAGAGCAGGCGGGCAAAATGCCCCTGCCCAGAACTAAGTTGCTGGAAGCTGCCTTGCTCCACCAGCTGGCCGCGGGCCAGCACCATTATCTTGTCCATCTTAGTAAGTTGGTCGAGGCGGTGGGTGATCATCAGCAGGGTCTGGCCAGCCATCGCCTGCTCAAGGGTGCTCATGATGGCGCGTTCGGAGTGGCGATCCAGACTGGCGGTCGGCTCATCGAGCACCATCAGCTGGGTTGATTTGAGCAGGGTTCGCGCCAAGGCGAGGCGCTGAGCCTGACCGACCGAGAGGCCGCCTGCCTGATCGCCGACCGGATAGTCGAGACCCTTCTCCATGGCAAATTCCCACGCCTGCGCCCGTTTCAGGGCATCTTCCAGCTCTGCATCGCTGGCCGTTGGCTTGGCCAGCAGCAGGTTGTCGCGCAAGGAGGCGTGGAACAGCTGCGGGTTTTGCGAGAGCCAGCCCAGTTGCAGGCGCCACTGGCTCATGTCGAGGGTGGCGAGCTCCTGCCCGTTGACCTTGAGTTCACCGCGATAGGGCGCAAAGCCGAGCAGGGCATTGACCAGCGAGCTTTTGCCTGCGCCGCTGACGCCGATGAGGGCGGTGCGCGAACCGGCTTCCAGGGTGAAGTCGATGGGGCCGACCAGCACCTTGCCTTCGGCGCTCAGCACTTCAAGCCCTTTGGCTTCGACCTTGACCGGGCTGTCGGCATGGAACGGCGCCGTGCCTGCAGCCGGTTCGCTCACCTCGGCTTCGAGGAATTCCAGCAGCTGCTCGGCAGCGCCGATAGCCTGCGCTTTGGCGTGGTAGTGGGCACCCAGTTCCCGCAGCGGGGCGTAGAACTCGGGGGCGAGAAACAGCACGAACAGGCCGGTAAAGAGGGTGACCTTGACCCCATAGCTACCAAAGTTCAGATGGTCGATATAAGAGAAGCCGAAGTAGACGGCGACCAGCGCCACTGAAATAGCGGCGAAGAACTCCAGCACGGCGGTGCTCAAAAACGCCAGGCGCAGCACTTCCATGGTGCGCTCGCGAAAATCTTCCGAGGCGTCGCGAATGGCGTCACCTTCTGCCTGGGTACGCATAAAGAGTTGCAGGGTACGCAGCCCCTTCAGGCGATCGAGGAAATGGCCGGAGAGACGGGCCAGCGCCTGAAAATTGCGGCGGTTGGCATCGGCGGCGCCCACACCCACCAGGATCATAAAGATGGGGATGAGGGGCGCAGTGCCCAGCAGGATCAGACCTGCCGCCCAGTTGACCGGGAATACAGCCACCAGAATCACCACCGGAATAAAGACGGCGATGGCCATCTGTGGCAGATAGCGGGAGAAGAAATCCTGCATGTTTTCAATCTGTTCCAGCAACAGGCTGGCCCAGCTACCGGCCGGACGGCGCTGGATATAGGCAGGGCCGAGACGACCCAAGCGCGTGAGCACCAGCTGGCGGATGGTCTGGCGCACCGCGCTGCCCGCCTTGAAACTGGCCACTTCGCGGCCATAGGCCAGCGCCGCTTTGCCAAGCGTCACCAGCAGCAGGGTAATAAAGAGCGTGATGGATTGCTCAGGCGTTGAGCCTTCGATGATAAAGCCGTGCAACAGGGTCGCCAGCAGCCAGGCTTGCGCCACCATCAGAATGCCCTGGCCAAGGCCAAAAGCGATGGATATCGTGATCCAGCGGCGACCGTGACTCGATTGCTTGCGCAACCAGCCATAGAGACGTTTTTGCGTTTTTTTATCCATTACCACCATCCTCGCGTCGAGTGGCGCAAGACTATCCTTGCCGTTTGGCCTTGGCAACCTTGTAAATTATCTGTGTTGAAAATGTTTGATTGAAAAAGCAACCGTCTGTTCAATCCTTGTCCGAACAGATTGATTTATTGAAAAAAGTGGCAAAGGCGCCATTGCGCTCGGCGGCAAAATGCATATAGTAGGAGCCCTGACGCGGGTGTAGTTCAATGGTAGAACGGTAGCTTCCCAAGCTGCATACGTGGGTTCGATTCCCATCACCCGCTCCAAATTTCAGATGCCAGGCGGGCATCGTATAATGGCTATTACCTCAGCCTTCCAAGCTGATGATGCGGGTTCGATTCCCGCTGCCCGCTCCAGCTTCAAAACAAAAAGCCCACTCCTGCGAGTGGGCTTTTTGTTTTGAAGCTGTCTTGTGCGCCGTTCGACGTCACGCTCACGGTTTCTCGGCTTTTAAGGCAAACCGCAGAGACAGAAAAGGCGCTCGAGGCGCCTTTTCAGATCAACAGCGTAGCGGGAGCTTATTCCTGCTCCAGCTCACCACAGAAACGGTAGCCTTCGCCGTGGATGGTGGCGATGATCTCCGGAGTATCGTTGACGCTTTCGAAGTGCTTGCGAATGCGACGGATGGTCACATCGACGGTACGGTCGTGGGGCTTGAGCTCACGGCCGGTCATCTTCTTCAGCAGCTCGGCACGGGTCTGGATCTGGCCCGGGTTTTCGCAGAAGTGCAGCATGGCGCGGAACTCGGAGCGCGGCAGCTTGAACATGTCGCCAGTCGGGCTGACCAGTGCGCGGCTGTTGATATCCAGCGCCCAGCCGTTGAACAGGTAGCGCTCAACCAGCTTCTTCTCTTCGCCACCGGCTGCCACGTTCATGGTGCGGCTCAGCAGGTTGCGGGCACGGATAGTCAGCTCGCGCGGGTTGAACGGCTTGGTGATGTAATCATCGGCGCCGATCTCCAGACCCAGGATCTTGTCCACTTCGTTGTCACGACCGGTCAGGAACATCAGGGCGATGTTGTCGTTCTCACGCAGCTCACGGGCCAGCAGCAGGCCGTTCTTGCCCGGCAGGTTGATGTCCATGATCACCAGATTGATGGTGTGGGAAGTGAGGGCCTGGTGCATTTCGTCGCCGTTGTTGGCTTCGAGCACGATGTAGCCTTCGGCTTCAAAAATGCTTTTCAGGGT
Source organism: Aeromonas sp. 603079 (assembly GCF_049172135.1). NCBI lineage: Bacteria > Pseudomonadati > Pseudomonadota > Gammaproteobacteria > Aeromonadales > Aeromonadaceae > Aeromonas > Aeromonas sp. 603079. The sequence continues at coordinate 142,151 of NZ_JAAKPX010000007.1, read as the reverse complement.
ATTGCGTGTGACCAGCTCGTCTTCGACGATCAGAATGTGTGGTGTTTGCATGAGTATTCCCAGATTCTTATCAGTTAATTATCTTAAATTTAACACTCTTTGGCGTTTCAAACCGATTTCCTGACTGATCCTGAAAATTTATTACGTCATCCTGGGTATGAGAGTCAGGTCGGAATATCGCGAATTAGGCATCAGTACCGGCAAGTATCCCTGTGCCACTTATAGGTTCCCGACAAGTCTGGTCGAGCAGAGCCTGGAAAGGTCGTCCATTACGAAAGTGGCCGCATTTTATCAGTTAACAGGAGCATAACAACACTCTTTGCCGTCAGATAGCAACTTTTTAACTCTGATTTGATATAGGTCAAACCCTGGGACAGCTGCATCATACTTGGCCTGAACCGGGTTTTCGCCCCTACAAAATGTAATGGAATGTAACATGTGATTGACATGAATTTGTGGGAAAACTACAAGAAAATCTGCTTTATCGCGCCATTTGAGCCACCAGACTGGTCTGCTTTTGCCATCATCACAGCCTGGAATCCGGCCAGCCAGTGGGTCACAGAACGACGCAATATGCGGCGGGAACGGGCGATGTGGCGCCATCTGACCGTGGATTTGCAGGTGCCCGTGGTGGGGCCGTTTTGGGGGTCTGACCCGGAAGAACGCTGGCAGGAATCATCGCTGGCGGTGGCGCTATCCCTGCCACAAGTCCGTCAGCTGGCAGCGAGTTTTGGCCAGAATGCTCTCTACTGGGTGGAGGATGGCCAGCTCTGGCTGACACCGGTATTGACGGATAAATCAGCAGTTTGTCTGGGCAATATTGAATCCTTCTGGATTGCCAGAAACCTTGCCTGATGAAAGAATGAACACCTTCATGTATCTGAAAGGAATCAAATCATGCTGGATCTCCTGCCCGACCTCTGCGATCAACATGGCGACTTGCTGCAAGTGGCCGACCCGGTGTTTCAGGATTTTGGCGGCAAGGCCATCTTCTATGGTCGCGCCGTAACGCTCTCCTGTTATGAAGACAACAGTCTGGTGCGGGATCTGGTGACCCGCCCCGGTCACGGCAAGGTGATGGTGATCGACGGCGGCGGCTCGCTGCGCCGTGCGCTGCTGGGCGATCAACTGGCGGTCAAGGCGGCGGAGCAGGGGTGGGAGGGTATCCTGATCCACGGCGCGGCGCGGGATGTGGGCACCCTGGCGACACTGGCGCTCGGGGTCAAGGCGCTGGCGGCCTGTCCGGTCAAGACCGAGAAGCGAGGATTGGGAGAGCTGGGGGCCGTGGTCAGCTTTGCCGGGGTGACCATCCACGAAGGGGATTATGTCTATGCGGATCGCAACGGCGTGGTGGTGAGCGCCACGCCGCTGTTGTGATCATCAGAAATTGAAGCCGACGCCCAGGCTCAGCGCCTGATCGGCAGTGATGGCGCTGACGCCGTAGTTGGCGGTGAGGGAGAGTCTGGGGGTCAGCAGCAGGCTGGAGTTGAGCTCCAGCAGGGTGCTGGCCTTGTTGAGATCGAGATGCTTGATCTGGCTGCCGATATTGAATGCCGGAGAGAGCTGGTAGCGTACCCCCGAACTCATATTGAAACCGGATGTGCGATTCTGATCCGCCACCGCCGGGCCCGCTTCCATAAAGAGGGTCACATCATCCACCACCGGATATTGATAGCCGCTATTGACCAGCCAGAGATCAAAACTGTCGCTGTGATAGCTATGGCCATTGAGCAGCACACCCGAGTAACTTTTGACATAGAGAGACGGGTTGGATTGCGGCTGAACCACTGCCCAGTCGGCGGCCTGTACAGCCATGCTGGCGCAGGTTGCAAGCAGTGTGATGATGAGCGATTTGACCATTCGTTTCCCCTCCCTGGGTCCGGAACTGAGCCTAAGCATGGCACATGCCAGCTGGTAGTAAAGTGAAGGGAGATCACAATAAAATCCTTTGGCATGGGCATCAGCCATGTTAAACAGGCTGCCGTATTGATGGCTCTAATCATTAAGAGGTGAATCCATGAACAAGAAACTGACTCTGCTGGCCGCGCTGGCACTGGGAGGCTGCGCAATGGCAACAGGTTCCAGCATGGCTCAACTGCAAGCATCCAGCTGGCAGCTGCAAGGCGCCACCGGCGATACCTTCACCCTGCAAGTGGTCGACGGCAAGGTGGCGGGCAAGGGCGGCTGCAACCGCTATTTTGGCGGTATCACCAAGCAGGGTGACGGTGTCTTGACGCTGGGCGCCATGGGCTCCACTCGCATGATGTGCATCGGCGACGCCATGAACAAAGAGACCGAGTTCCTGCAAAAGCTGGAGAAGGTGGCAACCTACTCCATCAACGCCAACCAGCTGACTCTGAGCGATGCCAACAAGGCGGCCCTGCTCACCTTCAACGCTGTGCCAGCTGCCAAATAAGGCACGCGTTCGTCTGATTGCCCCGACAGCTCTGACTGTCTGATACACGCCCTCCCTCTGGAGGGCGTCTGTTTATCTGCGACGAGCCCTGTGTGCTCGTCCGCAACGGTTGTTCACTCGTCGATTCCCCTTTTTGCTCGGTTTGATGTCAGAACCTCGTATCTTCGCTTCGGTACGTATCTTGATCATTTCAATAATTCTTGTATAGTTGAAATGAAAGGTCGCACCAAGGGGATTGAAGATGAACAAAGAGATGGCCACCAAGGTCTTTGAATCGCTGGCATCCGGCATCCGGCTCGATGTATGGCGGCTGCTGGTGAAGGCCGGGCTGGAGGGGCGAGTCGCCGGTGAACTGGCCAGCGAGCTCGATATTGCCCCCAATACCCTCTCGTTTCACCTCAAGGCGATGCTCAACACCGGTCTGCTGTCGGTGGAGCAGGAGGGGCGCTTTCTGCGCTACCGCGCCAATATTCCCCTGATGCTGGATGTGATCGCCTACCTTACCGAGGAGTGCTGCGCCGGTCATCCCGAGGCGTGCGGCGTGATGCGTGCCGAGTCAGCCTGCTCCCCCCATGTTCTGCCTGCGCAGCCCTGCTGCAACAAGGAGTAATGCCATGTCCTCCATTCAGATTTTTGATCCCGCCCTCTGCTGCTCCAGCGGTGTCTGCGGTACCGAGGTTGATCAGGCACTGGTCACCTTCGCAGCCGACCTTGCCTGGGCCAAGGAGCAGGGCGTTGCCATCGAGCGTTTCAATCTGGCCCAGCAGCCGATGCAATTTGCCGAGACACCTGCCGTCAGCGCTTTTCTGACCCACGCCGGGGAGGAGGGGTTGCCACTGGTGCTGGTGGAGGGACAGGTGGTGTTGACCGGCCGTTATCCGAGCCGCAGCGAGCTGGCCCGTTATGCCGGGCTGCCTGCGCCGCAAGCGGCCATCAAGGGGATCGTCAAAGGCGGCTGCTGCTCTGGCAGCGGTTGCTGCTGAGTCGTGACGCACCATTCGGGAGAGGCTATGTACTATTTTCTGACCAATCCACCGCCGTTTCTCTTTTTCACCGGCAAGGGCGGGGTGGGCAAGACCTCGCTGGCCTGCGCCAGTGCGGTGGCGCTGTGTGATATTGGCAAGCGGGTGCTGCTGGTGAGCACAGACCCTGCCTCCAACGTGGGACAGGTGTTTGCCACCGAGATCGGCAATCGCGTCACCGCCATCGCCGCTGTGCCCGGTTTGTCGGCGCTGGAGATAGATCCCCCCGCGGCGGCCAAAGCCTATCGGGAGCGGATTGTCGGGCCGGTGCGCGGCAAGTTGCCCGAGAGCGTGGTGCGCAGCATCGAGGAGCAGCTCTCCGGCGCCTGCACCACCGAGATCGCCGCCTTTGACGAATTCACCGCCCTGCTGACCGACCCGGCGCTGCTGGCGGAGTATGACCATATCGTCTTTGATACGGCCCCAACCGGTCACACCATCCGGCTGCTGCAACTGCCGGGCGCCTGGAGCGAATTTTTGGAGCAGGGCAAGGGGGATGCCTCCTGCCTGGGCCCGCTGGCGGGGCTGGAGAAACAGCGCAGCCAGTATGCCGAGGCGGTCGCCGCCCTGGCTGATGCCGCTCGCACCCGCTTGGTGTTGGTGGCACGCGCCCAGCACTCCACCCTGCGGGAAGTGGCTCGCACCCACGAGGAGCTGGCCGCCATTGGCTTGTTGAATCAGCAGTTGGTGATCAATGGCCTCTTCCCCGAAGGCGCCCTTGCCGGAGATCCGCTGGCAATGGCGCTCTGGCAGCGCGAGCAACAGGCTCTTGCCGATATGCCGCAGGGGATAAAGGGGCTGGCGCAGGATCAGATCCCGCTGCTGGCCACCAATCTGGTGGGGGTCGACAGTTTGCGGCTGTTGCTGCAAGCAGAGGGAAGAGCTGCTCAATCCTCGACAGTACAGTCCACTGTCAAACAAGCCCAGCCCGAGTTGAGTTCGCTGCTGGACGAGCTGGCCGCCGATGGTCACGGCCTTATCATGCTGATGGGCAAGGGCGGGGTAGGCAAAACCACCCTGGCTGCCGCCGTGGCGGTGGAGCTGGCGAGCCGCGGTTTGCCGGTGCACCTCACCACCTCGGATCCCGCCGCGCACCTGAGCGAGACGCTGGCAGCTAGTCTGCCCCATCTGGAGGTGAGCCGCATCGACCCCCATGCCGAGACCGAACGTTACCGTGCCCAGGTGCTGGCCACCAAGGGAGCAGCCCTGGACGAGCAGGGGCGGGCACTGCTGGAGGAGGACTTGCGCTCCCCCTGTACCGAGGAGATCGCCGTGTTTCAGGCCTTCTCGCGCATTATTCGCGAGGCGGGCAAGCGCTTCGTGGTGATGGATACTGCCCCCACTGGCCACACCCTGCTGCTGCTCGACGCCACCGGCGCCTACCACAGGGAGATCGCTCGCCAGATGGGAAACAAGGGGCTGCACTTCACCACCCCCATGATGCAGTTGCAGGACCCCAAGCAGACCAAGGTGCTGATTGTGACGCTGCCCGAGCCGACGCCAGTGCAGGAGGCTGCCAATCTGCAATCCGATCTGCGCCGGGCTGGCATCGAGCCCTGGGGCTGGCTCATCAACCACAGCTTGCAGCAAGCCGCGGTCAGCTCGTCGCTGCTGCAACTGCGGGCCGAGCGCCAGTTGCCCCATATCGAGGCGGTCGAGCAGCAACACGCCAGCCGCTACGCCGTGGTGCCGCTGCTCGCCGAGGAGCCGGTGGGGCCCGATGCCCTGCGCCGCCTCTGCCAGCACCATTGAGTCGCCGCCCCGGTCTGCTGCCGGGGCGGCTTGAATATGCCGTTACTTGTTATAAACCCGTGTTTTGAACCAATAGAAGATGCGAAATTGCGCCGCATCGGGAGCTGTGATGTCTGCAACATGTGATGCCAAAGCCGTGCCTGCCATCGGCTTTTTTGAACGTTATCTGACCGCCTGGGTCGCTCTCTGCATTCTGGTGGGGATTGGCCTCGGGCAGGGGTTGCCGGATCTCTTCAAGGCGATCGGTGCCATGGAGGTGGCCAAGGTCAACCTGCCGGTGGGGCTGCTGATCTGGGTGATGATCATCCCCATGCTGCTCAAGATCGACTTTGGCGCCCTGCATCAGGTGAAGGGCCACATGAAGGGGATTGGGGTCACCCTCTTTATCAACTGGCTGGTCAAACCCTTCTCTATGGCCTTCCTCGGCTGGCTCTTTATCCGCGTGCTGTTTGCCGACTGGCTGCCGGCGGATCAACTCGACAGTTACGTAGCGGGCCTGATCCTGCTGGCGGCGGCACCCTGCACCGCCATGGTGTTTGTCTGGAGTCGCCTTACCAACGGCGATCCCTACTTCACCCTGTCGCAGGTGGCGGTGAACGACCTCATCATGGTGTTTGCCTTCGCGCCGCTGGTGGCGCTGCTGCTCGGGGTCTCCAGCATCATAGTGCCGTGGGATACCCTGCTTACCTCTGTGGTGCTCTATATCGTCATCCCGGTCATCATTGCCCAGCTGCTGCGCAAGGCCTTGCTGAAAAAGGGAGAGGCCCATTTTGACGGCGTCATGACCCGCATCCAGCCCTGGTCGGTGGCGGCCCTGCTGCTCACTCTGGTGCTGCTGTTTGCCTTTCAGGGCAACGCCATCATTGAGCAGCCGCTGGTTATCGCCCTGTTGGCGGTGCCGATCCTGATCCAGGTGCTGTTCAACTCCGGGCTGGCTTACTGGCTCAACCGCAAGGTGGGGGAGAAGCACTCGGTTGCCTGTCCTTCCGCCCTGATCGGTGCCTCCAACTTCTTCGAGCTGGCGGTGGCCGCCGCCATCAGCCTGTTCGGCTTTCACTCCGGCGCGGCGCTCGCCACCGTGGTCGGGGTGCTGATCGAGGTGCCGGTCATGCTGCTGGTGGTGCGGGTGGTTAACGCCAGCAAACCCTGGTACGAAGAAGGGCTAAGCCGCTAACTGATGACCGCGAACTGATGCTATCCATTTTCTATTAACTTGATTAATGAGAGACACGCAAATGAGTGCAATCACCATCTATCACAACCCGGAGTGTGGTACCTCCCGCAACACCCTGGAGCTGATCCGCAACAGCGGCGTCGAGCCCACTGTCATCCACTATCTGGAGACGCCCCCCTCCCGTGACCAGCTGGTGGCGCTGATCGCCGCCATGGACATGCCGGTGCGCGATCTGCTGCGCAAGAACGTGCCACCCTACGAGGCGCTCGGGCTGGCGGAAGATCGTTTCAGCGATGATGAACTGATCGATGCCATGCTGGCCCACCCCATCCTCATCAACCGGCCCATCGTGGTCACGCAGCTTGGCACCAAACTGTGCCGTCCGTCGGAAGTGGTGCTCGATATTCTGCCCGATCAGCAAAAAGGGGCCTTCGCCAAGGAAGATGGCGAGCAGGTGGTGGATGCGAGCGGCAAGCGCCTCAAGTAATCGTCTGAACGCTCAAGTACGGATTGAAACAGGGCCAGCTTCACGCTGGCCCTGTTTCGTTGTGTGAACAAGTTGAAAAAGTTACTCCGGCCAATCGTTTTACCGCTTTTTCTGTGACGATGATCACTGTACCATCGCCGCCCGACCTGCCACCCGGCCGCATCTCCCCCTGCGACGGCGCTGGCGTCACCCGATACATGCTGTCACCCGGAACGTGAATGACCCCAGGATGGGACCCGCCACTAACCTGTAGGTTTGTGGTCTGCGTGTCGCGTGGGTCGGCACCTCTCCCGCCGGATCGCCCGCGACGCCTGTCTGCAGACTTGCCATATGAAACTCCTCTCTTCATAGGTGCAAGATGACACTGTTATTGAGTCTGGTCGGTATGCTGGCCCTGATGTTTATCGCCTGGCTGGCGAGTGAAAACCGCCGAGCCATCCGTTGGCGAACCGTGCTGGGTGCGCTCGCCCTGCAAACCGGTTTTGCTGCCCTGGTGCTCTATTTCCCCCCCGGACAAATCATGCTCGGTGCCATGAGCAATGGCGTCTCCGCCCTGCTCGGCTTCGCCGACAGCGGCATTCGTTTCGTGTTTGGCGATCTGGCCAGCAACGGCTTTATCTTCGCCGTGCGGGTGCTGCCGCTGGTGATCTTTATCAGCGCGCTGATCGCCGTGCTCTACCACTTCGGCATCATGCAGTGGGTGATCCGGGTTCTGGGCGGTGCCATTCACCGCCTGCTAGGCACCAGCCGCGCCGAGTCGCTGGTTGCTACCGGCAATATCTTCCTCTCGCAAGGGGAGTCGCCGCTGCTGATCCGTCCCTTCCTCGCTGGTATGACCCGCTCTGAACTCTTTGCGGTGATGACCTGTGGCATGGCTTCGGTGGCGGGCTCGGTGCTGGGCGGTTACGCCGGTCTGGGTGTGGATCTTAAATACCTGATTGCCGCCTCCTTTATGGCGGCGCCGGGTGGCCTCCTGATGGCCAAACTGCTGGTGCCGGAGCAGCAGCAGGTGAGCGATCAGACCGAGATCACCCTCGACAAGAGCGACTACAGCAACGCCATCGACGCACTGGCGGGCGGCGCCATGGGCGGCATGAAGATCGCGGTGGCCATCGGCACCATCCTGCTCGCCTTTGTCAGCGTCATCACCATGATCAACGCCGGTCTCACCACCGTCGGCGAGTGGTTCGGCTGGGCCGATCTCTCCCTGCAGCAGCTGCTTGGCTATCTGTTTGCCCCGGTGGCCTGGCTGATTGGCGTGCCCGCCAGCGAGATGATGGCGGCAGGCTCCCTGATTGGTCAGAAGGTGATCATGAACGAGTTCGTCGCCTATCTGGACTTTGCCAACATCAAGGAGGGCCTGAGCGCCCACACCCAGATCATCATCACCTTCGCGCTGTGCGGTTTTGCCAACTTGGGCTCCATTGCGGTGCAGCTTGGCTCCATCGGCACCATGGCGCCGGAGCGCCGTCACGATGTGGCCAATATGGGCTTCAAGGCGGTGTTGGCGGCGACCCTCGCCAACCTGATGAGCGCCACCCTGGCCGGGATCTTTGTCTCGCTGGCCTGATAGCGTGAGGCAATAGCCGGCTAGCCGGCGGCTCAAACAAAAGACCCCCTCTTACCGCTGGGCAATAGGGGGTCTTTTTATTGGTTTCGCCGGTTGGGCAACTGCGCTGCCTGCCTTTGAAAATGGTAGTAGCACTGCTTAACGCCATTTCGGCGCAGTGCCAGATAATCCGGTTCGGCGATGAGATCTGCTCCAGCATGGGACTACGCCAAACCGGGTTACTGCGTATGCCTTTATCACCTTTTTGGCGGGGGACGTGGGCCTCGTTGCGTTTCGCGTAACGGGGCGGCAGCCGCTGCTACAGCGTGTCACCGTGCAGAATGAATAGTTTTTTAGATTGAATGTTGCATATTCAATCGATTATTTAGTTGGGCGTTTGGGGGATGAGTGGTGTCTGAATAGGGGAGCAGGTTGGCCAATGCGCCGTCAGCCAGTCTTTAAGCGGTCATACAAAGGAGACACTCTGATGGAAACACTTGACCTTAACATCGACACCATGCGCGAAGAGTTCCAGCTTCAGGAGCGCAAAAAAGCCCAAGAGAAGTGGCAAGCCCGAGTCGATGAGCTGCAACAGTTGCGGGGTGGGGAGAGACAACCGGAGGAGCAGGAAGAGTAGTGCTCGTTCCCGGGCGAAAGTTGAGGTAGCGAACCCTTCGTATCGGCTACCCGTTATCTACCACCGATAAAAAACCACCGACCTTTTGCAGGCCGGTGGTTTTTTTATGGATTGCGGCCGATTGGATGGCCTGACTTCCGGGCCGAGCAATGGGGTCACATCCAGGGGCGTAGGGACGCGCCTACTTCGAATCGGTGACGGGCTCTTCGGAGAGCAACTCGTTAACGAGTCCTGCAGCCAGATGAATATTCGACTCCATCTTGTCACCGCCCACCGCGTTCGCTTTCCATGATTCGGGGGCTTCGGGGTGTGGCCCGGAAACCGCCACCTTGCCTTTGCCATATGAGCTGATCAGCGCGGCAATATGATGGTTTTGAAAATGGGCGACGACCTTGACCTGCTCTGGGCTTGGCACTGGCGTAAATTGCGGACCGGCCTGGTAATACATCTGGCGCGCTTCGCCAAGCCAGGTGATCGGGAAGATCCTGGCGCTAAAGTCGCCGTCATAATCATCGGATGTGGCAGGGACAAGGCCCAGCGCCGGCACAAAGCCCTCTTCTTCAGACCAGCCGGTGGATGCCACAAAGGCACCCCCACAGATCCCGAGGTAGCGGCCACCGTTCTGCAGATAGGTTTTTAACGCCGAACGAGCGTCCGCGGTGAAGGTGTTGAGGAGCGGCTCAACATCGTCCTCAGTGCCGCCAACGATAAACACCCTGGCATTATCGAGCTCTGCAGGCAGCTCCCCGATATTGGAGAGATACCTGACTGGCAAGCCCACCTGCCTGACCACATCCGCAATCGCTCTGGTGCTATCCCCATCAGAAACCGGCCCGTTATAGATCAGCGCGTATTGCTCTTGTTTCGGCAGCGCAGAGGCGGCCTCTGCCATGCATCCAGTCACTAACCAAAGGCTGATAACGCTCGCAATCCGCACGAGGCTTTTTGATACATTCATCGCTGCCACTGTCCCTGTGATGTGAATCGAAGAGACTACTTATCACGATCCCGTTCTGCATGTCAGCCGCTGTTAAATGAACATTTCAAGTTAACGTGCCAACGCTGATTGGCGCTGCATTGAGCTAACAGCGAACCAATACAGTGGGCGTACTTCACCTTCACTTCACCGAGCGGGGGTAAGGTAGGCCCACGTTTTCAGTTGGAGCTTTATGCTATGCCCACCATAGTCACTCACGCCGCCGTCCCTCTCTGTCTTGGACTGGGGCTTGGCAGCCGGATTATCCCGCCCCGCCTGCTGCTGGCCGGTGTCGCCATCGCCATGCTGCCCGATGCCGATGTGCTGGCCTTTAAACTGGGGGTCGCCTACGGCCATGTCTTTGGCCACCGCGGCTTTACCCACTCACTGCTGTTTGCCTTTGCCTTGCCCACACTGGCCATGCTGTTTCACCGCCAATTTCGGGCCAGCGCCGCCATCATCTGGTCGTTTCTGCTGGTCTCTCTACTTTCCCACAGCCTGCTCGATTCGCTCACTACCGGCGGCAAGGGGGTTGGCTGGCTCTGGCCGTGGCGTGACGAGCGTTTCTTTGCCCCCTGGCAGGTGATCCGGGTCGCCCCCTTCAAGCTGGAGGCCTATCTCACTGCCCGAGGTGAAGCGGTGATCCTCTCCGAGCTCTACTGGGTCTGGCTGCCGGGGGTTGTGTTGATGCTGGTGTTGATGGGGTGGCGGGTGTGGGGCAGGGGACGGTAGTGGTGGGGTTGGCAAGGGTTGTATGAGATAAAATAAAAACCACCTTTCTGTGAGTCGACAATGTAGCCAATTGTTCAGAAAGGTGGGAGATGTCATTTCTATTTAATTTTTTTAAATACTGGAGCTCACTTTGCTAAAGTGAGTTGATATCTTAGTTTATTTTTTCCCATGAGTGAGAGGTAACATACGGTATTCCCCTTGTTTTTTCTCATGCATGATGCCTGCAAGTTTAACCTGATATCCATTCTGAGGCTTTAGTTCCATTACAAAAGGAAAGCCAGGTGCAGTGCTCCTCTCTATTCGAATGGATTGTGCATTATATTTACGGCCATCATTAAGAGTTATGTCTGGGTTGAATCCTTCATATGTCATCGAGCTACTTAGACAATTAAATTGGATCTCGTCTTGAGAGTTATGAACAAGAATTAAAAAGCTGGAAATTGGTTCTAGGTAAAATTCAGCATGGCATTCTACATAGGTATAACCATCTTTTTGATAGGTATAGGCCCTCATGTTAGAAAACTCTTGTGGTCCTTTTTGAAAAGTATTTCTACCAGAGGTTACATCTACGATTTGACGCAATGCTACTTCTAAGCCTTGTCCAAACAGGTCGATATAAAGTGATTGCATTAAAATTGGAGGCATCATGCAGTCATCTAATTTAACAGGAATGATTTTGGTTTTTCCCTGAGACGATTTCATTACTGCATTTTGCCATTCAAGTTCTACCATTTTACTTTGCAAACTATTTTTAGAAACAAAAAATAGAAACAACTCACAATCACCTAGCCCTTTATTCATTTTATCGATAATTCCATCGCCGGGCTGTATAGACCAAGAGTCATAAAAAACTTTATCTTGGCCAAATAGTTGCATTAGTCTGATAGCTATCTGTTCTACTACTGGCTTGTCATTGTAGTTGTGTGATAGAAAAATCATGATATTACCTTGGTTACTAAAAATAGTTTATCGAGTATGCTGGGATAAAGATCGTAGGTTGGCGCTGAACGAAGTGAAGCTCAACGTTTACCGCGAATATATTTGAAATCTGTTTTACGGATCTGCCACATCCATATTTATCCCACTCTGGGTAGAGGGTGGAGAAATAATGCTCGCCTGTTGGGCTTTGCTACACGCTGCGCCAACCCACAAAAACCACGCTACCGCCCCTGAGTTTCAGTCCCCAGTTCGCTGCTTTTAACCTGCGGGATAGCAACAATCGCTGTCATGGCGTTTTTCCGAGAGGTTGATTGTCATTCGGGTATCTTAAGGGGGCTGGCGGCGCGTTGAGAAGCGTGTTTTGGCGGGAATCTGTGCTGGATCAATAAATTAGTCATCAGTAGTATTCAATTTGAGCAAATTCGGTTGCCGTAGCTTCCCCTCACCCCAGCCCTCTCCCAAGGGGAGGGGGTGCTTGTTCACTGTTGCACGGTAGCCTCAGGCGGGCACGGTTTTGATCCCGCTCTTATTCGCTGAGGCGAGTCCTCTTGTCCAGGCCGCGAGGCATGACGCCGAACGAGCGGCGTTGGGCTATGGGCAAAATCGGGAAAGGGCGAGCGCCGCTCGACCCGATTTGGCGCGAGAACACGGATGTTCGAAGCGGGCTTTGGGCGAAGCCATGGATGGCGGAAGCCAAAGGTCCATCGGCGCGTGCCGTTGGACAAGAGGATGAGCCGAAGGTACCCGACGTCAGTCGGGCGAATAAGCGGGGGAGAAGACCTTTGGTGTTCTTTGCCAAAGAGAGCGGGTCTTTCCAAAGTCACTCGCCTCAGCCCGAAGGGCGGGTTAAACCCCGTCGAGGGCAGCGCCCTCGTGTCCTGCGTGGCGAAGCCGCGCCATAGCATCAGCATCAATTCCGCGAACGTCTGATTACGCTTCGCTAATCAGACCTACAAGGGTGGCACCAACCAGGGATGGTGGATAACAAAAGGGAGCCCGCTTGGGCTCCCTTGCTTGTCATGGGGGTGGGCGTTTGACTGAACGCTTAGCGCAGGGTCGCAGCCTTCATCCCTTCCACAAACTCCTTCAGACGATTGAGCATATGTTCCGGGTTCTGGTGGTGGGTCTCGATGATCTTCACCACGGCGGAGCCGGAGATGGCACCGGCGGCGCCAGCGGCGATCGCTTCACGCACCTGAGCCGGTTCGCTGATGCCAAAGCCGAGCAGGGCGGGGGGGGCGTTGAACTCGCGCAGGGTATTGATCAGCCCCTCCACCGGCATGCCAGCCTTGGTTTCGGCACCGGTGACGCCAGCGCGGCTCACCAGATAGGTGTAACCATTGCCAAGCTCCGCCACCTGTTTCAGGGTCTCGGCGTCGCCATTGGGCGGGGCGATAAAGATGCTGTCGATGCCGAACTTGTCGGCGGCCGCCTTGTAGGGGGCGCACATCTGCACCGGCACATCGGCGACCAGCACCGAGTCCACGCCTGCCTGCTGGCACTTCTCGTAGAAGCCGTCAATTTTGCGCACATAGACCAGATTGGCGTAGACCAAGAGGCCAATGGGCAGCTGCGGGTACTTGGCGCGGATGCGGCCGAGCAGCTCGAAGCAGTCATCCGGGGTGGTGTGGCTGGCAAATGCGCGCAGGGCGGCGCCTTGAATGGTGGGGCCGTCCGCCACCGGATCGGAGAAGGGAATGCCGAGCTCAAGTGCATCGGCGCCCCCTGCGACCAGCGCATCGACGATGGCCAGAGAGAGTTCAGGAGTGGGATCACCCAGCATCACGAACGGCACAAAGGCGCCCTGATTGGCTTCGTCCAGACGGGAGAAGAGTTGTGCGTAACGGTTCATGACAAGGTTCCTTCTTTTTCAAAGATGTCAGCGACGGTGAAGATATCTTTGTCGCCACGGCCGGAGAGGTTGACGATGAGCACCTGCTCTTTTTCCGGTTCACTGCGGGCCATCTTGAGGGCGTGGGCCAGCGCGTGGGAGGACTCCAGCGCCGGGATGATGCCTTCAGATTTGGCCAGCTCCTGGAAGGCGTCCAGCGCCTCCTTGTCGGTCACCGAGGGGTACTCGGCGCGGCCGATGGCGGCCAGGTGGGCGTGCTGCGGGCCGACGGAGGGGAAGTCGAGCCCCGCCGAGACGGAGTAGGACTCCTGAATTTGGCCCTGATTGTCTTGCATCAGGTAGGAGTGCATGCCAAAGAAGACCCCCTTGCTGCCGTGACCGAGCGGCGCACCGTGCTCGCCGCTCTCGATGCCGTGACCACCCGGCTCGACGCCGATCAGGCGCACCGACGGCTCATCGATAAAGTCGGCAAACATGCCGATGGCGTTCGACCCGCCGCCGACGCAGGCGATTACCGCATCGGGCAGTCGCTCTTCCTTCTCGAAGCACTGGGCCTTGGCCTCTTCGCCGATCATTTTCTGGAACTCCCGCACGATAGTGGGGAAGGGGTGCGGGCCCGCGGCGGTGCCGAGCAGGTAGTGGGCCGACTCGTAGTTGGCGGCCCAGTCGCGCAGCGCCTCGTTGCAGGCATCTTTCAGGGTGCTGGAGCCGGAGTGCACCGGGATGACGGTGGCGCCCATCAGCTTCATGCGAAAGACGTTGGGCTTCTGGCGCTCGCAATCCTTGGCACCCATATAAACCCGGCACTTGAGGCCGAGCAGGGCGCAGGCCAGCGCAGTCGCCACGCCATGCTGACCGGCACCGGTCTCGGCGATGATCTCGCTCTTGCCCATCCGCTTGGCCAGCAGCGCCTGACCCAGCACCTGGTTGGTCTTGTGGGCGCCGCCGTGCAGCAGATCTTCACGCTTCAGATAGAGACGGGTCTTGGTGCCCTTGGTCAGATTGCGGGTCAGGGTGAGCGGGGTCGGGCGACCGGCATACTCGGTCAGCAGGGACTGAAACTCGGCGATAAAGGCCGGATCATCCTTGGCATCGACAAAGGCTTTCTCCAGCTGGAGCAGGGCCGGGATAAGGATTTGGGGTACATACATACCGCCAAATTCACCGAAAAACGGGTTGAGCAGGGTCATGGCTTCTTCCTTGTATTAGCTAAATCGAAACATCAAAAAGGGTTGCGTTACAGGTTGCGCAGTGCGCCGAAGGCGGCTGCAATCTTGTGCGCATCCTTCTGGCCCGGGGCACTCTCCACCCCGGAGTTGAAATCAAGGCCGAGGCAGCCCACTTGCGCCGCCTGCAGGGCGTTGTCGGGATTAAGGCCGCCCGCCAGCATCAGTTTGCTCTTGTCGAGCGTGGCCAGCATGGCCCAGTCGAACGCCTGACCGGTACCACCGCTCTGGCTGCCTACTTTGGTATCCAGTAGCAGGCGATCGGCCGGATAGTCGAGGGCGGGCAGCGGCTCACCGCTTTCTTTGCCGAGAGAGACGCCTACCGCCTTCCAGATCTGGCAGCCAGCCGGCAGCAGTGGGCGCAGCGTCTCGATATAGGCTGCATCTTCATCCCCGTGCAGCTGCACCGCGGAGAGGCCAAGCGCCTCCACCGTCTTGACGAGGGTGGCGGGCTGGGCGTTGCGAAATACCCCCACATAGGCGAGCGGCGCACCCGCCATCACGGCGCGGGCTGCGGGGATGTCCACATAGCGCGGGCTTTTGGAAACAAAGATCAGGCCGCCAAATACCGCACCCGCCTGATGGGCGGCGGCGGCATCCTCGGCGCGGGTCAGGCCGCACACCTTGTTCTGGCCCAGTACCAGCTTGCGCACCGCAGCCTCCAGATCCGGCTCGGCCATCAGGGATGAGCCCACCAGAAAGCCCTTGGCGTGGTGGCGCAGATCCGCCACTTGGGCGCGGTGGTTGATGCCGGACTCGCTGATCACTACCCGATCGCTTGGAATGTCTTTAGCCAGCTGTTTGGTGCGGTTGAGATCGACGCTCAAATCGCGCAGATCCCGGTTGTTGATACCGATCACCGGCGCGCCCAGAGCGATGGCGCGGGTCAGCTCCTCCTCGTTGCTCACTTCGGTCAGCACGCCAAGGCCCAGCTCCTTGGCCACCGCGAACAGGGCGCGATACCCCTCGTCGGTGAGCACCGAGAGCATCAGCAGGATGGCGTTCGCCTGATAGTGGCGGGCCAGATAGACCTGATAGGGGTCAATCATGAAATCCTTGCAGAGCACCGGCTGCTGGACGCGACCGCGCACCCGCGGCAGGAAGGCGAAATCCCCCTGAAAGAACTTCTCGTCGGTCAGCACCGAGATGGCGGTGGCGTATTTGCCATAGATGTCGGCGATTGCCTCCGGGCTGAAATCGTCGCGGATCAACCCCTTGGAGGGGGAGGCCTTCTTGCACTCCAGAATAAAGCGGGTGGAGCCCGCCTTGAGTGCGCCGACGAAATCCCGATCGCTGGGGGTCAGCGCGCTCTGGAAGCTCGCCAGCGGCTGGGCCAGCTTGCGGGCGGCAACCCACTCCTGTTTGGCCGCCACGATCTTGCCGAGAATGGTCTGGCTGATGGAGGCCATGTTCAGAAAAGCATGGGGGGCAATAAGGTCTGACATCTCGTTATCCTTGCGAAACTGGCTCTTGCCCTGTGGGCGTTCTGAATGACTGTTGTGCAACGTGGTGGCTGACATCATGCCTCCTGATGGCCCGCTTCCAGATGGCTTAAAGTGGCGAGCCGAGCAGCCAGATCCGCAGCCTTGCCGCTTGCCAGCACCGCCAGCACCTCGGCGGCCGCGCTCTTGAGATCCTTCGCCTTGCCCGCCATCAGCAGCAGCGGTGCCACGTTGGCGGCGATGGCGGCGTTGTGGGCCGGGGTGCCACGCCCTTCCAGAATGGCGGCGGTGATGGCGCGGTTCTCTTCCGGTTCCCCGCCCTGAATGGCGCTGACCGGATAGGTCTCGAGGCCAAAGTCAGCCGGGGTGATCATAAATTCGCGGATCTCGCCGTCACGGATCTGGGCCACCTGGGTCGGGCCGTGGATGGCAATTTCATCCAGCCCGGCACCGTGCACCACCATACCGGTTTTCAGCCCCAGTGCCAGCAGGGTTTCTGCGATGGGGCGCACCAGCTCGGGGGCATAGACCCCCATCAGCTGATAGGTGGGGCGAGCGGGGTTGATAAGCGGCCCCAGCACGTTGAACAGGGTGCGGGTCTTGAGGGCCTGACGTACCGGCATGGCGTGGCGCACCCCGGCGTGATACTGGGGGGCGAACAGGAAGCAGATGCCGAGCTCGTCCAGACAGCGGCGCGCCTGCGCCGGGCTCATGTCGAGCTTGATGCCCATTTTGTCGAGCAGATCGCTCGAACCCGACTTGCTCGAGACCGAGCGGTTGCCGTGCTTGGCCACTTTCAGGCCGCAGGCAGCGGCGACCAGCGCCGAGGTGGTGGAGACGTTGATGGTGTTGAGGCCATCGCCACCGGTGCCGACGATGTCGCAGAACTCATAGTCCGGACGCGGGAAGTCGCGCGCTTCTGCCAAGAGGGCCTCGGCGGCGCCGGCGATCTCCTCCGGGGTCTCCCCCTTGATCTTGAGGGCGGTCAGCAGGCTTGCGAGCACGATGGGATCCACTTCGCCACGTACCACCTGGCCGAAGGCGTCGCGGGTACTTTCACGGCTCAGAGACTGACCCTGATAGAGGGTGTTGAGATGTTGATGCATGTTGGTCTCCTTACCTTAACGCACGCTGCTTTCTGGGCGGGTGATATGGGCGAGCGCCTGAGTCAGCAAACGGGCCCCTTCCGAGGTCATGATGGATTCGGGATGGAACTGGAAACCCAGCACCCGCTCATCCTGCTGCTCAATGGCCATGGGCATGCCCTGATAGTGGGCAATCACCGTCAGCTCTTCCGGTACATAGGTGGCGACCAGCGAGTGGTAGCGGGCCACCGGTAGCGGGCTCGGCAGACCGGCAAAGGCGCCGTGGCCGTTGTGCTCAATCAGGGACCGCTTGCCGTGGACGATCTCGCCCGCCGCGCCGACGGTGCCACCGTAGGCTTCGCACAGGGCCTGATGGCCGAGACAGATACCGAGGATGGGCACCTGACCGCGGGCCAGCTTGATAAGGTCAATCAGGCAACCCGCCTCGTGGGGGGCGCCCGGCCCCGGCGAGAGCACCAGCACCGCATCCCCTTCGCAGGCGGCAATTTCGCTCATGATGCGGCTGGCCGGTAGGCTGTTGCGGTAGATCCGCACCGGATAGCCGAGGGAGCGGAACTGGTCGACGAGGTTGTAGGTAAATGAATCGAAGTTATCGAGCAGGAAAATGTTAGTCATGGCTCACGTCCTTATGTTGCTCCTGCTGGGCGCTCAGGGCTTGCAGGGAGGTGCCATGGCTGGCTGCGATGGCGGCCAGCACGGCGGCCGCCTTGGCGCGGGTTTCGTCCGCTTCGGCTTGCGGCTTGGAGTCATAGACCACCCCGGCACCGGCCTGTACGTGGGCCACGCCATCTTTCACGAAAGCGGAGCGGATGACGATGCAGGTATCCATCTCGCCGGCGCCGTTGATGTAACCGACCGCACCGCCGTAGCTGCCGCGGCGCTTGCCTTCCACCATGCGAATAAGCTCGCTGGCGCGGATCTTGGGGGCGCCGGTGAGGGTGCCCATGTTCATGCAGGCCTGATAGGCGTGCAGGGCGTCAAGATCGGAGCGCAAGGTGCCGACCACCTTGGAGACCAGATGCATCACGTGGCTGTAGCGATCCACCTTGAGCAGCTCCTTGACGTAGCGGGTGCCGGGTTCCGAGATGCGGGCGATGTCGTTGCGGCCCAGATCTACCAGCATCAGGTGCTCGGCCACCTCTTTTTCGTCCTGACGCAGCTCCAGCTCGATACGGCCATCGAGATCCCGGTTGATGCTGCCATCGGGGTTGAAGCCGCGGCGGCGGGTACCGGCGATGGGGTACATCTCCACGTCGCGGCTGGCGGCGCAGAATTTCACCGCGCTCTCCGGCGAGGCGCCAAACAGGGTGAAGCCCTCATCCTGCACGTAGAACATGTAGGGGCTGGGATTGGTCTGCTTGAGGCGGCGATAGGCGGCCAGGGGGCTCGGGCAGGGCAGGGAGAAGCAGCGGGAGGGCACCACCTGGAAGATGTCGCCACGGCGGATAAAGCCCTTGAGCTTCTCCACCTCGGCGCAGAACTGCTTGTCGCTCTTGTCCACGCTCATGCCACCGGTCAGGGGCTGGGTGGTCAGCTCGGCGCTTAGAGGTTGCTGGCAAATCTGTTTGAAGTCGGTGAGCCGTTCGGTCAGGCGGGTGTATCTGTCTTCCACCTGGCTCTCGTCGCTGTCGCCGCCAAAGATGCAGGCAAGCAGTTGAGTGGTGCGTTCGATATGGTCGATGGTGATCAGGGTTTCGGCCACATAGAAGCAGTAGTCGGGGCAGTCGTTGCTCCCCTCCGGCACTTCAGGCAGATCTTCAAAAGAGGCGATCAGGTCGTAGGCGAAGCTGCCCGCCATAAACAGTGCCTCTTTACCCAACTGGCAATCGAGCTCCCGTTGCAGGGTGCGCAGCACGTCCAGCACGCTGCTCCCCTTGAGGCGGGAATCTTCGTCCAGCTCCCGATCGGAGGCCGGGAAGTCGAGTTGCAGCTCGCCATCTACCAGCGAACGAGCCACCACCGCAGGCAGCCGCTCGGCCAGCAGGCTTTGCAACTGGGCGCCGTTGTCGTTCAGGCTGCGCACCCGCACGGTGCGACCACGGCACTCGATGCGCAGGCAGGCATCGACCAGCAGCAGGCTCTGTTTGCCCGCCTTGGAGTCGATCTCCACCGATTCCAGCAGCAGGTTGTTGGGGCGGCCCTGACAGAGGCGGGTATAGAGCGCCAGCGGATCGGCCACATAGGGGGCGTTGAGTTTGAGGGTATCGAATTCACCCAGAGGAAGGCGATGTGTGGCTGTCATAGTGCGTTCCCTTGCGTGTGATGTGTTTTACCGATGTTCATGACGTTGAATTCCTTGAAAATTTAATTGGTCCGGGGTGGCTGGTTCAGGGGCGCCATCGCCAGGTCAGCTTGCTTGTCTGAATTCTCGGTTTCATCACAGGTCCATTTGCCGGATAATAAAAAAGCCCGCTGGGGTCAGCGGGCTTTTTCTTTGGGTTCTTAATTTGCTGTCAGATTACAGGTACAGCAACGACCACACGCCCGCATGTCAGGGAGTGTGCCACCACCAGATGGTCAGGATGGAAGTCGTTTGCATGATAAAGTCCTGTAAAAAGATGTTTGCAATGAAGTGCCTACAGAAAACGATAAAGCCGCGGCCAAGTCAAGTCGCTTTTTAGCCTTCTTTCACCGATTTGCCATGAATGGTGACCTGACCACGAGAGCGGAATAACCTGATGAGATTCGATCTTCACTGCCATACCACTGCCTCCGACGGGGTGCTGAGCCCAGCCGAACT
Organism: Aeromonas sp. 603079; assembly: GCF_049172135.1. Classification (NCBI taxonomy): domain Bacteria; kingdom Pseudomonadati; phylum Pseudomonadota; class Gammaproteobacteria; order Aeromonadales; family Aeromonadaceae; genus Aeromonas; species Aeromonas sp. 603079. The sequence goes on along the minus strand of NZ_JAAKPX010000007.1, from coordinate 122,101 downwards.
GGTGCGCCGCGCCGCCGAGAAACAGGTCGAGGTGTTAGCAGTTACTGACCACGATACCCTCGCCGGGCTTGATGAGGTGCGCTGCACCATAGAAGCCGAGCAACTGCCGCTGCGACTGGTGAGCGGGGTCGAGATCTCCACCGGCTGGGAGCATCACGAAATTCATATCGTAGCGCTGGGGGTGGATGAAAAAAATCCGCAGCTGACCGACTTTCTGGCCGGTCAGCTGGCCCGTCGCGAGGCGCGCGCGCTGGAAATCGGGCGTCGTCTGGAGAAGTGCCTCATTCCCGGCACCTATGAAGAGGCCAAGGCGCTCGCCGGTGACGCCGCCGTGACCCGTGCCCACTTTGCCCGGGTGCTGGTGGCTCGCGGGGTAGCCGACAACATGCAGAAGGTATTCAAAAAGTACCTGAGCCGTGGCAATAAAGGGTATGCCCCGGCCGAGTGGCCCGAGATGAGCGAAGCCATCGCGGCCATTCACGCCTCGGGTGGGCTGGCGGTGCTGGCCCACCCCAGCCGTTACGATCTCACCGCCAAGTGGATCAAGCGGCTGCTGGTGGCCTTCAAGGCGGCCGGTGGCGATGCCATGGAGGTCTCATTGCCCCAGCAGAGTCCGCAGGAGCGGGCCAATCTGGGCCGGTGGGCCAAGGATCACGACCTCTATATTTCGGTGGGATCGGATTTTCACTTCCCCTCCAACTGGACCGAGCTGGGTCGCCACCTCTGGCTGCCCAAAGAGGGGATGCCCGTCTGGCTGGCCTATCCCGGCCACTTTGGGCTCACCACCGAACAACATGCCGAGCTGCTGGCGAGCCGGTAACGGCGCCAGCGAAGCGGCCACAAACAGGTTAAGGTAGTGTCATGGATCTTTGATCCGTGACCATACGAGCGGGCAGGTATTGCTGCCCCCATTGCGAGAACAAGCTATGAGTCAGCATTTTTACGTACATCCTGAAAACCCCCAGGCACGTCTGATCGGTCAGGCGGTACAGATCATCCAGAACGGCGGCGTGATCGTCTATCCGACCGACTCAGGTTATGCGCTGGGTTGCCAGATGGGTGACAAGGGCGCGCTGGAGCGCATCTGCCGCATCCGTCGTCTCGACGCCAACCACGACTTCACCCTGGTGTGCCGCGATCTCTCCGAGATCTCCACCTACGCCAAGGTCGACAACAGCGCGTTTCGCCTGATCAAGAACAACACCCCGGGCGCCTACACCTTCATCTTCAAGGCGACCAAAGAGGTGCCGCGCCGCCTGATGAACGAGAAGAAGAAGAGCATCGGCATCCGGGTGCCGGACAACAAGATTGCCCAGGCGCTCTTGGAAGCACTCGGCGAGCCGCTGCTCTCCACCACATTGATCCTGCCGGACTCCGAGATGGCCGAGTTCGACCCGGAAGAGATCTTCGACAAGCTGGGCAAGCAGATCGATCTGGTGGTCAACGGCGGTTATCTGGGCGAGCAGCCCACCACAGTGGTCGATTTCTCTGACGACGAGCCGGTATTGCGTCGTCGCGGCGCCGGGGATCCGACTCCGTTTGAGTGATGTCGCTGAACCGGTGACAGTCCCCTCCGCCGAGACGGGGACTGGCGCCGCACTACCCATCGCGAAAGTCCTGGGGCAGCCCTATCACGAGCTGCCTCAGGACCTGTTCATCCCACCCGATGCGCTGGAGGTGTTCCTCGATACCTTCGAGGGGCCGCTCGATCTGCTGCTCTACCTTATCCGGCGCCAGCAGCTCGATATCCTCAACCTGCCGATCCTGCAGATCACCGCCCAGTACATGGAGTACGTGGAGCTGATGCAGGGGCTCAACCTTGAGCTGGCAGCCGAATATCTGCTGATGGCGGCCTGGCTGGCGGAGATAAAATCCCGCCTGCTGCTGCCCAAGGCGCCGGAGCTGGAGGATGAAGAGGAGGGGGAAGACCCGCGGGTGACCCTGATCCGCCGCCTGCAGGAGTACGAGCGTTACAAGGTAGGTGCAGAGAGGGTCAATGAGCTGCCACGGGTGGAGCGGGAGATTTATATCGCCGCTGCCTTGCCCCCCGATTTTGGCGCCCTCAAGCCACTGGCGCCCGATGTTTCGCTGGTTGAGCTCGCCCTTTACATGCAAAGTGTGGTAAAACGCGCGACTCATTTCGAACATCACCAGATCCGCCGCGAACAGATCCCGACCCGGGTGCGCATGGCGGAGATCCTTGCCATGCTCACGCTGGGGCAGACCCTGCGCCTTGAGCAGGTGCTGCGTGCCGAAGAGGGGCGCATGGGGGTACTGGTGACGTTTCTGGCCCTGCTGGAGCTGTGCAAGGAGCAACTGATCTGGATCCTGCAGGCAGAACCACTCGGCCCAATCCATTTCGCATTGGCCGAGCAGAGCGAGGAGGGCAACCGTGGCGCTGCCCACTGAACGACTCAAGACCCTGATCGAAGCGGCGCTGTTTGTGGCCGGTCGCCCGCTCAATGTCAGCGAACTGAAAAGCAGCGTGCTGGCCGATTATCCGGTGACCAGTCGCTATGTTCAGCTGCTGTTGGCCGAGATCAGGCAAGATTACAGCTCGCGAGGCGTCGAGCTCAAAGAGGTCGCCTCCGGCTGGCGCTTTCAGGCGCGTCAGGAGTATGCCGAGGAGCTCTCGCGGCTCTGGAGCGAGCGGGCTCCGCGTTATTCGCGCGCCGTGATGGAGACGCTGACCCTGATCGCCTATCGTCAGCCCATCACCCGGGCCGAGATCGAAGCGATCCGCGGGGTGGCGGTGTCGAGCCAGATAGTGAATACCCTGAAAGAGCGTGGCTGGGTGCGCAGCATAGGCCACAAAGAGGTGGCCGGTCGCCCCGAACTGCTCGCCACCACCAGAGAGTTTCTGGATTACTTTAATCTGCAGAGTCTGGAGCAGCTCCCCGAGCTGGATCCGGAGCTGCAACCCCTGTTGCCCTCTGCGGTGGACGGGGAGAGCGATGCCCGGTGAATGGCGCCCAAGCGTGCCGATGTCACCGAGATATACATTTTTCAACTGTGGCGAGTGCTCCAACCGGCGTTTGTTACAGTTAACCCCGTTGCCTCTTTTACCAGTGGGCAGCGATCAACAATCAGGTAACCCCGATGAGTGAAAAACTGCAAAAAGTGTTGGCCCGCGCGGGTCACGGCTCCCGTCGTGAGATGGAGGCCCTGATCACCGCAGGTCGGGTCAGTGTGGATGGCAAGGTCGCCACACTGGGGGAGCGCGTCGAAGTGAACGCCGTGATCCGGGTGGATGGTCACCAGGTCAAGACCCGTGCCGCAGAGGAAGTGATCTGCCGCGTACTGGCTTACCACAAGCCGGAAGGGGAGATGTGTACCCGTCACGATCCGGAAGGTCGTCCCACCGTGTTTGATCGTCTGCCCAAGATGGAAGGTGCCCGCTGGATCGCGGTCGGCCGCCTCGACGTCAACACCTCCGGTCTGCTGCTGTTCACCACCGATGGTGAGCTGGCCAACCGTCTGATGCACCCGAGCCACGAAGTGGAGCGGGAATACGCGGTACGTGTCTTTGGCGAAATCACCGAAGCCATGCTGCAGCGTCTGCGCAAGGGCGTGCAGCTGGAAGATGGCACCGCCAAGTTCAACAAGATCAAACCGGCTGGCGGTGAGGGTCTGAACCAGTGGTTCAACGTCACCCTGACCGAAGGACGCAACCGTGAAGTGCGCCGCCTGTGGGAATCCCAGGAAGTGCAGGTGAGCCGCCTGATGCGTATCCGCTACGGTGACGTCAAGCTGGATCGCGCTATCCCGCGCGGCGGCTGGCAAGAGCTGAAACTGCCGGAAGTGAACTACCTGCGCGGTCTGGTCAACCTGCCGCCGGAGACCGAATCCAAGGTCGATCTGCAGCAGGATGGCAAAACCAGCCGTCACAAGCAGGCCGCCCAGATCCGTCGCGCCGTACAGCGTCACAAAGAGATGCAGGGCAAAGAGCCGCGCGCTCGCGCCACCACCGCCCGTCGCAAGCCGCAAGCCTCTACCCGCAACTCCGGTACCGGCAGCAAGTAAGCTGACAACCCGTTGCGTACTGCACGCTGTTCAAGTGCGCAGTCGGCCAAGCAAAGGCCCGCACCAGATGGTGCGGGCCTTTTTGTATCAACCCCCCTGGCTGGTAAAAGGGGGGGGGGTGAGAAATTGAGGGGAATTTCTGTCGTCTGTTTGCCCGCAGACTCGCCGCTGCGGTTGCTCTGCTCCGGTGAGCTTGTTAGCCTGTGCGGCTCTGATAGAGGAGTGAACGATGAGCAAGGTACTTGATGAGCTGCTGGCGTTGCTGGCGCTGGAAAAAATCGAGGAGGGCCTGTTTCGGGGCCAGAGCCAGGATCTCGGTCTGCGGGCCGTGTTTGGCGGACAGGTTATGGGGCAGGCCTTGTCAGCTGCCAAGCAGACGGTCGAGACCGGCCGTCAGGTTCACAGTTTTCACTCCTACTTCCTGCGTCCGGGGGATGTGACCCGTCCCATCGTCTATGACGTGGAGAATATCCGTGACGGCCAGACCGTCTCCACCCGCCGGGTCAAGGCGATTCAGGGCGGCAAGCCCATTTTCTATCTCAACGCCTCGTTTCAGGTGCCAGCCGATGGCTTCGAGCATCAGGCGCAGATGCCCACCGGCATCACTCCGCCGGAGGAGCTCAAGAGCGAGCTGGAGCTGGTGCGCCCCTACGAGAACCTGATCCCGGCCTCCCTGCGGGACAAGATCCTCTGCGAGCAGCCCATCGAGATGCGCCCGGTGACCCTGGTCGACCCTATTCGGCCGACGGTGCAGGATCCGGTGCGTCACGTCTGGTTCAAGGCCAACGGTCAGATGCCGGATGATCTGCGGGTGCACAAATACCTGCTGGCCTACGCCTCCGACTTCAACTTCCTGCTCACCTCGCTGCAGCCGCACGGGGTGTCGTACTGGGAGCCGGATATGCAGGTGGCCACCATCGATCACTCCATGTGGTTCCACCGGGATTTCCGCTTCGACGACTGGCTGCTCTACGTGGTAGACAGCCCGAGCGCCAGCAGCGGTCGCGGTCTGGTGCGCGGCCAGTTCTTTACCCGTGACGGCATGCTGGTGGCGAGCACCATGCAGGAGGGGGTGATCCGCCGTCGCGGCAGTTAAGGCGCAAAGCGGATAGCAAAACAGGGTGGCTTGGGCCACCCCGTTTTCGTTGCTGCGATGTGGGCGGACTCTGCGGGATCAGCCGCCGCGCTGGTACTTGAAGCGCTTCTTGCGCCGGTAGGGGTAGACATCCTCGAACACCCCCACCTTGATGTTGCTCTGCAGCATCTTCCAGTAGTTGGCGTCGAACATCTCCTTGTGCAGCTGCAGCATGATCTCCCGCACCTGCGGCTTTTGCAGCAGGAAGGTGGCGAACTCCTCGGGGAAGATGTCGTTGGGGGCCACCGAGTACCAGGGCTCGGCGCTCCACTCATCCTCGGGGTAGCGGGGCGGCGGGATCTGGCGGAAGTTGCACTCCGTCATGTAGCAGATCTCGTCGTAGTCGTAGAAGACCACCCGGCCGTGGCGGGTGACGCCAAAGTTCTTGAACAGCATGTCCCCCGGGAAGATGTTGGCCGCCGCCAGCTGCTTGATGGCGTTGCCGTATTCCTCCAGCGCAAGGCGGGTCTGCTGCTCGTCCGCCTTGTCCAGATAGAGGTTGAGCGGGATCATCTTGCGCTCGGTATAGAGGTGCTTGATCACCAGCTTGTCGTCGCTGATGGTGAGGGCCGACGGTGCCACCGTCTTGAGCTCGGCAAGGAGCTCCGGCGAGATGCGATCGAGCGGAAACTCGAAGTTGGTGAACTCCTGGGTATCGGCCATGCGGCCAACCCTATCGTGCTGTTTTACCAGCCGATACTTCGCTTTCACCTGCTCGTGGCTCACATCCTTCGGGGGCGTGAACTCGTCTTTTATCACCTTGAACACTACATCGTAGGAGGGGAGGGTGAACACGCTCATCACCATCCCCTTGATGCCCGGCGCAATGATGAACTGATCCCGGCTCTGGGCCAGATGGTGACGGTAGTGGCGATAGAGCTCGGTCTTGCCATGTTTCTGGCAGCCGATGGCGTTGTAGATCTCGTAATCGGGCTTGTGGGGCATGATCTGGCGCAGGAAGGCGACAAACAGCGCCGGTTCGCGGGCATAGACCATGAAATAGGCGCGGGCGAAACCAAACACGATGGAGGCGAGATCCGGCTCGAAGATCACCGTGTCCACATAGATGCTGTGGCCTGTGCTGAGCAGGGGCAGGATAAAGGGGAAGACCTGATCTTTTACCCGGATCAGCCCCACCAGATAGGCCCCCTTGTTGCGGTAGAACACCTCTTTGAGCAGCTCGATGGCAAACGGCTCATCATGGAGTATTTGCGGGCCGTTCTCCGCAAGATGGCGGTGGATGTCGACAATATCCCGCTGCTTGTCTTCGTAGGGGAGGGTGAAGCTGTAATCGCCGAGTAACTGGCTCAAGGTCTGCGGCAAGTGGGCCAGATCGGTGCGATAGATCCGCAGCAGAGAGCTTAAATCCGGTTTTTCGCCACGGCTGACAAAGGGGTGGATATAGAGGTTTTCGTCGCGGATATTGCGATGGCGAAAGATCCGGCGATAGACGGAGTTGAAGAAGGACTCCGCCACCTCGAAGTTGTCACAACGGGGCAGCAGATCGCTGAAGGCGCTCTTGACCCGCTTGAGCAGCTCCTGGGTGGCGTGGTGCTCCCCCATCATCTGGCGGATGGAGCTGGCGGTTGCCCCCACATGGTGGTCATAGAGGCGAATTCGCTCCCGTCCGGCGAGCTGCACCCCCAGCCAGTCACTGTTCTCGAAGCGGCTCTTGCTGCCCTGGGTTATCTCGAGAAACCGGCTGTAAAACGACTCGAAGCGTTGCAAGATAGTCTCGGCGACGGCCTGTTCCAATGGCTGCTGCATCTCTCTCTTCCTTGTGATCTGTCGGGCCGATAGCGCGAAGGATTGGGTGTAATTTGTTCACACGTCAGGCCACTATCGCAACATTCAAACGTCTGTTCAAGTGGCAATTTTCGGGGATAAACGGTAGATTGCGCCCCTGTTTTGGTGATGGTTTAGCGACTGTTTGCTGTCTGTTTGAGAGGCCGTCCGGCCTGTGAGGAAACCCGATGAAGCTCTATTTTGTCCTGGTGGCACCTGCCCGTCCTGCGAATGTGGGGGCGGCTGCCCGAGCCATGAAAACAATGGGATTCGATGCCATGCGACTGGTGGCGAGCCGGGTACACGAAGAGGAGGAGGCGAGCTGGGTGGCCCACGGCGCCCAGGAGATCCTGACTCAGGCCGAAGCGTTCGAGACTTTGCCCGAGGCGCTGGCCGACATGGATCTGGTGATCGCCACCACCGCCCGTGAGCGCGGTCGTTACCAGCACTACCTCACCCCGGGAGAAATCCGCGAGCAGATCCGCAGCAAGCCATCGCTCGGCAAGGTCGCCATCGTCTTTGGCTGCGAGGAGTCGGGGCTCTCCAACGAGCAGCTGGCCGAGGTCGATCTCATCAGCTATCTGCCCCTCAAGGTGAGCTACCCCTCCCTCAACCTGGGGCAGGCGATCATGCTCTACGCCTACGAGATGAGTCAGCTGATGGATGAGCTGAACGCCGACGGCGCCGCTGCGGTAGCAGAAAATTTTGATAACGCCGGGCAGGTTCGGGTGCTGAAAAGCAAAACAGCAGAATTGCTGGGTGAACTCGGAGTTTCGCAGGATGAAAAACTACATCAATGGGTGATGGACCGGGTGCCCATGCTGCCGCAGCGGGATTTGAACATGCTCCACCTGCTCTGCAAAGACCTTGCGCGCAAACTTGGCAAAGAGGTTTAAGTTGACAGCCCAGCGCCCGCCGCGGTATTGCTAAAAGCCAGCTTCGTCAACGAGTGTTCGTCATGCAGTTATTCACCAACGTCATCACCACCACCATTATTACCGGTACCACCACAGGTGGCACTGGGGCCGGTTGATGCGCTGACGAACAAGCACAGAAATCAGAAAAGGCCCGTACCCACCCAGTACGGGCCTTTTTGTTGGACTGGTTTTTAGATTGAATTTCATAGATTTACAGGGAGAGAAAGCGATGAGAGTGTTGAAATTTGGCGGGTCTTCACTGGCCGATGCAGAGCGTTTTTTACGGGTGGCCGATATCGCGGTCAACACCCACGGCCAATCTCAGGTAGCCCTGGTGCTCTCTGCTCCTGCCAAGGTGACCAATCATCTGGTGGCGCTGGTGGAGCAGACCAGTCGCGGCATGGATGCCAGTTCCACCCTGTTTGAAGTGAATGGCATCTTCTCCCGCCTGCTGGCCGGGTTGAAGGCGGCCTATCCGGCGCTCGATGACAAGGCGCTGCTGGCCCGCCTCACCGCCGAGCTGGATCAGGTGGAGCGGCTGATGCAGGGCATCCGTCTGCTGGGCCTCTGCCCGGACAACGTGCAGGCGCGCATTCTGAGCCGTGGCGAGAACCTCTCCATCGCTTTTATGCACGAGCTGCTGCGGGTGCGTGGTCTGGATCTGGAGCTGATCGTGCCGGAAGAGTTGCTGGTGACCGATGGCGGTTATCTGGAAGCCCACGTCGATATCGAAGCCTCTCGCCTGCGCTTTGCCGCCAAGGGGCTGCGTAGCGATTGCCTCTACCTGATGCCGGGCTTTACCGGTGGCAGCGACAAGGGCGAGACCGTGCTGCTGGGTCGCAACGGCTCCGACTACTCGGCCGCCGTCTTGGCTGCCTGCGTCGATGCCGAGTGCTGCGAGATCTGGACTGACGTCGAAGGCTGCTACAGCTGTGACCCCCGTCTGGTGCCGGATGCCTATTTGCTGAAAACCCTCTCCTACAAGGAGGCGATGGAGCTCTCCTACTTCGGCGCCAAGGTGCTGCACCCGAAAACCATCGCGCCGGTGGCCCAGTTCCATATTCCCTGCCTCATCAAGAACAGCTTCAACCCGCAAGGGCCGGGCACCCTGATCGGCCCCGAGAGCGGCGACGATGACCTGAAAGTGAAGGCCATCTCGGATCTCTCCGGCATGTGCATGTTCAACGTCTCCGGCCCCGGCATGAAGGGGATGGTCGGCATGGCCGGTCGCATCTTCTCAGCCGTCTCCCGCGCCGGGGTCAGTATCGTGCTGATCACCCAGTCATCTTCCGAGTACAGCGTCAGCTTCTGTATCCACAGCTACGACAGTGAGAAGACCCGCAAGGTGCTGGAGCGCGAGTTCGAGCTGGAGTTCAAAAACCAGCTGCTGGAGCCGCTGGATATCATCAGCGATCTGGCGATCATCTCCCTGATCGGTGACGGCATGCGCACCAGCAAGGGGATGGCGGCCCGCTTCTTCACCTCGCTGGCGCAAGCCTCCATCAATATCGTCGCTATCGCGCAGGGTTCTAGCGAGCGCTCCATCTCGGCGGTGGTGCGGGATCGCAAGGTGGCGGAAGCCATCAAGGCGTGCCACCAGAACTTCTTTGGCAGCCAGCAGTTTATCGATCTCTTTGTGGTCGGGGTCGGCGGCGTCGGTGCCGCGCTGGTGGATCAGATTGCCCGCCAGCAGCCGGTACTGGCCGAGCAGGGCACTGGCCTTCGCGTGGTCGGCATCGCCAACAGCCGCCAGATGGCGGTCAACAAGGATGGCTTGAACCTCGCCAACTGGCGCGAACAGCTGGTGGAAGCCCGCGACAGCTTCTCGCTGGAAGGGGTGAAAAAGCTGGTGGAAGATAGCCACATCATCAACCCGGTGATCGTCGACTGCACCTCCTCCGAGGCAGTAGCCGTCCAGTATGCCGACTTCCTCGCCGCCGGTTTCCATGTGGTTACCCCGAACAAGAAGGCCAACACCGGCTCGCTCGATTACTACAAGGCGCTGCGTCGCACCGCCCGCCAGACTCGCCGCAAGTTCCTGTACGAGACCAACGTCGGCGCCGGTCTGCCGGTTATCGAGAACCTGCAGAACCTCATCAAGGCCGGTGACAAGCTGCGCGCCTTCGACGGCATTCTCTCCGGCTCCCTCTCCTTTATCTTCGGCAAGCTGGATGAGGGGATGGCCTTCTCCGAGGCGACCCAAATCGCCCGCAGCAACGGCTTTACCGAACCGGATCCCCGCGACGATCTCAACGGCATGGATGTGGCGCGCAAGCTGCTCATTCTGGCCCGCGAAGCCGGCATGGCGCTGGAGCTCTCCGATGTGGAAGTCGAGCAGGCGCTGCCGCCCGGATTTGACGCCAGCGGCGATGTGGAAGCCTTTATGGCCCGTCTGCCCGAAGCGGACGGCTGGTTCCGCGACCAGTTCGCCGCTGCCCAGCGTGAAGGCAAGGTGCTGCGCTATGTGGGCTCCATCGAGGGTGGCAAGTGCAAGGTCGCCATCAAGGCGGTCGGGGCCGACGAGCCGCTGTTCAAGGTCAAAGACGGGGAGAACGCGCTCGCCTTCTTCTCTACCTACTACCAGCCGATCCCGCTGGTGCTGCGCGGCTATGGCGCCGGTACCGAAGTGACTGCAGCGGGCGTCTTTGCCGATGTGCTGCGCACCCAGAACTGGAAGCAGGAGCTATAAGCATGAGTTCAGACATGTACCCCTCTTATATGGCTGAAGGCGGCAGCGTAGTCGCCTACGCCCCCGCCTCCAGCGCGAACCTGAGCGTGGGATTCGATGTCCTGGGGGCGGCGCTCGCCCCCGTGGATGGCTCTCTGCTCGGCGATCGGGTGCAGGTAAAAGCGGCTGACGTGCCTTTTGCGCTCTCCGCCGTGGGCCGCTACGCCCACAAGCTGCCGGACGATCCGAAAAAGAATATCCTCCATGACTGCTGGGTGGCCTATGGCGAGGCGCTGGAGAAGCGCGGCCTTAAACTCAAGCCCCTCGAAATGGTGCTGGAGAAGAACTTGCCGGTCGGCTCGGGTCTGGGTTCCAGCGCCTGTAGCGTGGTGGCGGCCCTTGAAGGGCTCAACGCCTTTCACGGCGAGCCCCTCGACGAACACGACATGCTGCTGCTGATGGGGGAGATGGAAGGCAAGATCTCCGGCTCCGTTCACTACGACAACGTGGCCCCCTGTTATCTCGGTGGCATGCAGCTGGTGCTGGAAGAGCACGGCGTTATCAGTCAGGGCATTCCGGTGTTCGATCAGTGGTACTGGGTAGTCTGCTACCCGGGGACCGTGGTTTCGACCGCTGCCGCTCGCGCCATTTTGCCGGCCCAATATCGCCGTCAGGATTGCCTCACCTATGGCCGCCGCCTGGCTGCCTTTGTTCACGCCAGCTACACCGGACAGGAGGGGCTGGCCGCGAGCGTCTTGAAAGACGTGATTGCCGAGCCCTACCGCGCGGCGCTGATCGAAGGCTTTGCCGAGGTGCGGGCGCAGGCGGCCCAGAACGGGGCGCTCGCCACAGGCATCTCCGGCTCCGGCCCCACAGTATTTGTGGTGATGAAGGAGCTGGCGCAGGCCGAGCGGATGAAGGATTGGATGGAAGCACATTTCGTGCAGAACGAAGATGGATTTGCCCGGGTCTGCAAACTGGACATGGCCGGGGCACGGGTAACAGGAAGCGAGCTATGAATCTCTACAACATCAAGGACAACAGCGAACAGGTGAGCTTCGCGCAGGCGGTGCGTCAGGGCTTGGGTCGCGAACAGGGGCTCTTCTTCCCCGAACAACTCGAACCGCTCGCCGATGTGGATGCCCTGCTCGATCTACCGCTGGCCGAACGCTCTGCCCGCATCCTGAGCCACCTGCTGGGGGACGAAGTGCCCGCCGCCAAGGTAAGCGAGCTGATTAATGCCGCCTTCACCTTCCCGGCGCCGCTGGTGAAACTCAAAGATGGCACCTATGCCCTCGAGCTGTTCCACGGCCCGACCCTGGCATTCAAGGATTTCGGCGGCCGCTTTATGGCCCAGTGTCTCGCGGCGTTTCGCACCAACGACAAGATCACCATTCTCACCGCCACCTCCGGCGACACCGGCGCCGCCGTGGCCCACGCCTTCTACGGGCTGGAGGGGATCGAGGTGGTGATCCTCTATCCCAAGGGCAAGATAAGCCCGCTGCAGGAGAAGCTCTTCTGCACCCTCGGCGGCAATATCCGCACCATCGCCATCGACGGTGACTTCGATGCCTGTCAGGCGCTGGTGAAACAGGCCTTTGACGACGAGGCGCTGAAAAAGGCCATTGGCCTCAACTCCGCCAACTCCATCAATATCAGCCGTCTGCTGGCGCAGGTTTGCTACTACTTCGAGGCTGTGGCCCAACTGCCCAAGGCCGATCGCGCCAAGGCGGTGATCAGCGTGCCGTCCGGCAACTTTGGCAACCTCACCGCAGGCTTGATTGCCAAGGCGCTGGGGCTGCCGGTGAAGCGCTTTATCGCCGCTACCAACGCCAACGACACCGTGCCGCGCTACCTGAAAACCGGTCAGTGGGAGCCGCACCAGACAGTGGCCACCCTGTCTAACGCCATGGATGTGAGCCGCCCCAACAACTGGCCACGAGTGGAAGAGCTGTGCCGTCGCAAGGGCTGGGCACTGGAGACCTTGGGTTCTGGTATGCGTGACGACGCCCAGACCCGTGATGCGCTGAAGCGGCTGCACCAGCTGGATTACCTGTGCGAACCCCACGGCGCCATTGCCTGGGATCTGCTGGGTGAACAGCTGGCTGATGACGAAGTGGGGGTGTTCCTCTGCACCGCCCATCCCGCCAAGTTCAAGGAGTCGGTGGACGAGATCCTCAATCTCGATGTACCGCTGCCCGGCCCGCTCGCCAAGCACGCCGAGCTGCCGCTGCTCTCCGTTAATTTGCCGGCGGAGTTTGCCCGGTTAAGGGCGTTTTTGGTGGGGTAAGTAGCTGAGCTGAGATAACCGATAGAAATAAAAATCCCCCGGTAACGGGGGATTTTTTTGCATAGGGAAAGGGTAATCAAGTCTGATGGCCTGAACGATAGAGCCGGGCAACCATCTTGCTCATGCTTTGCTCATTGAGGGGGAGATGGCTAAGGCTGCTTTGCCGTGTTCCATGAGTGCGCCCATCCTCTCCCACTTTAGAACTTCTCCAAAATCAGGCATGCTTCGCGATTCAGCGTAATAAATTCCTGCCAGCTAAAATGCTGCAGGTAATTAAGCTGATACTGCTTCTCAATTTGGCAAATCAGCGGACGCGTTTCATAAATTGCGCACAACTTTGTTTCCATCTGATAGTGCCGACAAATACCGTCACCTCGATCGAGGAACTGCGTTTCACTGGCACGATCAACATGACGACAGCATGCTCCGCACTGGTTGCAGGGAAATTTAGGAGTGAGCGTCATAAATTTTGTAGCCAGCTACGCACAGAACGGATATTGCCCGCTTCAAACGGCAGAGTTATATTCCGGCGCTCGACCTCGGCTTGCAGCAACAAGCCGCGCTTTATTTCGCTATTCACTGCGTTAAGATGTAGTGTAAAGCGTGCTAGCTGTGACGAATCTATCGCGAACTCCAGTGCTGAAAGCTCCAGTAAATAACGATCGAGTTCGATATTAACTCGTTCATAATACTCAAGCGCTTTCTGGTACTTATCTTTAAAGGTGTCCAGAAACGCCCAGACTTTTTTCATCAACGCGCTGTGTTCAAGAAAATAGTTCATCACTAGCGTCAGGATACCGGTCGCCAGCGCACCGCAAAAGGCGGCCAATTCCGGGCCAAAGGGAAAAACGAGAATTTTTGCTAATGCTTCGTTAATCACCACACCTGCTGCGACGGCTACCCCGGCAGCCACTAGCTTACTGACCGCCTTTGCCAACTGCCCCGGCGCCAAACTATCTGGATTAAAGACCATCACTTTGAAGGCCTGCACCAGATTGTTCCACATCTCGCGAATAAGCCTCACCATCATTTTCTTTGTAGTAAAGAAGATATTGAAGAGCGTGGTTGTAATGCTGGACAGCATGCCGCCAATCGCGCCGTCCTTAAAGGCGGTCAGGAAGGTATGAAATTTGGTCTGCACCCGTAACCAAACGGCGCGTAATACTTCAGTAGCATCCTGCAGAAAATCTCCGGCATCAAATGCGTAACGATGTTTCTCAAACATCACAGGAATACGTTCGCGGAATTCAAACCAGGTCTCTGCCAGAATCAGTCCAAGCATCTGCCGCGTTCCCATACGAAAGGCGTTGTTCAGCGTAGCGCTGGCGACATTCTTCGCAAACTTGCTGCTGGTGTAATATTCTTGGCTGATAGTGCTGTTGTATTTTTCTCGCGCCTGCTTATCCGCCTCTTTCATGCGTTCAAAATCGGCGGCAGCTTTATTTTCTAGCTGATTCAGGTGTTTCTTCTCTTGCTCGGAGAGTGCTGGTTGGCTGCGCAATCGGGCAATTTCCTGCGTTGTGGCAGCATGTTGGTCTTGCAGCGTTTGCAAGAAGGCATCCATCGTTTTTGCCTTCTTCGCCTTATTTAGTGACTCGTTCGTGAAGGTAAGATTCGATGAGTCATTGGCCAGATCGGCTCCATCTCGCTCGGCAAGAACACGCCCGGGGTCGTTGTGAATCTCATGGGCGGAAATAATGTGGTCGAGATTTTTTTTGTCATTGGCCGAAAAATGTTTACCGGTATAGGTATCAGTTAGTGTACCGTCCTCATGCGCCTTTTTTCCTGCTCGGTTGGTGGCGATATAGTTTTCGTGGTTGTGGTAATGATGCGAATCATACCCTTCGCGCTGTTCATACCGCTGACGTTCGGCATCTGAGGCATACACCCCCTGACGGACATTGTGAATGGTATTCACATCGCCGCCGTGCTTATCCTCCAGCAAGAGAAAATCTAACCCAAACGAGGTTGTGAGGCTCTTGACCACCGTCTGATGTAACTCTTCCCCCCAGTCAAACCTGGCTGCGTTCATTGTGCTTTGTCCATAGCAATGCCGGGCTGGTTAGCCCGGCGGGTTGATTAAATACGAGAGGAAAACGTGTCGAAATCAGAGGCTGATGCCGTCAGTTTTTCATCCAGCGCCTCTTTGTTAAGCAGATTCATACCGTTGCTGTCGGTCTGCAGTTGGATCACCCCATCTTCAATAACGGCTTCGCCATTTTCCTGCGTTACCGGTTTGAACAGTGGCGTGGTAATCACGTCGGTCATGATGGCTGCTAATTTGTAGCCGTGGTCGATAAGCGTTATGATCTCTTCCGACTCATCAATTTTGGTGGTGATATTTTTTTGATGACGTTCAACGATGACCGCGTGCATCGCTTTCAGTGGTTCAAAGTAATGCTGAACGAAGACGGCATGCATACAGGTGATCGACTCATAAATACTATTTACATATTGCTGCACTGTTGTTAGATGTGCTTCAGCTGCATTCATTTTCTCTACAGCCGCGCTCACTTCACGGGAGCTTTGGTAGGCGTTGTTAAGCGCTTTTTCTGCATGGTTATCGTAGGCCCAGCCAGCAATAGCTATCAGTGGAGCCACCACCGCGCCGCCAAGTACCATCGCACCGCCTGCCATCCCCCAACCACCAGCAGCTAGCGAACCGCCACCAATTGCCGCCATCGTGGCATTATAAGCTGCCGCACCAGACAGCGCCGCAATCGGCGTTCCGGTAGAAGCCGCAGCAAAAGCCATCACTCCGCTGTACACGGCAAAACCGGCGGCGGCGCCAGAAACGCCAGCACCGACAACCGTGGTCAGGTATTCTGTTGCCGAAATAGCCAGGTTCTGAATCTTATTAATGCTGTGCTTTGGTACCGTCAGCTTGAGATTCTTATGCCCATCCTTTGCCATTCGTTCAAGAAGTTCAATAGCAATTGTATTGAACTCATTGAAATCATTACCTATTTTAAGCTCCGCTTCGCCTAATTCTGCGAGTTTTTCTGAGGTCGTCTTGTTGGCCGTCTCAAAACTATCTTTATGTTTATCAAAACGGCGCTGTGCGCGATCTAATACGTCGTCGGCTTCTGATTTTTTCTGGTAGCCGTCATACGCTTTTTTTCCACCAAACGCTGTTGCCGCTGCCGCGGCACCCAGAATAATGAAAGGTAATGCCATCGATTGTTATCTCCTGTGCTAAATAAGTTTTGAACGATCGTCAACAGTGGAGTATTGGGTTAGGCGGTATTTCTGTCTGATTCATCCCGTATCTGTATTACACCGTGCTGTGGTCAAGTAAAACTGGCAACGGCTTTCAGCTCCCTGATATCCCGAGTCAGTGAAGACAAACAGTTCCTTGCCATGGACTCGATATTCACTCAATTGAAGTTGTGCTCGTTGGCTGGTCTGGTCTCCAAGCTGTGGGTGAGGACACATTTGGCATGAACGCCGATATGGACCTTCATACCGAGATACTATTGATTTCCTTTTGGGTCAGTTGAATCTTAAAGTCACGCTCTCCACGCTTGTTATTGGTGGAGTTGGGGGCCATCGATGACAGTGGCATCGACCAGAGAACCTTGCTTCATCATGAAGTCAGCCTCACACCACGAGAGTTGGACTTCGCTGCGAACTACATAAATCTCAGCTTAAAACCCACGCAGCCCCCGTGGATTACAGCTGCCAATATGCTCCATTGACCAGCAAGGACAGCAACTCAGCGCAGTAATAGGCACCGGATGGCTATGTTAATCCAATCGAATCTGGTCTCACCAGTCAAAAATTGACGTAACTATCAGGAATATCTGCGTTTTATGCGCTGGCTCAAGAAATCGCTGAGGCAGGGAAAGGATTCCCATGGCCCTTGATTTTATTAGGGGTTGGCGGGTGTGGCGGGAAAGTAGGGGACAGGCTTGCCGCTGAGGAAGGGTTGGCCGGGGACAATCCCGCTCCGGCAATCGGCGCTATAGTGCGGGCGATGGTTGCCCTGTGCTCCGCTCCCAAGCTGGCGAGACGTGGGATCTGCGGCAACAATCAGCTGTTGCCATCACAGCCATTTGCAACACATCGTCATGCAAATATGACCATGCAAACACATCACCAGAGAGAGAGGAGATCTCCCATGAAGCGTACCATCCTGTTCGGCCTGCTCTGCGGCAGCGTGCTGCTGGCCAATCCGGTCTTTGCCAACGACGCAGCCCAGTTGCAGTGCGAGGCGCAGGCCGCGGCCAAAAAGCTTAACGGCGCCGCCAAGACCAGCTTTGTCGGAAAGTGCGTGAAAGATGCCGCTGGCGCCGCAACTGGCGAGTGCGAGAAGGCGGCCGCCGACAAGAAGCTGGCCGGTGCGGCCAAAAACAGCTTTATCCAGAAGTGCGTGAAGACGGGCGCGGCGGTGGATCCGGTGGCCAAGTGCGAGAAGGCGGCAGCCGACAAGAAGCTGGCTGGCGCGGCCAAGAACAGCTTTGTCCAGAAGTGCGTGAAGGATAGCGCCGCCAAGTAAGGCATTTTCTCATCCGGTGTGTTTGCGGGGGGCCATAAGGCCCCCCGTGCTTTTTATGCGTAGTGAACGCCGTGAAGCCCAAGCGTTGTCGGGAACATTAAACTCGGTTGCTGATCTTCTATGACCGGGCTCCCTATCTGGTTTTGGACATATTATCTCCCGCTTGCTGGGCTTTGCCTTGTTCAGCGTCAACCCATGAATGGTATCCATCACGGTTCACCGCCCACGCGATCGCCGATGGATTACCACTTCCGATTTGAGCCATTAACCCGCGAGGGGGCCACCCATCACTGATAAATAGGCATCGGATGGCTGGCGATAAGCCCCTCTTCAGCGGGAAGAGGGGCCGCAATAGTGCTCCCTGGCGGGCCGAGTTAGCCGAGGCTGGCCCAGGCCAACCGCAGTTTCAGTCCCGGGCCCGAGCTCCAGCCAGTGGTGGAGCTCACCACTTTACCCTGCTTGATGATGAGGAAGCTGGGGGTGACGCTCACCTGCCAGCGGGCGGCAAGGTCGCCATGCTCATCATTGTGGGTCGGGAAGGTCAGCCCCTTCCTGGCCATCCCCTGCTGCAACCTGGCTTGGTCGCCGGAGCGCAGCGCCACTGTCAGCACGTTTTCGCCGTCTCGCCATAGCTGCTCCACTGTCGGTGTGGTAACACGGCAGACTGCGCACCAGCTGGCCCAGTAATAGATCAGCAGTGGTCTGTCCCGACTCATTGTCTGCAGGTCGGCCAGAGTGCCATCTTGCAGCAGCAGTTGAGGCAGCGGGCTTTCCTCTGGCAGCGCCGGACTGCGCCAGAGGTCCAGCGCCGTCGAAATAATCACCGCCAACAGCAGCAGCCAGAGGGCCTCCTTGCTCCAGCGGCGCAGACGGAGGATCCGGGATGATGTTGCTGTCATGACTGCCCCTTGATGACCAGTGCGTTTTTGACGTTGCCCCCGAGCGCTATATGAGGGAGATCAGCCGATTGCCGATAATTTCCCCCTTGCGCTGCGGGTATGCCCCGCTCTCCCGGCAGGGTCTGTATGAGCAGGATATATCTCATCTTGTTTCTCCTTGAACAGGGGCGTTCGCAGCGTGCTCCAGAGTGGCCAGCAGAGTTGCACGATCCAGCAGGGGAGAGAGGATCTCGCCACCCGGTAGCCCGGGGCCATAGATTTGGTTGAAAGGAATGGCCACACTGCCGCGTTGGCGCAAGAAGCCGGCGATGCTGTCTGAGGGGCGGCTCCAATCCCCGCGCAAGGCCACCACATCGGGGGCACTCAGGGCTCGTTGCACATCATCGCGCAGCAGCACGTTGAATTTGTTGGCTTTGCAGGTGATGCACCAGTCGGCGGTCACATCGACGAAGACCCGCTTGTGTTGTGCCAGGGCGTCCTGGATGGCCTGCTCCGAGAGTGGCTGCCAGTGGACGGTATCCTGTTGTGGTTTGCCCTCCATGGTGAAGGCGCCGCCGAGCAGCAGGGCTGCGGCCAGCAAGCAGCCCAGCGCCAGCCCCAGGGTTACACCGCGAATACCGTGGCGCCATACGACCGCCAGCAGCAGGGCTGCCAGTATCAGAGCCATCAGGATCACCACCCCGTTATGGCCGATATGGTTGCCAAGCAGGCTGAGCAGCCAGAGGCTGGAGCCCAGCATCATCAGGCCGAGCAGGATGCGCAGGCGCCCCATCCAGCGTCCCGGTTTTGGCAACCAGAGCGCGAGACGGGGCAGGGCGGCGATGAGCAGCCATGGCAGGCTCATGCCAATCCCCAGTGCGGTAAAGACAAGCCAGAGTTGACCGGATGGCGCCCCGAGCGCAAAGGCGACTGCGGTGCCAAGGAAAGGGGCGGAGCAGGGTGTTGCCAGCAGAGTGGCAAAGCAGCCCTGCATAAAGTGACCGGCCATGCCGTTGCCACCCGCGGTTGCCAGACGGGTGTTGACATTGCTCGATAACCTGATCTCGAACAGCCCCAGCAGGTTGGCACAGAACAGCAAGGTCACCACGACCATGAAGCCGATAAACCAGACGCTCTGGAACTGGATACCCCAGCCGACGGCCCCCTGGGTGGCGCGCAGCAGGGTGCTCATCAGTGCCAGCGTCCAAAAGGAGACCAGGATACCTGCGCTTGCCGCCAGGAACTGCAAGCGAACCGGGCGACGCTCACGGGTCTCCAGTTGCAGTACTGATCCCAGCTTGAGGGCCAGCACCGGCAACACACAGGGCATCAGGTTGAGAATAAGCCCCCCAAGCAGTGCTGCCCCCAGGATCCAGCGCAGCGAGTGGCCACCAGCGGGTAGTGGCAGGGGATCACCTATGGTGACCTGGCTCTGCCAGGCTTCGTCACCGTTGACCAGTACCACGCCCAGTTGCTGATGACGGATATCCGGTGCATCCCCTTGCCAGCCATCGCTGACCGGAATGCGGGCAATCAGGGTATTGCCCTGCACCTCCAGGCTGGGCTCGCCAAACTCGACCCCCTCCAGCTGCTGGAGGAAAATCTGCGGAGCCCGCCACCCCTCTTGCTGCTTAGCGCTCAGCTGTAGCCGGTTTTGCTGGTAGCCGGCCTGGAGGTTGACGCTCTTGGGCATGGCTTGAGGCAGCTTGCTCATCGCCTGTGCATAGGCAAGGTCGAATCCGTCCGGTGCCGTACCATCCAGAGCAAGGGCAAAAGGGTAGTCGGTCAGGATGCAGACGTTACTGCAGGTTGAAAGGCGTAACGTGCCGGTCAGCGCCTTGCGGTTGCCATGGCCAAGGCTGATGGGAAAGGTTACGGCCTGCTGATACCCCTGGGTCGACATGCCGCTGACCGCGAATCGCTCTGGCACTGGCCAGTGCCATTGTTGAGTGAGTTTGGGATCATCCCAGAGAATTTCAGGGGCAATTCCCCCTTCACCCGGGTTTTGCCAATAGGTTTTCCAGCCGGACTCGAGTGCCAGACTGAGCAGCACCCGGGGCTGTGCCGGATCCCGGCTATCTGCTTGCAGCCGGATTTGTGCGTGATCGTTGCGGGGGCTGGTGAGCCAGCCGGTATCGCTGGCCAATCCGATGGATTGCCACAGCAGGCTGCCCAGCAAGAGGGCAGTCTTGAAGATGTTTGACATGGTGTTGTCTCTTGAAAATGAAAGTCAGGGTTGTTTAAGCCGCGACTGACTCATTCTCGCCAGACACAAAGGGTGAGATGAAGCCGCCGTTCTGGCGGGGAGATATTTCTGGGTGGGGGGAGGGGGGGCGAGCAACGGGGCAGTGGTGCCAGCAGGGCGATCAGGAATGCGATGGCAAAGAAGAGCTGTTCGGCGCATTGCACGCTGGCGGCACTGAGCCACTTGCCGTTGAGCTGGCAACTGCCGGGTTGCGGCGTTGCTGCGCGGCCATCCTCATCGACATCGACATCGATGGCGGAGGATGGGACGGTCAGCATATGGCAGCCAGCGGCTATCTCCAGCTGAGCCAGCCTGGTCAGCGGCTGGAGTGCACAATTGAGCAGCAGAATGCAGACCAGCAGCAGGAGTCTTGTCGCCACGCGTTGTCGCAAAATCATGTTGCTCCTGCCCTCTTGGAATGGGGCACATCCTATCGATCAATGACAGCCCGGGCAAGCCGGTCGGATGAAGCCCCGTTTCTTGCAACCGGTGAGTCGCCACGTTTGCCCTCGTAGCTGGCCGAGTACCGAGCGTGCTGGCCAGATCAGTCTGCCAATGCTCCGGACAAGGGGGGAGTCGTTCAGCTGCCAATCGCCGATAATGCCCCGCGCATTCCGGCGGTCAGGGCCAACAGCCCCCTCGAGCCCTGAATGGAAATGGGTATATGGGATCCATGCCGCGACGAGGAAGGCCGGGTTGGAGATGGTTCATTTGGTGCAAGATCATCTCTTTAGGTCGTCAAAAATTGAAAGCGTTTTCAGAAATCCTTTTCAATTGTGATCCGCTTCAAAGCTTTTTAATACGTCAACCTCTAGCATTGGCCCCACGAATTAGGGGCTAGCGCTCCCGATTTTCCCGCTGTGGGAGGTAACCGGATGATCCGGCTATTTCCTTCGTTACTTTCGACGGTCATCATGGATGGCCGTTTTTTTTTGAGTTATTTCACGGTAAAGGGTCGAGCCGCTGGCGCTTTACCGTTAAAATTCCGCTTTTGCACTTGCCCGTGAGTCTTGATGTCTGCGTCCACCCTCTCTTCGGATAGTTATGCCCTGCTCGCCACCCTGCAATTGCAGCGCGTTGCCAGTACCCGTTTGCTGCAAGAACAACTGGCGATAGGCCATGCCCTGATCGATAAACTGACCCGACTGCAGGATGCTGGGCTGGTCAGATTGCGCGGGGAGCAGCAGTGGAGCCTGACCGCCGAGGGGACGCTGGCGCTGATCCTGGGGGTGCGTGCCGGTCTTTGCCCGGCGCCGGACTGGAGCCGGGTGCCCTCATTGACCGGGCAGGATCTCACCCATGCGGTGGTGCGCGAGCTCTGCCGCGGCAAGGCGGGGGAGATCCCGACCTATTTCTCGGCCAGCGATCTGCTGACCCTGCTCGATACCCCGGACGCTCACCAGTTGCTGGCGGGCTCCAGCCCCGCCTGGCAGCAACTGTTGCTGGAGCACTTCTCGCTGCAACTCTTGCTCGATGCCCCCTATGAAGAGCGCTGGCCGCTGGCCAATGCGCTGGTGCGCTGCGCTCCCGAGGTGCAGGCCCGGGCCAAAGCGTTCGAGGCGGAGTGGCGCTGGCTCTGCGGGGATGGCGAGAGCACATCGCCAACCGGCGAGGACCAGGATGCCGCCCCCGGCTGGCCAGCCCTGCAGGCACTGGCCCAGCAGAGCCAGAGCGGCCCGCTTGGCGAGCGGCTGCTCACCGCGCTGGGCCAGTGGCAGGCAACCGATGAGGGCGAGGCGGGCCAGTGGCCCCGTTCATTCAGCGCCCTGCTCTGGCTTGGCTGGTTGCAGCAGGCCGATCCCGTCATCGCCAGCGAACAGCGCAAGAAGTGGCAGCGCAGCCTGACTGGTCAGTTCCCCCTGCTTGCCGACCTGCTCAGCCAGTGGGCGGGGGATCGCCACGGTCAGGCGGTCGGCCTGTTCGATACTTTGCAACTGCCGGTAGAGGAGCTCCACTGGGGCTATCTCTGGCTCGATCTCTGCGCGCTGGCCCGTCACGGTGCCCAGAGCCCGCAGGTGGCCATGTTGCACAAGTGGGATCTCTCCCATCTGCTCGATGCCGAGCCCCATCATCGCCTTATGGCATTTTGTCAGGATCTGCTGCGTATCTTGTTGGGCGAGGCGGCCAAAGGGGCGCCCTTGTGCCAACTGCGCGGCAGTGAGGAGAGTGCGCAAGAGGGCTGTGACGAGCAGGATGATGACGGGGACGAGGATAAAACCGCGGCCTCTGCCAGCTGGCTCAACTGGTTGCAGGGGCTGGGACGCTCCAGTGGCGTACGCAAGCCGCAGGAGCGGTTGGTGTGGCTGCTCCATGCTGACGGCCCCGAGCTGGAGTGCAAGATCCAGAAACTCAGTACCAAGGGGGAGTGGACGGCGGGCCGCCGGGTCGATCCGGCCTTGCTCTCCACCCAGTATGCCGCCATGCTCGACGAGCATGACTGGGCAGTGGTGCGCACCCTGCCGCGGGTGATGGGACGCTTGCCCCGGGATGTCTGGGCGCCGCTGGCCGATCACCCCCGCCTGTTCAACGCCAAGGGGCAGAAGCTGCAGCTCGCCATCACGGCGCCGCTGCTGCAGATTATCGCGACCGAAGAGGGGATGAGTGCCTTGCTGATCCCAGATGCAGCCGCCCGCGGGGCCCATATCATGCCGCTGGCGCAGGATCTGTGGCAGCTGATCCTCACCCCGCAGCCGCTGCTCGACCGCTTGCCTGCGCTCGAATCCATCCCGCTGCTGCCCGCCGAGGGGCTGGCCGAGCTGCAACGCACCCTGGACGCTATTCCCGAGCTGCCCTGGCACAGTCAGGTTGCGGGGCTTAGCGGCAACGCCGAACTGGCTCCCTGGCCGGGCATTCCTTCGGTGCAACTGGATTGGCAGGATGGCCAGCTGTCGGTCAAGCTGGTGACCCGCTTTGAGGATCTGCCGCCCCAGCCCCTTGGCAAGGGGGAGGCGATCGTGCGGCAGGGGATCAAGGCGTACCACTATTGGCAGCGGGATCTCGCGGCCGAGAAGCTGCAGGCCCAGCTACTGCGCAATCAACTCCCCATCGGCCTGCCCGGCAGCGAGTGGCTGCTGCAGGGGGAACAGGCGCTGGCGCTGGTCAATGCCCTGCCCGAGCTGGTGGATACCGGTGTGGTCATTCACTGGCATCAGGACAGCGCTCGCCTCAAGAGCCTTGATGAAGCTGCTCTGAGCCTGCGCATCGAGCGGCGGCAGGACTGGTTCCAGGTCGAAGGGGCACTGGCGCTTGATGAGCACCAGATCCTCGATCTGCGCCTTATTCTGCGCCAGATGACCCCGGGGCAGCGCACCGTTCAGCTCGACGAGAAGACCAGCCTGATGCTGAGCGACAAGCTGGTGGAGCGGCTCACCATGCTGGGGGCCATGCTCGATGAAGAGCAGCGCATCAACAACAAGCTGGCCTATCCCCTGACTCGCCTGCTCTCGGTCATTACCACCGAAGGGGATGCGGCGTGGCAATCCCTGCAGCAGGAGTGGCAGCAGGAGGTCGATTGCCCGGACGAGCTGCTTACCTCCCTGCGGGACTATCAGAAAGAGGGGGTGCGCTGGATGGCGACCCTGGCCCATCACGGCTTTGGTGCCTGTCTGGCCGATGACATGGGTCTGGGCAAGACGCTGCAGGCGCTGATTGTGTTGCGCATGCGCCAGCACCTTGGCCCTGCGCTGGTGGTGGTGCCCAAGTCAGTGGTCACCAACTGGCAGGAGGAGGTGGCCCGTTTCGCCCCCGAGCTTGATGTGGTGGTGTTCGAGAACCCGGCCGAGCGGGAGGGGATTATTCGCGAGGCCAAGGCCGGTCAGGTGATCCTCATCAACTACGGCATGCTCGGCAGCCTGGCGGAGGCGCTCAAGTCCCGCCGCTGGTCCAGCATGGTGCTCGATGAGGCGCAGCAGATCAAAAACGCCGGCACCCAGCGCGCCAAGCTGTTGTTCCAGCTCGACGGCGATTTTCGCCTCGCCCTCTCCGGCACCCCCATCGAGAACCATCTGGGGGAGCTGTGGAGCCTGTTCACCTTTATCAACCCGGGGCTGCTCGGCAGCCTTGGCGAGTTCAAGCGTCGCTTTGGCAAGGCGGTCAAGGATCCCCAGCACATGGCGCTGCTGCGGGCGGTGATCAGCCCCTTTATCCTGCGTCGTCTCAAGCAGCAGGTGCTGACCGAGCTGCCGGACAAGACCGAGATCATCCACCACATCAGCCTCTCCCCCGAAGAGCGCCAGCTCTACGAGGCGACCCGGCGGGAAGTGGTGCAGCAGGTGCAAAGCGCCGATGGCCGCGCCCTGATGCATGTGCTGAGTGGCCTGACCCGGCTGCGCCGCCTATGCTGCTCGCCGGAGCTGGTGATGCCAGAGTGGTCGCAAACCAGCAGCAAGCTGGACGAGGCGATGGCCCTGCTGGAAGAGGCGATCGACGGCGGTCATCGGGTGCTGGTGTTCAGCCAGTTCGTCGATCTGCTGAGTCTGTTGCGGACCCGCATCGAGCAGAAGTCTTGGGACTACTGCTATCTGGATGGGGGCTGCTCCGCCAAGTCCCGTCAGGACTCCATCCTGCGTTTTCGTCATGAGGAAGTGCCGCTGTTCCTCATCAGCCTCAAGGCGGGGGGGACCGGCCTCAACCTCACCCAGGCCGATACCGTGCTGCACCTCGATCCCTGGTGGAACCCGGCGGTGGAAGATCAGGCGAGCGATCGGGCGCACCGGATGGGCCAGACCCAGCCGGTGACCGTGTACCGGCTGGTGTGCGAGCAGACGGTGGAGGAGAAGATTGTCGCCCTGCACGACGAGAAGCGGGCGCTGGCAGATGGTCTGCTGAGCGGCCAGTCCGAGGTGCGTGGGCTGGATGTGGAGAGCCTGCGGGCCCTGCTGATGGGCTGATTGGCGACGCCGCCTGACATACCGTCTATCGATACAGAAAAGGGGAGAACATCCAGAGATGTTCTCCCCTTTTCTCGTTTGGGACGCAGATGCGGGATACTCGTTTATCGCGGCAAGGCGACGCAGTTATCCCTGCACCAGCTATCCCTGATCCAGTCACCCCTGATAGAGATAGAGGTGCAGCCGCTCGATGATGGGCTCGCCGCCAATTTTGCGATCTCGCCGCGCCTGCCGGCTCTTGGGAGGATAGTTGCCCAGATGGGTGACTGCGGGCGGGGTATCCGAGCAGAGCAGCAGAGGCAGGCTCGCCTTGATCTGCTGCTTGCGCGGGGTGCGCTCCAGCCAGAGCAGGTTGATCATCGGGTGAGTCTTGACCGGGCGGCGGATCCGCAGCTCGGCATCGGCGGGCAGACGGCGAATGTCGTACACCTCCTGATCCACCATCTTGCTCCACTCCTCGTTGTTGGAGAGGGCCGGTATATAGCGGCGGCTGCGCTCCAGCATCTCCAGCACCTGCTCGCGACTTAGGCGATTGATGGTCTGCTTGTCAGCCCAGGTAAAGCCGAGGGATTGCAGCTCCCCCGCCAACAGGGTCAGTTTGCGGTAGACCTGCAGGGTGATCACGCCGGGCAGGGCGGTATGTACCAGCTCGAACTTATCGTCCCGTCCCCCCGCCTGCTGCACCAGCGCCTTGAAATCGAGCTTGTGCTGGTTGATTTGGTCGATCAGCGGTTGCAGCAAGGGGGCTGCGGCGGCAGGAAAGCGCAACCAGCCGGGCAGCCGATGAGTTGCCTTGGTGGAGCAGCCGGGGCGGGCGCTGTGGTCCCGATAAGCGGCGAGGGTGGCCGCCAGTGCGGCTTCACCGTTGAGATAGCCCACCTCAATTTGCTCGATCGGGTCGTGCTCTTCCCCCTGCGCCACCGGGGGGAGGGGATAGACATGGGCCTCCTGCAGCTCGAGCTGGCCAAGCAGATCGGCCAGCTGGTTGAGAGAGGTTTCAATGGCGGCCATCTGTTGACGCAGGGCGGCGGTAGGGGTAAAGGTATCCATCGATGATCCTGTGGTCTGACCCGCTGTTGACGACATCAGGTATGACATCTGCTGCGGGTAGCAAAACTACTGTATAAATAAACATACCAGCATGCGGTTGGAGTGCCAAGAGGCACTTTGGGGAGGAGGCAATGTGCGCCTCTGAATGGGGATGCAGTAAGGGTTTTATTTATGTTTCGGCATGTTAAATAAAGATCGCCACAAGATCATTAAATTAACAATCACGTGTAACTCCGCTGTTGCCAGCTGTTCACACCTTGTCCATCCCTGCATATGTAAAGCAGTAAAATGCATATATAGATGGGTGCCATGCAGCACAATATGCTGCGCGACTCTGCTGGCCAACCATGAAGATAATTAGTTGTTTAAAATCAAAGCGTTAAAATTAAATCCTGCCATTTTTAGACATTAGATTTACTAATGTAACGTATCAAAATTCGTCAATTGAGTCGGTCTGACTCCCTGACTAAGCTTTGCGCATCAAATTGAAGCCCAGTGCGTAAACAAATATTCAGAGGAGCCACATCATGGCCAACATGACTTATACCGAAACCGGTTACCAGCATTCCAGCCAATTGAATCTGGTTGCTCGCGTTAAAATGACCGTTCTGACCTGGCTGGAGCGCAGCCGTAGCCGTCGTCAGCTCTCCGAGCTGCCCGAGTACCTGCTCAAAGACATCGGCCTGAACGAAGCTGACCGTTATCAAGAGACCACCAAGCCGTTCTGGCGTGGTTGATCTACCGGGCATGGATGCCTTGTTTTTCTGCTGAGTCGTTTGCTGTTCTGCCCCTGTGGGGACCAACTGCCAGGTCTGTTATTGTCTGTTTTATCTCCCCCCGTTTTCCCCCTGTTATTTGTTGATCCTTTTTCCTCTCCTCTTTATTCCACATCGCTACTGTCATTGCTGTCATCGTTCGATTGTTATCACATTTGTATCGTTAATGTTTGAATTTGTTTAAAAAATGATTTTAAGCCACGATGCCTTGCGTATAATCCGGCCATAGTATTCCAGAGCGAGAGGGTGAGACGGATGATTCCCCAGCACGATTTTTTGGCCTTGACCCGCAGCCATGAGTGGCAGCTTGAGCCCTTTGAATTTGCCCTGCCCGATGGTGCGCGGGTCAGCGTCTGGGATACGGGCGTGCTCTGTCTGGAGCCTGCCCGTGGCGCGGGCGATCAGCCGGGAGGACGCAAGGATATCGTCCTCTCCTGCGGTATCCACGGCAACGAGACTGCCCCCATCGAGATCTGCAACCAGCTGCTGAGCCGTCTGCTCTCAGGCGAGCTGAGCGCCCGCCATCGGGTGCTGTTCCTGTTTGGCAATCCGGCGGCGATGAATCTGGGGCTGCGAGAAGTGGAGGAGAACATGAACCGGCTCTTCTCTGGCGCCCACAGCAAGGGGGAGGGGCTCTGCAATCGGGAGCGGATCCGTGCCATGCGCCTCGAGCAGTATGTTAGCCGCTTCTTTGCCGATCCGGCTCGTCCCCGTTACCACTACGATCTGCACACCGCCATTCGCGGTTCGCGCCACGAGAAGTTCGCCGTCTACCCCTTTCCCCACGAGCGGCCCCACTGCCGCGAGCAGGTGCAGTTCCTCGGCGCCTGCGGGGTGCGCACCATTCTGCTCTCCGCCAGCCCGACCACGACCTTCAGCTACTACAGCTCCCGCCAGCATGGGGCCCATGCCTTTACGGTGGAGCTGGGCAAGGTACGGCCATTTGGTGAGAACGATATGACCCGCTTTATCGAAACCCGGCAGGCACTGCAGGAGCTGGTCACTCAGGATGAGGTGGCGCTGGAGCCGTGGCGGGCGGACGATTTCACCCTGTTTGCCATCGATCGGGTGATCACCAAAAAATCGGAGCAGTTTCGCTTTCTATTCGCCAGCGATGTGGACAACTTCACCGAGTTCCCGCAAGGGTTCGTGTTGGCCGAGGATGGTGAGCTGCGCTACACGGTCGAGAAGCCGCGTGAGGCGGTGGTCTTCCCCAATGCCAATGTGGCGATCGGCCAGCGCACAGTGCTGATGGTGGTGCCGACAAGGCTTTGGGAATAGCAGTGATAGTTTTGCCTGCAGAGCGGTGATGCATCCGCAGGTGGCGCCAAGCCATTGTTTTAGTCGGCGGCTTAGACACAGCAGCGGTTAGCCGCAGTAATAAAAAACGGGGCCAGTCAGATGACTTGCCCCGTTTTTATCGGGTTCAAGCGGTGAGGCTTAGGTGTTGTTCTTCACAAACAGTGTCAGCTCCTGACCAGGCTTGAGGTAATCCCCTTTATCCAGCTGATTCCAGCGCATCACATCGTTGATGGCCACCTGGAAGCGAGCCGCGATGGAGGAGATGGAGTCGCCACGGCGAACCTGATACACCATCGATTTGTCGCTCTTCTTCCCTTGCTTGGGATAGACCACCAGCTTCATGCCTGGCTTGAGCGCCGACTTGGCATTCAGACCATTCCACTTGGCGAGCTCTTCGTGGGAGACTCCGTGCGCCTGGCTGATGCTCCACAGGTTGTCACCCGAGCGCACCTTGTAACTGACCTTGGCCTTCTGGCTGCTGCCACGGCTTGCCAACTGCTGCGGTTTGCTGGCGGAGCTGGCCTTGCTGCTGACCTGACCGTGGGTCGGGATCACCAGTTGCTGACCGCGACGCAGGTTGTTGCTGCGCAGATTGTTGGCCAGCTTCAGCTCGTTCACGCTGACGCCATGATTCTGGGCAATGCGCGACAGGGTATCGCCACTGGTGACCTGATAGGAGCGGGTACGAATACGCTCGCTCTTGGGCAGATCGGCCAGTGCCAGCTCCAGGGTATCGGCATACTCCACCGGTACCAGCAGGCGGTAAGGGCCACGGGGCGACATCACGCCACGGCTCAGGGCCGGATTGACCTCCTTGAGCTGTGACGTGCGCAGACCGGCCAGTTGGGCGGCCACATTCAGATCGATCTGGCTGCCAGTCTCAACCACACGCAGCTTCGGCTCGTTGGCGAGCACCGGCAACTGGATATTGTACTTGTCCGCATTGCTGATCATGTCAGCCATGGCGAGGATCTTGGGCACATACATCCGGGTTTCCCGGGGCAGATCGAGCGACCAGTAGTCGGTCGGCTTGCCTGCGCGCTGATTACGTTGGATGGCGTTGCGCACCCGGCCTTCACCGGCATTGTAGGCGGCCAGCGTTTGCAGCCAGTCACCGTCAAAGAAGCGGTTCAGGTACTCCAGATAGTCGAGCGCCGCATTGGTGGAGGCCAGCACATCGCGCCGTCCATCATACCAGTTGTCGTGGCGCAGACCGAAGTTTCTGCCTGTCGCTGGCACAAACTGCCAGAGTCCGACGGCATTGCTGCGGGATCGGGCATGAGGATCAAACATGCTCTCGATCATCGGGACAGTAATAAGCTCCATTGGCAGCTCACGCCGTTCAATCTCCTCTACCATCAGATAGAGGTAGGGTTCAGCCCGGCTGGCAATGGTCGCCAGATGCTTATCATTGCGCAACAGCCACTCACGTTGCTGGCGGATGCGCGGGTTGTCCGGAGTTTCCAGTTGCATATCATCGCTGATACGCACCCACAGATTGTCCGTCTCTTCCATTTCATCCAGATGTTCATCGCCAAACAGGAAATGGGAAGAGTGTTTTTTATGCGCTTTTTTCTTGACCTGGGGGGACTTGATCGGCTCGATTGCCGTTAGCGCCCGGTCATCCTGATGGCTCAGGTTTTGGCAGCCGCTGAGCAACAGCGCTGCCAATAAGGCCGTTCGTACCTTCATCTCGTTCCGGTCATTTTTGGGAAAAACAGCCCGCATCATAAGGGGCAATGGCCCCCTGATCAAGGTTTGTTCAAAAAACGTCCTTCCACTGACGCAAGATGGTGAAGGTATCTACCGGATTTTCCACGCATTTTAGCCCCTTCTTTTCAGCAGAAAATTTTACCGAATCGAGCTCGCAGCGCAGAAAAACATTAAACTTGCGTTCATCCTCCAGCCGGGTGGGCAGGCTTGGCAGCCCTTGTTGCCGCAGTTTGCTGATCAGTCCGATCTGATCACGGATCGCCGGATTGTCCGGTTCAACTGCATAGGCAAAGCGCAGGTTGGAGAGGGTGTACTCATGGGCGCAGTAGATCAGGGTCTCGTCGGGCAGGGCGGCAAGGCGCTGTAACGAGTGGTACATCTGTTCCGGCGTCCCTTCAAACAGGCGGCCACAACCGGCCGAGAAGAGGGTATCGCCACAAAAGAGCATGCCGTTACCATAGTAAGCGATATGGCCACGGGTGTGCCCGGGCACATGGATTACCTCGAGGGCGAGGCCGTGCCAGTTGATCTGATCACCATCTTCGAGCCACTGGCCATGATGATCCGGCATAGGGTCAAGTTTGGGGCCATAGAGCCGGGCGTGGGGGAAGTGGGCAAGCAGGTCGGTGACGCCCCCGACATGGTCGTGATGGTGATGGGTCAGCAGGATGGCATCGAGCACCAGCCCCAATGCCTCGAGCCGCTCCAGCACGGGTGCGGCATCGCCCGGATCGACCACCAGACAGTGATTTTCGTGGCGGATCAACCAGATGTAGTTGTCATTAAAGGCTGGAACTGTGATCACTGGATACATGAGTCTGCTTCTCTTTAGGGAGGGTATCTTATATAACAGGATTGCGTTCGAAACCCCGAGTTGAACCCTATTATGCAGGTGGCACGTACCGAACAACAAATCGAGATCCCGACCAGTTGGTCAGCGCTGCCTATGGGTGACTGGGTGGCGGCCGAAATTCAGGAGCGGCTCGACAGCTGGTGCCCCAACTTGTTCGGGTATCACTTGCTCAAGGTCGGAGCCCTGAGCGCCGAGCTCTCCTGCAAATGTTCATCCATTCGTCATCAGGTGGGTGTCGCGCCTGAGGGACGACTGCTGGACATCTATGGCGATCCCCTCGAGCTGCCGGTGCGAACCGGCAGCGTCGATGCCTGTCTGCTGGCTCACTGCCTCGATTTCTCCGCCGATCCCCATCAGGTATTGCGTGAAGCCGAAAGGGTGCTGACCGATGATGGCTGGCTCATCATCAGTGGTTACAATCCGGTGAGTCTGGTGGGTGTTGGCCACTGTATCCCTTTTTTACGGCGCAAGTTGCCCTGGTCTGCTCGGATGTTTACCCCTGGGCGGGTGACGGACTGGCTGCATCTATTGGGGTGTGAAGTGATGTTTGACGAGCGTTTCGGTTACTCGTTTATGGGTAAACAGAGCTGGCACAGCTGGTGGCGGGAGAGTATCGGGCGGGATTATTGCAAGGCGTTTGCGTCGGTATACGTGATTGCTGCCCGTAAACGGCGTTTTCCACTGATCCCGGTGCGGCGGCGCTGGCAACTGCCAAAGTCCCTCGCTACACCGGGCATGGCCCGTCAGGGCTGGTAACCGGTATCCTCGGCCAGATCCTTGCCGCAGGCGGCATCTCTGGCCAACTCGTCGCACCGTTCGTTCTCCGGATGGCCGGAGTGGCCCTTTACCCAGAGCCACTCAATCTGGTGGCGACCCACTTCTGCATCCAACTCCTTCCAGAGATCGACGTTCTTGACCGGTTGACGATTGGCGGTCATCCACCCCTTCTTTTTCCAGCCGATGATCCACTGGGTGATCCCCTGGCGCACATATTGGCTATCGGTGGTGAGGCGCACCTTGCAGGGCTCGTTGAGGGTTCGAAGCCCCATGATGGCTGCCATCAGCTCCATCCGGTTATTGGTGGTCAACTTGAATCCGGCGGAAATTTCCTTGCGGTGCTTGCCGTAGACCATCACGGCCCCGTAACCACCCGGGCCCGGATTGCCGAGGCAGGAGCCGTCGGTATAGACATCAATCTGTTTTAACATGAGCAATCAATCTGTTTTAACATGAGGCTTGGGGTAAACTAGCGAGTAAGTAAAGCCGAAGTTTGACATAGATTGGATCATGAACACACCCCAACTGAATCGCCAGATCATTCTGGATACTGAAACCACAGGTATGAATACGGCGGGCGGCCCTGTCTATCTGGGGCACCGCATTATCGAAATCGGCTGTGTGGAGGTGATCAACCGCAAGCTGACCGGTAACCACTATCACGTCTATATCAAGCCTGATCGTCTGGTCGACCCGGAAGCGATCCAGGTGCACGGTATCACCGACGAGTTTCTGCGTGACAAACCGTCGTTCAGCCAGATCGCCGACGAGTTCCTCGAGTTCATCCGCGGCGCCGAACTGATCGCCCACAACGCGCCGTTTGACGTGAGCTTCATGGACTACGAGTTCAGCAAGCTCGGACTCAACTTCAAAACGGCGGATATCTGCACCATCACAGATACCCTGGCGATGGCGCGGGATCTCTTCCCCGGCAAGCGCAACAACCTGGATGTGCTGTGCGATCGTTACGGTATCGACAACTCCCACCGTACCCTGCACGGGGCTTTGCTCGATGCGGAGATCCTGGCGGACGTCTACCTGCTGATGACCGGCGGCCAGACCAAACTCAATCTGGCCACCGAAAGCAACGAAAACGAAAGCAATCAGGACACCAGTATTCGTCGGTTAGAGAGCAACCGACCCGCCCTCAAGGTGGTGCGTGCCAGTGCCGAGGTTCAGGCCCTGCACGAGGCGAGACTGGATCTGGTACAGAAAAAGGGAGGAAGTTGTCTGTGGCGGCAATGAGCAAGTGGTGTGCCGGTCTGCTGTTGTTGCTCTCGCTGGGGGCGATGGCGACCGAGGTATTTGCCCCTTCCGATATTCCGCTGCTGGATAACCGCTTTCGCATCGATTACGGTGTGAAGGAGATCACCTTCATCATCAAGCGCAAGCCGGGCACCCCGTCCGTGATCCTGGTTCGCCCCGATGGCAGCAAGCTTTACGTGGGCAAGGTCAAACCCACAGATGTGGGTTGGCTGGCGCTGCCGGAGCATGATCTCATTACCCTGCGCAATCCCATGCCGGGCCCCTGGCAGGCGATTGGCGAGGTGGATCCCGACAACCGGGTGCGCATTCTCTCCGATATCCGGCTCGATATCGCCGCCCTGCCGATGCAGCTCTATCAGGGGGAGGTGGTCAAGCTCAAGGCGTGGTTGCTGATCAATGGTCAGCCGCCGAAAGATAAATACTATCTCTCTGATCTTGGCATGACCGTCAAGCTGCAATCGTTCAGCGATGCCGATAAGAAAGAGGTCGTGCTGGATCAAGTACTTGGCCACTATCGCGATGATGGCAAGGGGCTCGACGAAGTGCCGGGCGATGGCATCATGACGGCGGAAGTGACGCTGCATGATATTCCCGGTGGCAAGTACCGCGCCATGTTCAGCACGGGCAATCAGGTTTTTGTCCGTGCCCGTTATCAGGATGTTCTGCTTTACCCCTATCCGTTCAGCTATAACTTGTCGCCGCCTTCGGATGAGCTGGGTGCCAAGCTCTCACTGCTAATCGACCGTGATGAGCTGGATCCCGCCTCCGTGGTGGTCAAGGGGAGTGTGACCAGCAATGTGGGCGGCCTCTACGAGTTCAGCGAGACCGCCAGCGACCCCAAGCTTGATATCGATCTCTCCAACATCAAGGAGGTCGGTCAGCATGAGGTGAAAGCAACCCTCTATGGCACCACTCGCCTCGGCCGTGAGCTGAAAATCGAGTTGCCGGTGAAAACCTTCAATGTCTTCCCGCCACCGCCGCCTCCTGTAGAGGTGATGTCGGCCGCCGCTCAGGCCTCCAGCGCCGAGTCTACCGAAGAGCAGCCTGAAGAGGGAATGGGGTGGCTACTTTGGGTTCTGGTTGGGGGTGGGGTACTACTGGTGTTGCTGGGAGGCGCAGGTTTTGTGGTGATGCAAAAACGGCGTGCTTTTAAACGTGCGCTAGCAGCAGCTCAGGCTGAAAATCAACAAAACGGCCAACCGGCAGCCAAGCTAGATCTCAACTTGCCAGAGCAGTAGCCCAGACTCGGGAAAAACGATACACCAGAGAGAAGAAACCGCCCTCGATAAGCAGGGCGGTTTTTTAGCTCGAACCCTTAGGATAAGGGATTGGCAGCAATCAGTGATCGCCAATATAGACATCCTTGTTCTGCTCGCGGATTTCGAGGAACTTGTCCAGATTGGCCATCATCAGCTCGACCAGCTGGGGGTCGAAATGCTGCCCCTTCTCCTCTTCAATCAGGGCCAGCACCTTGTCCAGCGGCCACGCTTTCTTGTAGCAGCGATCCGAACCCAAGGCATCGAACACATCGGCCAGTGCCACGATCCGTCCTTCCAGTGGGATATCGGCCCCCTTCAAACCGCGGGGATAACCGCTGCCATTCCACTTCTCATGGTGATTGCCTGCTATGGTGGCGCCAATCTGGAACAACGCCAGATCGCTGCCGGAGAGCATATCCTGACCGAGTTGGGCATGAGTTTTCATGATCTCCCACTCTTCCGGGGTCAGCTTGCCAGGTTTGTGCAAAATGGCATCGGGAATACCCACCTTGCCAATGTCGTGCAGTGGTGAGGCCCGTTTAACCAGCTCGCTCTGCTCTTCGCTCATCCCCAGCAGATGGCAGAAAAGCTCGGTGTAGAGCGCGACCCGTTTGACGTGTAACCCTGACTCCTTGGAGCGGGTTTCGACCAGTTCGCCGATGCGATAGATGATCTCCCGCTGGTTGTCGGCGATCACCTCGTTGAGCCGGATATTTTCAAGTGCCACTATGATGTTTTCGGTAAACAGGGTCAGCAGGCTGGTATCGATCTGACTGAGCTGGCGAGTGGTCTCGATATGAAACAACAGGTGGTGGCGCGGGTTTTGGCAGTAGAGCACCATCTGGTTGGTGTTGTAGATATTGCAGCCCCGGGTCATGGCCTGACGCAGTATCTCGGGTGCCTCTGTCAACCGCACCGGGGGATGACCTGGCAGCAGGGGCTCCAGCAGTTGATCCTTCACTTCGTAGGCATATTGTTTTACATCGTAAATCTGGGTCTCTCCCAGATGGAGCAGGGCGCTCAGCTGCTCTTGGGCGCCTTCGACAAACTGACGCAGCGCCCGTTTCTCAAAGATCCCCTTGGAGGCTTCGATGACTTTTTCCAGCCCTTGCCGATTGCTTTCCAGGGTGCGGATATCCCGATAGGAGCGCAGGCTGGCACGCAGCAGGGTGCGCAGCTTCTGGGAGGTGAGCTCGGTTTTATCCTTGTAGTCGTTGATGTCGTAGTTGGTCACCACGTCATCTTCCGGCGCTTGGCCGGGTTGGCCGGTACGCAGCACGATTCGTACCATCTTGTTTTGCAGCTCTTCACGGACATATTTGACGACATCAAGACCGGCGTGATCGACCTCCATCACCACGTCCAGCAGCAGCAGTGCAACATCCGGGGTGGTGGCCAGCAATTTTTTTGCCTCTGCTGCCGAATAGGCATGCAGAAACTCGATGGGACGATTGTCAAACTCGAATTTGTTTAAAGTGATCTTGGTGATGCGATGCACTTCCGGTTCATCGTCAACAATCATCACCCTCCAGCCTGCTTGCTGCGCGTCGGGGAGGGAGAGCTCGTCATCATCAATAATCAGGATCTGGTCATCCATCATACAATCCTGTTTGGCATCCTGTGCTTACATTAACTGCTTCACTAAGGATAGGAAACTTATTGAGAAATAAAATTTGATCTCGAAAAACTATGGTCGAAATAGGCAAATGGAACCCTGCGTGACAGTGTTGTTGTCCGGCTGCTTTCTTCGTCCAATCATGGGACTAGCGTGCATAAGCCCGTTTCTCTGTTCGGGGGCTGATGGTAGTGATTAGTGATGTTTGAGCCGGATAGACGAGAAATAATCGCATTTGATAGTGATTCCCATTTGTGTGTAGCATAGGCAACACACTCAACGAGGAGCCTCATTGTGTCCCCATCTCTGCCTCCCAATCGTCCCCGTCTGCTGACTGTCAAAGCCATTACCCAGATCACCCCCCATTTGCGTCGTATCACCTTTGGTGGCAGCGAACTGGCTGACTATCCCTTCACCTGCGGTGGGGCCCATATCAAGGTGATGCTGGCCCAGCCCCATCAGGTAGAGCCGGTGCTGCCTGCCATGACCCCGAGCGGCCCGCGCTGGAGTGACCCGGCTGACAAGCCGGTGATCCGCACCTACACCATCCGCGCGTTTCGCCGTGATGAGCAGGAAATTGATATCGACTTCGTGCTGCACGGTGACGGCGGGCCCGCCAGCGCCTTTGCTACCCATGCCAAGCCGGGAGAGAAGGTAATCCTCTCCGGGCCGGGTGGTCCCAACCCTATGCTGCAACCGGCCGATCACTACTGTCTGGTAGGGGATCTCACCGCCTTGCCCGCCATCATGGCGATGTGCGAGGTGATGCCTGCCGATGCCAGAGGGGAAATTGCGATTCTGGTGCCGGATCAGGCCGATGCTCAGCCGTTGACGCTGCCGGTCGGGGTGCGCTGTCACTGGTTTGTCGGCGAGCCCGAGTCCAGCGGCCTGCTGGAGCATGTGATTGCTCTGCCGCTGGTGCGCGATGGTGGCTTCTTCTGGCTGGGTGGGGAAGAGGCGCTGGTGCTGCCGCTGCGCCGCCATTTTCGGTCTGTGCTCGAGGTGGATCGCCAGTCGCTCTACGCCGTGCCGTACTGGCGCCGGGGCAAGAGTGAAGAGGCCTATCACCAGACTCGCCACGATGTGATGGATAATTAAGCGGATGCGAAAGAATACCTGATTCACTCTTGCAAATAAAAATGATTTGCATTTAGTATTGCGCCGTCCCGATGTCAGTCGGTACGGCGCTTTTGTTATTGATGGCTGCGAGTGGCATAGCACAACGCAGGGCCTGCCGTAATGCACTGATGTTCGGGGTGATGGGGCATGGACGACTGTTCATGCCAATGAACTCCATCACTTTGCACCGGGTCTGGCGAGGTCAGACAGGGATGTCGGTGGTGTTGGCCTTGGTTGTTTTATGTGGAGTGTTGATGATGCGTACATCATCCCGACGATTTGCAGTGCATCCACTGGTGTTGTCCCTTTTTGCCCTGCCAGTTCTGGCCCAAGGGACTGCGCCTGTCGCCGCTCATGAAACTATGGTGGTGACGGCGAGTAAAACCCGGCACAGCGAGCTGACCGCCCCGGCCAGCGTCTCTGTGGTGACTCGGGTCGAGCTCGACAAGCTCAATGTCAATGATCTGACCGGCGCTCTGAAACAGTTGCCGGGGGTCAATATCAGCCCTGCCACCAGCTACGGCCGCAGCGAGATCAAGTTGCGCGGGCTGGAGGGGGATTACACCCTGTTGCTGGTCAATGGCCGGCGTATCAGCTCCCGCGATGCTCTTACCTCCGGTTATGGCAATGATTTCGATCTCTCCGCCATCCCGATGGCGGCCATTGAGCGTATCGAAGTGATCCGTGGCCCCATCTCCTCCCTCTACGGCGCAGATGCGCTGGGTGGGGTGGTCAACGTCATCTTGCGCCAACCCGGGGAGAAGACCGAAGCGGCGGCCACCTATACCTTCAGTGACCCCACCGACGGTCACGGAGGGGATATCAACAAGGCGAGTGCCTATGTGGGCGGGGCGCTGATCGACAACAAGCTGCTGGCCAACCTGGTGGTGGAAGGGAACCACAGGGATGCCTGGCAGAGCGAGCAGAGCATCAACCCCAAGGCCGATGCCATCGAGCAGCGTGAAAAGCTGGGGATCCTCTCCAACGTCAAATGGTTGATCGATGATCGTCAGGATCTGGATGTAGGGATGAACTACGCCAAAGACGATCGGGAGGCCCACTGGAACAACTACGGCCAGACGCCGCGCAATATCCAGCAGATGGAGCGACTGGGGCTCAATGCCACCCACGTCGGCCGTTGGGATCAGTTCGACAGCCGGGTCGGCTATGCCTTCGAGCAGGTGGATCTCTTTGATGACTCCGAACTGATGACGGCGCTGAGCAAGACCAGCGGCGATGTGAGCCAGACCAACCACACCTTCGATGGCCAGCTGAGCGGTAATCTGGGCAGCCACCTGCTGACCAGTGGTGCCGAGTACCGCATCACCGAACTCAAGCACAACGTCAACCTCAAGGGGGGCGATGTCAGCGTCAACCAGAGCGCGCTCTATCTGCAGGATGAGTTTGGCTTTGGCGATCTGGCGTTGACCCTGAGTGGCCGGGTAGATCACCACGAGACCTATGGCACCGAGTTCAGCCCCCGCGGTTACGCCCTCTACAGCCTGACGGACAACTGGGTGGTCAAGGGCGGCATTGGCAAGGCGTTCAAGGCGCCGACCATTGCCCAGTCCAACCCGGATTATGCCGTAGCTGCCTGTCGCGGTCGCTGCGCCGTGGTGGGCAACCCGGATCTGAAGCCGGAAACCGCCGTCAGCTACGAGCTGGGCACCGCCTACGATGGTTCGTTCTGGGGCGCCGGGGTTACCGCCTTCCACAACGATATCAAGGACAAGATCCAGAGCGAGGCATGGACCTCCACCTGGCGTCCGGCGGTGATGACCTATCAGAACGTCAGCAAGGCCCGCATCAAGGGGGTGGAGCTGAGCGGCTGGTTTGATATCACCGATACCCTGACCCTTTCCAGCAACGTCACCCTGATCGACGGGGAAGACAAGACCAGCGGCAAGGATCTCTATCGGACGCCGGAGCATACCGCCAACGCCAAGCTGGAGTGGCAGGTCATCGAGAGCCTGAGTACCCAGCTGGGCTGGACCTACACTGGCAGCCAGATCCTCCCGGTTCCGCGCATGAGCGGCACCACCTATGAGACGACTGCAGGATTCCACACCCTGGATGTCGGGGCAGTCTGGAACGCCACCCGGGCACTGGATCTGAAGTTCGGACTCAACAACCTGACCAATACCAAGCGTGACTGGGTTGCCACCGAGGCCGATCAGATCCTCGACGGGCGCACTGTCTATGCCGGTGTGGCCTACAAGCTGTAATGGCTGAACGGGAGCCCGCATTGGCGGGCTTCCGCTGTTGTCAGGGGATCACCTCGGGTGACGGCTTTTATTTCAACCACATGTATTTCAACAACATGCGCATTGCCACCATAAGGAGTTAAAGGGTGTTTAGAGACCAGACCTCGCTGTTCTGGCTGGGATTGTTCCTCCTGTTTGTACTGCTTTCTCTTTCGCTCGCCACCGGTGCGGGTGTCTATGGTGCTCGCGAGGTGCTCGGCTACCTGATGGGGGATGCCCGCTGGGCTGGCGACGAGAAGCTCGCCATGGTGCTCAATACCTTGCGACTGCCGCGCACCCTCTGTGCCATGGTGGTCGGCGCCTCTTTATCTCTGGCTGCCTCCTTGTTGCAGAGTGCGACCCGCAACCCGCTGGCAGAGCCAGGTCTGCTGGGAGTCAACGCCGGGGCCGTCTTTGCGCTGGTGGTGGGGCTCACCTGGTTTGGTGTGGAGTCTGCCTATGGCTATTTGCTCTGGGCCGGACTCGGCGCACTGCTCGGCAACGTGATTGTGTTGGGGCTCGGCATGATGATTGGCCGCTCCAACCCCCTCAAGCTCATTCTGGTCGGGGTGGCGCTCTCCGCCACCTTCGGCGGTCTCTCCAGCTTTCTGCTGCTCTCCAACAAGATGGTGCTGGAGCAGTACCGCTTCTGGAACCTCGGCTCCCTGTCGGCGGCCAATCTCGATGCCATCATCGCCGTGCTGCCCTTCGTGCTGGCGGCGTTTGTCATCACCCTGCTGCTCTGTCGCCAGCTGACCCTGATGCAGATGGGGGACAGTCAGGCCCAGGCGCTGGGGATCCGCCCCAACCGGGTGCGAATTGGCGTACTGCTGGCCGCCACCCTGTTTACCGCCAGTGCCATCGCCATTGCCGGTCCCATCGGCTTTGTCGGCTTTCTGGCCGCCTACTGTGGCCGACTGGTGGAGCCGGTGAAGCTGTCGGTGCAGGTCTGTTTCTCCGCCCTGTTCGGCATGCTGTTTCTGCTGTTGGCCGACATTCTGGCGCGCTGGCTGATCCAGCCGTTCGAGTTGCCCAACGGCGTCATTCTGGCCCTGATCGGCGCACCAGTGCTGATCGCCATCGTCCATCGCGGGGGCTTTCGTACCCTGCTGACCGTCAAGTGAGGGGCTGATGCGCACACCTACCGATATGCTCTGCCTGCGGGCCGGTAACCGCTCTTTGCTGATCCATCTGCCGAGCTGGCGCTGGCTGGCGCTGCTGGCCATGGCG
The DNA here is from genome assembly GCF_049172135.1 of Aeromonas sp. 603079. Lineage (NCBI taxonomy): Bacteria > Pseudomonadati > Pseudomonadota > Gammaproteobacteria > Aeromonadales > Aeromonadaceae > Aeromonas > Aeromonas sp. 603079. The sequence goes on along the minus strand of NZ_JAAKPX010000007.1, from coordinate 81,570 downwards.
CTGCTGGCGTTGGCTCTGCTGGCCCTGAGCGTTGGCGGCGGCAAGCTCGGTTTTGCCGGGGTGGTCAACACCCTGATGGGGGAGGGGACGCGGCTTGAGCAGCTCACCCTGTTCAAGATCCGGCTGCCGCGCATCCTTGGGGTGGTGGTGGCGGGGGCGGCCATGGGGCTCTCCGGCTGTCTGGTGCAGACGCTGGTGCGCAATCGGCTGGCCACACCCGACATGGTGGGGGTCAACAACGGGGCCTCTCTGGCCATCATCGTCTTCTCCCTCTACCTGACGATAGGCAGCTGGCCCTGGTGGGCGGCCCCTATCGGCGCCATCTTCGCGGCGCTGGTGCTTTATGCCCTATGCCGCAAACCGGGTGAGCAGGGCTATCTGTTCGTGGTGATAGGTATCGGCCTCTCCGAGCTGTTCGAGGCGCTCGGCCAGTTTGTGATGTCCACCCAGGCCCTGCTGCACTTGAGCTCCCTCTATCTGTGGAACATGGGCAGCTTTATCGCCGTGGGTTACAGCACCATCACCCCCATCGCCATCCTGTTGCTGCTGCTCTGCCCGTGGATCGTCTATCTCTCCCGCTCGCTGGCGGTGCTACGCTTTGGCCCCGAGATGGCCAGAGGGCTTGGCGTCAACGGCGATCGGGTGCAACTGGGCATTCTGGCGCAGGCCATTCTGGTGGCGGCGCTCGGCACCGCCATCGGCGGCCCCGTGGTCTTTATCGCCATGGCTGCCCCCATTCTTGCCTCTTGGCTGGTGAAAGACCGGGTGGTGCCGCTCTGGCTGGCGGCGCTTAGCGGCGCCCTGCTGCTGCTTGCCAGCGATACCCTGGTCCGGGTGCTGGCCAGCCCCCACGAGGTGGCGACCGGCATCATGACCCGTATTCTCGGCGGCCTGTTGCTGCTGTTTCTTCTTGTTAACGATCGCCAGAGGGCTGACTGATGACGCTCACCGTAAATCGCCTCCATTTCGCCTATCAGCAGACCCCCATTTTGCGGGACATCTCTTTCAGCGTGCCGAGGGGCAAGCTGGTAGGGATCGTCGGCCCCAACGGTTGCGGCAAATCGACCCTGCTCAAGCTGTTATCCGGCCAGATGAAAGCCCAACGCGGCGAGATCCTGCTCAAAGGCAAGCCGCTTGCCAGCTACCCCATGAAGGGGCTGGCGCGGGAGCTCGCCTATCTGCCCCAGCGGCCCACCCTGCCTGCCGGCATTCTGGTGGAGCAGCTGGTGCAGTATGGCCGTCACCCTCATCAGGGCTGGTTCAATCAGTGGGGTGAGGAGGATGCCCGCATGGTGCGTATTGCCTGCGAGCGAATGCAGCTTGAGGGGATCTGGCAGCAGAGCGCTGCGTCCCTCTCCGGCGGGCAAGCACAGCGGGCGTGGCTGGCGATGATCCTGGCGCAGGACAGCGACATGGTGCTGCTCGACGAGCCCACCAGCGCCCTCGATATCGGTCACCAGACCGAGGTGATGGAGGCGATCCATCGCATCACCGCCGAGGGCAAAACCGTGCTGCTGGTGATCCACGATCTGGCGATGGCGGCCCGCTACTGTGACGAGCTGATCGCCATCGGCGAGGGGACCGTTGCCGCCATGGGCCCGGCCCGGGAGGTGGTGACCAAGTCCTTGATCGACCGGCTCTACCAGACCAGTGTCGACATTCTGCATGCCCCCGGCGACGGGGCGCCCATTATCGTGCCCCGTCGCCACGAACATGGCCGTGCCCTGCGTTCGGCGAGTTGAGTCATATGGGCCTGCTCTGTGGGCCCACCGAGTGTATTCACGCGGCCGATTATCCGGGCCGTGCAACGAGAAGGAGTGAAATGATGAAGCGTTTTGCCGCCCTGGCAGCAGCCATCCTGATGCTGGCCGCGCCGCAGGTTCAGGCGCAGGAGATGCGTGAAGTGACCGATGCGTTTGGCCAGAAGGTGCAGGTGCCAGCCCAGCCAATGCGGGTGGTGGTGCTGAGCGAGCTCGAACTCGACAGCACCCTGACCCTGGGGCTGACCCCCATCGGCGCCGTCAATGGCCGTGGTCAACCCACCTTGCCCCGCTATTTGCTGAACAAGGCGGGCATGGGTATCCAGGTGATCGGCGATCTCGACAGCCCCAATCTGGAGTCGCTGATTGCGCTGGAGCCCGACCTTATCCTGACCGGCCAGACCCGTCCCGAGCTGCTGACCTTGCTGGGGGAGATCGCGCCGACCGTGGTGACCAGCAAGTGGGGTGAGCCTTGGCAGGATAGCTTCCGCCGCACCGCTCACACCCTCAACCGCGACCAGCAAGGGGATACTTTCTTGCTGCAGTATGCCGAGCGGTTGACTCAGGCCCGCAGCAAGCTGGCCAAGCATCAGGGGGAGAGCATCAGCATAGTGCGCTGGAACCCCAAGGGGCCGAGCTTTATGTATCAGGGCACCTTTGCCAGCAGCGTAGTGGAGTCGATGGGGCTGGTACGCCCAAGCAAGCAGCAGGGGACTGGCGCACCCCACTCACCGGCGCTGAGTCTGGAGTCCCTCAACCTGCTGGATGCTGACTGGCTGGTGGTCGGCACTCTGAGCGCCAGCGGTGATGCGGTGGATGCCATGCGTCAGGCGGAGCAGACCCCGGCGTTCCAGCAACTGCCGGTGATCAAGGCCAAGCGCTTTGGCGCCGTTGACGGGTCGCTCTGGACCTCCAGCGGCGGCCCGCAGGCGGCTCTCAAGGTGATCGAGGATGTGGAGCAGTTGCTGGCAACCCGCAGCTGAACGAGCGCGTTATCTGAGGGATGAAATCTGTGCGAATGAACCACAGATAGAGTATCTATCTATCAGTGGTTCATTAATGTGGATGTTAATTTCTTTTATTGGCTCATTCGCAAAAGAGTGCTTTCGTTTATTGATTAATGTGTGAATTGCTGCACGTTCTGGGTACGAGCCTCGCGGTATGGCTTTTGTCGCCCCCGTTTTTCCGTATGGTATGAGCGTTTATTGGGTCAAGGGTTAATTGCTGCTTGTTCCCGTTAAGTGCTTGCTACCAAAGAGGAATCTAAATGAACGAGAGTCGACGTAGAGTCACCCTGGGGCTGTTGAGTACCCCCCTGGTCGCCACCCTCACCGGCTGCAACAGCAGCAATGACAGCCAGGGGAGTGCGGCGGATTTTCGCACCACCCTGACCGACCGGCTGAGCGCCGAGCTGCACGACGAGCAGACGGCCCGCCAGCTGGCCCCCTTCATCGAGGAGGCCTGCTTCAACATGACCCCGTCCCGGGTCGCCATCGACCAGGCCCACTGCGTCATCGCCTTTGCCTTCGGCAACCGCCCCAACGCCTCGGGCAACCCGGATGAACTGGCCGAGCCCGGCCCCATGAACGAGGCTCTGGCTGCCTGCTGTGCGGCCCTCTATCGGCAAAAGCCGGTGCCCATGTACGTGCAATGGGAGATTGCCCGCTTCCTCGACTCGGCACGCTATCCGGACATTCCAGCCCGGGATGTCATCTCCATCGAGCCTTACTGGGATAATGAAGGCAAGCTGGTCTACCTCAGCACGGACGGCGTGGTGGAGGCCATTGTCAGGGATTATGCCGGCGGAGATGCCGCCGCCCTTGGCACGGCGGCCGTTATCGGTCACCGCGACCACGTCAAGCGCTGCATCATCACCTGCCGTGCCCGCAAGGTGGCGAGCCATGCCCCGGAGGGGATCGAACTGCCCGTCTGGTACGACGAGCAATCCGATCAACCCTGGACCCGTCGCCGCGACCTCTATGTGCTGCAGGATATCTCGGTTCAGTTGATGGGGGTGGCGCAGGCCAACATAGCCCAAGCCTATCCGAACGGCTGAGGAGGCCGCTCGGTGGATGGTGCAATAACAGAAAACGGCGGGATGATCCCGCCGTTTTTTTTTGAAATGACTCTGATTACTGTTTCTGGATAGTGGTTACGGTTGGCTTGCCGTCCGGGTTCTCGGCGTGAAAACGCACCGCATCCCCCACCTTCAGATCCTGGAGCTGGGCCGGGTTAGCTACTCGAAAGACCATGGTCATGGGGGGCATCTTGAGGTTCTCGATCGCCTCGTGCTTGATGCCGACTTTGCCGCGCCCCTCATCGAGGCGGGTAATGACCCCCTTGGTCATCACCATTGCGGCCTGTTCGCTCATCTCACCCGTCTGACTCATATCGTGCCCTTCATGGTGCATCATCTCTTCGGCTTGCAGGCTGGTGTGGGTAGCAAGGCCAAGCAGCAGGGTCAGCGTCTTGTAGTTCATGATGGTTTCCTCATCGTTCAGTCAATATGGATCGTGAAATCGGGTTATTCGGATTGCGGGTTCGCGCCCTTGCCAAGGCTGCGGCTGCGCCACAGGTAATAGGCCGCTGGCAGCACCAAGAGGGTCAGCACCAGCGCGCTCACCATGCCGCCGATCATGGGGGCGGCGATGCGCTGCATAACTTCGGATCCGGTACCGTGGCTCCACATGATGGGCAAGAGGCCGGCGATAATAGTCACCACCGTCATCATCTTGGGACGCAGGCGCAGGGCGGCGCCGTGGATCACCGCCCGATGCAGACCCGCCTTGTCCGGCTTGCCACTGGCCACCAGGTTATCCCAGGCATGGTTGAGGTAGACCAGCATCAAGACGCCGGTCTCTACCGCCACCCCCGCCAGAGCGATAAAGCCCACCCCGACCGCCACCGAGAGGTTGAAGTCGAGCAGCCAGAGGGTCCAGATCCCGCCCACCACCGCCAGCGGCAAGGTGGTGAGAATGAGCAGTACCTCCTGAACGCGGCGAAACGCCAGATAGAGCAGCAGCACGATAATGGCTACCGTGAGCGGCACCACGTAGGCGAGGCGCGCCTTGGCCCGCTCCATGTACTCGTATTGGCCAGACCAGGTGAGGGCGTAGCCCGCCGGCAGCACCAGCTGCTTGCCCACCTTTGCCTTGGCCTCAGCTACAAAAGAGCCGATATCGCGGCTGCGAATATCGACGTAGACCCAGCCGTTGAGGCGCGCATTTTCACTGCGCAGCATCGGGGCCTCGTCGCTGATATAGACCCGGGCCACATCCGCCAGCGCGATACGCGCACCGCTCGGAGTCACCACCGGCAGCAGCTCGAGGCTGGCCACTGAATCGCGATAGCTCTGGGGGTAGCGCAGGTTGATAGGGTAGCGTTCACGTCCCTCGATGGTCTGGCCCACCTCCATGCCGCCCACCGCGGTGGCGAGCACCGCCTGCACGTCGGCGATGTTGAGGCCGTAGCGGGCCGCTTTCAGCCGGTCGATGTCCACCTTGACGTAGCGGCCACCGGCGACCCGCTCGGCGTAGACCGATGAGGCGCCCTCCACCTTGCCGACGATCTGTTCCAGCTGCTGGCCGAGCTGCTGGATCACCTTGAGATCGGGCCCCGCAATCTTGATGCCGACCGGGGTCTTGATGCCGGTGGCCAGCATGTCGATGCGGGTCTTGATGGGGGGCACCCAGGCGTTGGTGAGGCCGGGGAAGCGGATGAGGGAGTCGAGCTCTTCTTTGAGCTTCTCCGGGGTCATGCCGGGGCGCCACTGATCGCGGGGTTTGAGCTGGATGCTGGTCTCCATCATCACCAGATCCGCAGGGTCGGTGGCTGATTCGGCGCGGCCCGCCTTGCCGAACACGTTCTGCACCTCGGGCACGGTACGAATGAGCTTGTCGGTCTGCTGCAAAATCTCCCGCGCCTTGCCCACCGAGATATTGGCTGCGGTGGTGGGCATATACATGATGTCCCCCTCGTCCAGCGGCGGAATGAACTCGGAGCCCAGGTACTTGAGCGGCCAGAAGCCCGCCACCGTCACCACGGCGGCGATGGCCAGGGTGGTTTTCGGACGAGCCAAGACGGCTTTGAGCAGTGGCACATAGCCCAGGCTCAGCCAGCGGTTGAGCGGGTTGGCCTGCTCCGCCAGCACCTTGCCACGGATAAAGTAGCCCATGATCACCGGCACGAGCGTGATGGCGAGCCCGGCCGCCGCCGCCATGGCATAGGTCTTGGTGTAGGCGAGCGGGTGGAACATCCGCCCCTCCTGCGCCTCCAGCGCGAACACCGGCAGGAAGCTGATGGTGATGATGAGCAGGGAGAAGAAGATGGCGGGCCCCACCTCTATGCTTGCCTCGGTGATGATGCGCCAGCGGTTCTTATCGGTGAGCGCCTCCCGCTCCATGTGTTTGTGGACGTTCTCGATCATCACGATGGCGCCATCCACCATGGCGCCGATGGCGATGGCGATGCCCCCCAACGACATGATGTTGGCGTTGATCCCCTGCAGGTGCATCACGATAAAGGCGGTCAGGATGGCGATGGGCAAGGAGATGACCACCACCAGCGACGAGCGCAGGTGGAACAGGAAGGCGAGGCAGACCAGCACCACCACCGCGAACTCCTCTACCAGCTTGCCGGAGAGGTTGTCGATGGCGCGCTGGATAAGGTCGGAGCGATCGTAGACGGTGACGATCTCTACTCCTTCCGGCAGGCTGCTTTTGAGCTGGGCGAGCCGCGCCTTGACCCCGTCGATGGTGTGCTGGGCATTCTCGCCATAGCGCATGACGATAATGCCGCCCACCACTTCCCCTTCGCCATTGAGCTCGGCCAGGCCGCGCCGGCTCTGGGGCCCGGTGACCACATCAGCCACATCGCCCAGCAGCAGCGGGGCGCCGCGCACATTGGTACCGAGCGGGATCTGCTTCAGATCCTCCACGCTTTTCAGATAGCCGTTGGATCGCACCATGTACTCCGCTTCTGCCATCTCGATGACGGAGGCGCCGGTCTCCTGATTGCCCTGCTTGATGGCTGTCTCGATAAGGGAGAGCGGGATGCCGTAGGCGCGCAGCTTGTCCGGATCGACCCGCACCTGATACTGGCGCACCATGCCGCCGACGGTGGCGACCTCGGAGACCCCGTCCACCGTCTGCAACTCGTACTTGAGGAACCAGTTCTGCAGCGAGGTGAGCTGGCTGAGGTCATGCTTGCCGGTTCTGTCCACCAGTGCGTACTGATAGACCCAGCCCACCCCGGTGGCATCTGGGCCGAGCTGGGGTCGAGCGGAGGCGGGCAGGTTGGGGGCGACCTGACTCAAATACTCCAGCACCCGGGCACGGGCCCAGTAGAGGTCGGTGTTGTCGTCAAACAGCACATAGACGAAGGAGTCGCCGAAGAAGGAGTAGCCGCGCACCGTGGTGGCCCCCGGCACCGCCAGCATGGCGGTGGTGAGCGGGTAGGTCACCTGATCCTCCACCACTTGAGGCGCCTGGCCCGGATAGGAGGTCTTGATGATCACCTGCACGTCGGAGAGATCCGGCAGGGCGTCCACCGGGGTCTGTTTGACCGACCAGAGCCCCCAGGCGGTGAGCATGAGGGTCAATAACAGCACCAGAAAGCGGTTGCCGATGGACCAGCGAATAATCGACGGGATCATGATTGAACTCCTTTCTCACCAAGTACAGAGAGCGGAGAGCGGTTGCCTGCTAGGCAGCGAATGATGGCAGGGATCATGATTTCTTCTCCACCTCGGGCATCGCCATCTGATGTTGGCTATGGTCCATCCCTTCCATCTCATCTTTTGCCTGCTCCGGAGCGTGGCCGCTGGCCGGGGCCTTCTCCTGATGGATGTTGGTGATGCGGTACTCATCCCCCTCCTGCATTACCTGCAGGTGCAGGGTCTGCCCCTCGACCAGCTTGCTGATATCGACCCCGTCGGCGACGGTGAACTCCATCTCCATGGCGGGCCACTGCCACTCGGGGATGGGCTGGTGGGAGACCATCAGGGTACGTTTGGCCAGATCGATGCTTTCAACCTCGCCCTGAGTCCACACCTGGGCAGGGCGCACCGCCGTCATGCGCTGGAAGTCCGAATCGATGGCCGACTCGGAGTCGAGCAGGAACTGGGCAGAGCTGACGATGTTATCCCCCGCCTCTACCCCAGCCTTGATGGCCACCTTGTCGCCAAACTGGGGGCCCAGAGTGACGGCCACCGACTTGAAGCTGCCATCCCCCAGCGCCAGCACCAGCCGGTCCTGACTGCCGGTGCGGATCACCGCTTCGCTCGGCACCACCAATTGCGGCTCTCCCTTGCCCGCCTGAATGGTCACCTTGGCGAACATATTGGGTTTCAAAAACTCGTCCGGGTTGGCGAAGCGCAGCCGTACCTTGAGGGTACGGGTGGTGGCATCCAGAGTCGGGTAGAGGTAATCCACCTTACCTTGCCAACTGCGGCCGGGGGCATAGTCGAGGGTCATGGTGACCGGATCCCCCACCTTCAGCTGGGCGGCCTGGCGCTCGAACACCTCTGCACTCACCCACACCTGCTTGAGGGTGCTGATGTTAAAGAGCGCCGCGGCAGGCTCCACATACTGGCCTTCTCGCACCTTCAGCTCGGAGACATAACCGCTGCTGGGGGCATAGAAACGCACCGTCTCCTGCACCTGACGGGTGCGCTTGAGGGCCGCTATCTGATCTGCCGGTACCTGCAGGGACTTGAGCTTGCCTTCGGCGGCGCGCAGCAGCAGCGGGTTGGCAGTGTTGAGGGCCAGCAGGTATTCGTGCTGGGCGTTGACCAGATCCGGGGCGTAGAGCTCGTAAATAAGGCTCCCCTTGCTCACCTGCTGCCCTTCGCTCTTGATGGCGAGGGTGCGGATCCAGCCCGCCATGCGGGCGTTGACCGCCTCCAGCTTGTCCTCGTCATAGCCGACGTAGCCCACCGTCTCGATCTGCTGGTGGATAGGGAGCTTCTCCACCTTGGCAAGCCGCACCCCCAGGTTCTGCTGGATCTCGGGGCTGATGGTGACAGTGCCCGGTGAGCCGCCCTGTTTTTCCTCATAGACGGGGATAAAGTCCATCCCCATGTTGTCCTTGGCCGGGGCATTGCGCTTGTCGCGCGGATCCATGGGGTTGACCCAGTAGAGCGGCGTCTTCTCCTTGGCCACGGTGCTAGCAGTGGTCTGTTTGGCAGCCCAGTAACCGCCACCGGCGCCGAGGGCCAGCAGCAGGGCTGATACCAGCAGTTTCTGGCTCATCGCACACCCCCACTTAGTGGCAGGGTGGCAAAGTTCTTGGCGGCGATAAGGCCGGTAACAGGGACAAGTGACATCATATCTCTTCTCTTGTGCAGGCCGCCGGATCGGAGATGGACAAGGCATCACCTAAGGGATTGGCGGCAAACGGGGCGCAGCTGTATCAGCGCGCACGGCTCCCAGTGAGCGGACCGGTTTGGCCGGGGCACAGGGTCAGGCAAGGCGGCAGGAGACGGGCAAGCCGAGGCTTGCCGCTGCCGCAAGAGAAGATCTTTCTAGTGTCGCAGCACCGACAACATCAGGTGTCGGCGCGGCCAGGAGGGGGGATGGGTACCGCGTGATCGCAGGAAGGGATCCCGCAACCAGTTATCAAGCAGTGCAGTTGCGAAGTTACTGCCAAGTAGCAGGGGGAAGATCAGCAGGGCGACCAATACACCCAGCAGAGCTATCGCGCCGAAGGAGAGGGCATTGACGCCGGTCTGCATCTGGCACTCATCGCCCATGGCCGACCCCTCGTCTCCCTGATGGCAGGAGAGGGCCATGGTATCGCTCGGGTGAGACATTGCGGGCATCGCATGAGAGCTCTCGCCATCCGCCATCGCCATGGATGAATCCAACATCACCATTGGCAGGGGGCTGCTTTGGGTCGTCTCGGAGGAGAGGGGAGAAGCATGCCAGCTGATGCAGAGGGTCAGATTGCACACGAGCAGCAGCGCCAGCAATAGCCGGGCTAGCAGGGCAGAGGGCAATCTTGTCGCAAGCTGGGTGAGTGACAATCCGGTCATCCTTCAGGATCTGGTATCCAGACTCTAAACCTTGCTTCTGGGAGAAGGTCAAGGCGAGGGCTGGCGCTGTTGTTGCAGATAGATGTCGCTGTATTTCTCCAGCAGCTGATCTATCCACTGCCTCATGCCCGGCGCTTGCAGCATGGGTTCCAGCTGTTCGAGGGTGCCAAGATGGGGAGATTGTAGTGAAACAGAAATATAGAGCTCACCGCGCTGCAGTGGCCACTGCAGATCAGTCATTCCGCTGCTCGGGTAATTTTCGCTCAAAAACAGGCGGCCGGAAGAGCGGCCATAGGGAACGAAGTCGACCCGGTCACTGGCCAGCAGGCCAAATACCTGCTTGAGGGAGTTGACCCTGTAGATGCGGGTATTTGCTTGCAAAAAATCATCCATTTCGCTGCCAAGGCTGACGCCTATCATCATGGCTCCCCGCAGTCCGGTCAGATCCTCCCGTCGCTGCAGCAAGCGGCTGCCGGGTTGGCGCACGAACACCGCCATGTCATTGATGGCCATGGGCGTTCGGGTAAAGCGGGAGTAGTGTGCTCTCTCTTCGTTGCGCAGCGCACAGATATTGATGTCGACCTCTCCTTTCGCCACTTTCTGCTGACAGCGGGCCCAGGGGCCCACATAGGAGAGATCCACATTGAAACCCAACCGTTGATAGAGGGTACTGACTACTTCGGCACAAACGCCGATGATCTTGCCATCGCTCAGCCAGTTCCAGGGGGGATAATCGTGATGACCACAGGCGGAGAGGGTAGTGGTCGTCAAGGTCGTCGCGAGCCAGAGCTGAGCCAGCATATCCGGATCCTGTGCAAAAAAGTCTCGATGTGTGTCATTGAAGCACACCGCAGACAAAAAAATACCCCCGCACGGGCGGGGGTAGTTTGTTATCGGTGGCACGCCCGTGGAGAGCGTTACGGCTTGGCGCGTTTTTCCGACCCTTTCATGATGAGGCGGAAGAAGAGCGGGATAAAGAAGATGGCGATAAAGGTGGCCGCCAGCATGCCGCCGATGACCGGCCAGCCGAGAGCGTGACGGCTTGCGGCACCGGCGCCGCTGGAGGTGACCAGCGGCACACAGCCGAGGATGAAGGCCAGCGAGGTCATCACGATGGGGCGAAAACGCAGGCGCGCCGCCTCCAGTGCCGACTCGATGAGGCTCATCCCCTCCTCGTGCTTCATCACCGCGAATTCCACAATCAGTATGGCGTTCTTGGCGGCAAGGCCCACCAGGGTCACCAGCCCGATCTGGAAGTAGACGTTGTTGGTGAGTCCTACCAGCCAGGTGGCCAGCAGGGCGCCGAACAGGGCGAACGGTACGGCTGTGATCACCGCAAACGGCAGGCTCCAGCGTTCGTACTGGGCTGCCAGGATGAGGAAGATCATCACAATACCGAAGCCGAACGCCATGCCTGCGCTACCGGCAGAGGCCTTCTCCTGATAGGCGGAACCGGTCCACTCCAGCTTGGCATCGTTGCCAAGGGTGCTGTTGGCCACCTCTTCCAGTGCGGCGATCGCCTGACCCGAACTGTAGCCGGGTGCCGGCTGTGCCATGATCTTGGCTGCCTGGAAGATGTTGAAACGCTCTACCAGCTCGGGGCCAGTGGCATCACGGACCGTCACTAGGCTGCTGAGCGGGATCATCTCGCCGGTGTTGGAGCGCACGTAGACGTTGCGGATATCGCTCTTCTTGGCGCGGTAGTCCGCTTCGGACTGCAACTGTACCCGGTAGGTTCGGCCAAACTGGTTGAAGTCGTTGACATAGACCTGACCGAAGGTGGCCTGCATGGTGTCGAACACCGCATTGATCGGCAGCCCCAGCGCCTTGGCTTTCTCGCGATCCAGGTCGAGATAGACCTGCGGCACATTGGCACGGAATGTGGATGTGACACTGGCAAACTCGGGGCGCTCCTTGGCGGCGGCGAGGAAGCGCTGTACTTCGCCCGAAAACTCCTGGGCACTGCCGGAACCCCGGTTTTGCAGGTAGCCTTCCAGTCCGCCGGTGGTGGACATCCCCTGGATGGGGGGCGGGTTGAAGGAGGCAACAAAGCCGTCAGCCAGCCCCATCAGGCTCATCCCCTGCAGAGTTTTGGCCAGATCGAAGGAGTCCTGGCCTGTCCCCTTGCGCTCGCTCCAGTCCTTCAGGGTAATGAAGGTGAGACCGCTGTTGCTGATGATGGCGTTGGAGAGGATGTCGAAGCCCGAGAAGGTGATCACATCCTTCACATTGGGATTGGCCATGGCGAGCTTGTCGAACTGATCCGCCACTGCCTGTGTCCGGCTCATGGCGGCGGCATCCGGCAGCATGACGGCGGAGATGAGGTAGCCCTGATCTTCGTTCGGTACCAGCTCGCCCGGCACTTTCAGGAAGAGACCGTAGATGGAGAGCAACAGTACGGCGATGATGGCAAAAGCGACCCCCACCCGACGGTTCAGGAAGGCCACACCCCGTACATAGCCGCGGGTCAGCTGGTCAAATTTATCGTTGAACCAGACGAAGAAACGGGCCGGTTTGTGATGTCCCTCTTTCAGCAACACGGCGCACAAGGCCGGAGAGAGAGTCAGAGCCACCAGACCGGAGATGGCCACCGAGACCGCGACCGTGATGGCGAACTGCTTGTACATCACCCCTGTCATGCCACCCATAAAGGCGACCGGCAGGAACACGGCGCAAAGCACCAGCACGATGGCGACCACCGGACCTGAGACCTCCTGCATGGCGAGGATGGCAGCCTCTTTGGGCGAACATTTCTTCTCGCTCATGATCCGCTCGACGTTCTCGAGCACCACGATGGCGTCATCCACCACGATACCGATGGCGAGCACCATGCCGAACAGGGTCAGCAGGTTGATGGAGAAACCGAGCACCAGCATGCCGGCGAAGGTCCCGATGAGCGACACTGGCACTGCGATACAGGGGATCAGGGTGGCGCGGAAGTTCTGCAGGAACAGGTAGACTACCACGAACACCAGCACGATCGCCTCGAACAGGGTGTGTACCACCTCTTCGATGGAGATCTTCACAAACTCTGTGGTGTCGTAGGGGATCTGGTACTCGATATCCTGCGGAAAGCGCTCCTTGAGCCGCTCCATGGTGGTGTGCACCGCATCGGCGACTGCTACGGCGTTGGCACCGGGCTGCAGATAGGTAGCGATACCGATGGCCGGTTTGCCGTTGGCGCGGGCCACCAGATCATAATCCTTGCCCCCCAGCTCGACCCGGGCGACATCGCGGACCCGGATCTTGGAGCCATCGGGCATGGAGCGAACTATGATGTTCTGGAACTCTTTCACATCTTCAAGGCGACCCTTGGTCTGCACCGTGTAGGTGAAGTCGATGGGGGTCGAGGTGGGCTGAGCGCCGATCTTGCCTGCCGCAAACTGGGTGTTCTGCTCGCGGATGGCGCTAATCACATCACTCGGGGTGAGTTCGAGCTGGGCCAGTCGATCCGGCCGCAACCAGATGCGCATCGCATAGTCGGTACCGCCAAACAGAGTGGTATCACCGATGCCGGGAATCCGCTTGAGCTCGTCGATGATGTTGAGCAGGGCATAGTTTGACAGATAGGTGGTATCAAACGAGCCGTTCGGCGACTGGAGGGTGACCACCTGCAGGATGGAGGTCGATTTCTTCTTGACCGTTACCCCCTGCTTTTTCACCTCTTCCGGCAGCTGGGCCATGGCGGCCGATACCCGGTTGTTGACGTTGATGGTGGCCTGATCCGGATCTGTGCCGATCTCGAAGTAGACGTTGAGGTTCATCTGGCCGTTGGAGGCCGAACCCGATTGCATATAGATCATCCGCTCGACGCCGTTGATCTGCTGCTCCAGCGGTGCGGCGACAGTCTGGGAGATCACCTCCGGAGTGGCCCCCGGATAGAAAGCGGTCACCGAGACCACCGGCGGGGTGATCTGGGGATATTGCTCGATGGGAAGCGAGCGCATTGCCGCCAATCCGCCCAGCACGATAATGATGGAAATCACGCTGGCGAAGATGGGACGCTCGATAAAAAACCTAGAAAACATACGAGCTCCTTACTTGGCCGCTGAGTGGCTGACCATCTTGGCGGTGATGGCTTTCATCTCGTCGGCAGAGACAGGTTTCACCACGCTGCCGGGGCGAGCCTTCATCAAGCCTTCGACGATGTAACGGTCACCGGCATTGAGGCCGCTGTCGATCAGCACCCCCTCGGAGACCACCGGGCCCAGTTTGACCGGACGGGGGATCACCTTGTTCTCGGCATCGACCACCATCACCATGCGGTCAGCCTGGGACTGGACGATAGCGCGGGGCGGCACCACGATGGCATTCTTGCGGGTGCCCAGATCGATGGTCATACGGACAAACTGGCCGGGCAGCAGCACGCCGTCCTTGTTATCGAAGATGGCGCGGGCACGGATGGTGCCGGTCTGGGGATCGACCCGGTTGTCGGAGAAGTTGAGCTTGCCCGCTTGTGGGTAGACAGAACCATCGGCCAGGCGGATATGGGTGCGCCAGTTGGTGGCGTCCTTGGCTTCAATGGTCCCTCTCTTGACCGAGTTCTCGAAATCGAGGCGATCCTGCTCCGAGTAGGAGAAGTTGACGTAGAGCGGATCAAACTGGGTGATGGTAGTGAGCAGGCCGTTGTCGCCACTGGTGGAGATAAGGCTCCCCTCGGACTGGGAGCTCTTGCTCGCCATGCCGTTGATGGGGGCAGTGACCTTGGTATAGCTGAGGTTGAGCTCGGCCTCCTTCACCTTGGCCTGAGCGGCCTGATGGCTGGCGATGGCCGCTTCATAGTTGGCGATGGTGTCGTCATAGTCCTTGCGGCTTACCACCTGGCGCTTGAAGAGGGGAATGATGCGATCCCGATCGGCGCGAGCCTTGTTGAGTCTGGCCTGCTCCTGGGCCAGGGTGCCTTTGGCCTGCTCCAGCGCCACCTTGTAGGGCTCGGGGTCGATCAGGAACAGTTGCTGGCCGGCGGTAACCGGTTGGCCTTCCACATAAGTGCGCTTGAGCAGGATGCCACTGACCCGGGAGCGCACATCGATCTCGCGAAAGCCGGCAGTTTCGCCAACCATCTCGGTGGTGAGCGGCACATCGGTCAGGATCGCCTCGTTGACTACCACGGGCACGGCCGGCATGGTTTGCGCCGTCTGGTTTGTTTCCCCGCCACAGCCGGCCAGTGCACCGGCCAGCGTCAGAGCGAGCATCCCCTGTTTGAATAATCCTGCTCTGGTGTTTGGCTCCATCATCATTTCACTCCAGTTGGCCCGATTGCGGCCATCATGCACACCTTTTTTTTCGGCTGACGTGATTAACTTCATGATTACAAATTAACTCATTGGATTATTGAAGTTTTTCAATCATAGAGCATGAACATTGAACCCAAGCTGCTTGATCGAAAAAGTTCTCTCTGTTCTTCACAACAGAAGCCGTTCTGCTGCTGAAAAATGGAGTAAAGAGTATCATATGAGAACGAGATTGCCGACAGGATAGTGCTTACGATGACAATAGCCAGGAGGAAAAAAAGGGGGGGGGAGTATTGTGGCGGGCGAGAGGAGCCCTCGCCCGCACTCAATCAATCAGGCGAAGCAGGCCCAGATGGGAGCGTGGTCGGAGGGTTTCTCGATGCCGCGCAGTTCATAGTCGATACCTGTCTCGGTCACGCTGTCCTTGAGGGCGTCGGAGGCCATGATGAGGTCGATGCGCAGGCCGCGATTCTCGTCAAAGCCCTTGGATCGGTAGTCAAACCAGGAGAAACGCTCGCACTCGGTAGGGTTGGCGGCGCGGAAGGTGTCGGTGAGACCGAACCCTTTCAGCCGCTCCATCCATTCGCGCTCGATGGGCAGGAAGGAGCACTTGCCATCCCGCAGCCAGCGCTTGCGGTTCGCTTCGCCGATACCGATGTCGAGATCGGTGGGGGAGATATTCATATCCCCGATCAGCACCAGCTGGTCGTCCGGCGTGTGATGAGTTTCGAGATAGTGCTGCAGATCCTCGTAGAACTTCTGCTTGGCCGGGAACTTGGTCTCGTGATCCTGGCTTTCACCCTGCGGGAAGTAGCCGTTCATCACCTTGATGAGAGAGCCGTCTTCGCGCTCGAAGGTCGCCATGATCATCCGGCGCTGGGCCTCTTCGTCATCGGTGGGGAAGCCTTTCTCCACCTTGACCGGCTTCTGCTTGCTCATGATGGCGACCCCATAGTGGGCCTTCTGGCCGTGAAACTCCACGTGATAGCCCATGGCCTCCACATCGGCCAGCGGGAAAGCCTCGTCGTGTACCTTGATCTCCTGCAGGCCGATCACATCGGGTTGGTGCTTGTCGATGATGGCTTGCAGCTGGTGCAGGCGGGCGCGCAGGCCGTTGATATTGAAAGAGATGATCTTCATGTCCGGGATGCTCATGTCATTTTTATAAGTGGCTATTGGACTAGGAATCGGCGGTGGATGCAAGTTCGGGGCGCGGGTCAGCACCAGTGGCCGACCCGCTTGGCAGGGAGAGGCGTCAGCGGGTCATCTTTTTGACGAATACCACCACAAACAGCGCCAGCGTGAAGCTGCCGGTAAAGGCTTCGAAGGCGGCAAAGATCCTGGAGAGCCCGACCGGAGTGAAGTCGCCGTACCCCAACGTGGTGAAGGTGACCACGCTGTAGTAGAGGCATTCGAGCAGGAAGATGGCGTTCTCTTCAAGGGGCGCCTCTGGTCGATAGATAAGGTAGTTACCCGCGAAGTTGAGGCCGCAGAAGAAGTAAAAAATGCTGCAGATAAAGATGAGCAGCAGAGAGAAGAGCACCACCCTCATCGGGGCCTCGCCATAGCCGCAGAAGAGATCGACCACCCAGGAGGTAAAACGCTGGGTCGACCAGAACGGCAGTTGCAGGCGGCGCATGGTGAGCTCCTGCTGGATATAGTTGCCGGACATGGTGAAGATCCCCTGCGCCTCGGAGGCTTTGCGCAGATCCCGGTAGGTCTCTTCCGCCTCCTTGAACCAGATGCGCGCCTGTTTGGGATCCCGTTCGCGGCGCCCCTTGCGATCCTGCATCACCCGTTTGCCGGTCTGCATGTTGTCGAGCCGGGTGTTGTGCCAGCGGATGCCGAGCAGGTTGACGTCATCGAGGGTGGCGCACTGGAGGTTGGCATCACTGAGATCGGCTTTCATCAGGCTGCCGCCCTTCATGCGCAGGCCGTAGAGGTGACCACCGCGCAGGTTGGCGCGATAGAGGTTGCACTGCTCCAGCAAAAATCCCTGATCGGACTCCTTGTTGACCAGATTGAGGCCCGCCAGATTGGCCCGTGACAGCTGCAGGCCGTGGCAGAGTCCGCCAGCGCGAACGTACTGTTCAAGCGCCTCGGCGGTGTGGGCTTCCTGATGGGTATGGTGGGGATCATGCCAGTGGCAGAGATCGTGCTCGCCAGCCTCTTCACTGCAGTGGCGGCCATCGGCCACCAGATAACGACACATCGCCATCTTCGTTTCCCTCGCATTGCCGAACTGGTTTCAGCATAGGCGGGGAAAAGGGGGCACGGCGGCGTCTTAGCTGAACTGGTTGAACTCCTGGCGCAGCTTGCGAAAACGCTCCTGCTGGGCCGGGTTGAGGGGGATGCCGTCGAGCACCTCCAGGGTCTCCTTGCATTCGGCACCAAACTCCGGGCTCTTGCGGTTTTTCTGCATCAGTTGCAGCAACACCTGGATCTTGTTGAGGGCGGCACCGGTATTGGCGGGCGCGCGGCGCAGGGCCTCGCGGAAGTGACCGAGTGCCTGTTCAAGCTCCCCGGCCTGATAGGCTTTGATCCCCAGATCGTTGAGCTGCTGGTAGCGCTGACGCCGCTCCAGTACCGTCTTGTCATCCCGGGTTGCCTGAATACAGGTGGTGAGCAGCCGGTCTTCGTCCTCCGCCAGCAGGCTCTGCAGGCTCTCGGCGTACTCAAACTCGCCGAGCTGATAGAGAGCGAGGATGGTTTCGCCAAGCAGGGCGGGGGGCATGGTGGCCGGTTCGTCGAGCCAGTTCTGGTTGGCGCGATAGAGCATCTTCTTGCCCTTGAGCAGCTCGCCCAGCGCGATCTGTACCCGAGCCTGACAGATCTGCTCGAACACCGGGTAGTTGAACTCCGACATCATCAACGAATCGCGGATGCGCGACAGGGCCGAATTGACCTGCTTTTGCAGGTTGGCGATGTGGTAGCTGTCGTTGCTGTTGAGGGCGTAGAGGGTCAGGGTCTGGATATAGGCCCCCAGATAGTGGGGGGTGCGGTGAATGGAGTTGCGGGACAGGTCGATCAGCGACAGCAACACATCCTTGGCCTGGGCATAGTCGTGGCGCAGCAGGCACACCTCCGCCAGTCGGCGGGAGAGTTGCACCGACTGGGGGGAGATGTCCACCGCCCGCCTGAGCTCTTGCTGCGCCTGCTCGTCATTGCCGAGGGCGAGTTGGGATTCCGCCAGCCAGAGGTGAGCCTCCACCATCAGCGGGGTATTTTTGAGGGTCGCCTGCAGATGGCTGACCGCCTCTTCATGGAGCCCCAGAGTGTTGCACGCCTTGCCCAGCGTCAGGCGGGCCCAGCTGTTCTCCTGGCCGGCCAGCAGCTGGCGCATCAAGGCGCGAGCCTCCTGTGCTTCACCCAACTTGAGGTGGGTATCGGCCTGCAAGCAGCGGCAGTAGTTGGCAAAACGGGGCACCGCATCGGCTCGCTCGGCACAGGCGGTAATGAGAGCCTGGAAGTTGTTGTCGGCCAGGGCGGTGAATACCGGTGCTAGGGCATGACGCCGGGCGAGGGCGCGTCTGAGGCGAAACGAGAACTGCTCCTGGGAGAAGGGCTTCATTAGGTACTCGTCGGGCTCGGCCTCCAGCGCACTCAGCACCATGGCGCGGGAGCTGTCGCTGCTCACCATTATCACCACGCTCTGGGGCGGGATCAGGCTCTGGTCACGCAGACTCTCCAGCAACTGGCGGCCATTTTCGCCGACCCCCAGATCGTAATCGATGAGATAGATGTCGAAGCTGCCCTTCTGGCAGCGACGCCGTGCATCCTCGGCGGTATTGGAGTAGGTGATGTTGCTGATACCCAGATTGAGCAGCATCGCCTTCATCATCACCTGAAACGAGCGCTGCTCATTGACCATCAGAATGCGTTGTGGCTTGGCAGGGCTCTTCTTTTCTGACGCGTTTTCCGGTGTCTGCATTGTTCTGGGTCGAGGCGCTACGGGTTGATGGGAGAAAGTGTGCCACCAAAGCGTGTCAAGTGGCAATCAATGTGCTTTTGTCACGCAACTTTCAGTTTCCATGTCACGCTCTGTGCCTGGTGGCCAGGGCGATGTGGTTGATCCATATCAAATAAAGCTCAGATGGGGTGGCAGCACGCGGCACACTTTTTAGACTGATAGAGGGGGCAAAGACAAGCCTCGGTCACATATAGGCCCCATCAGGCAGGTATCAGGGCCTGCCTCTGTCAGTCCATGAATCACGGAGGGATCAGAGATGAGTTTGCTACCAAGCCGTACCAGTCTGTTCGATGACCTGTTTCGCGATATGGCGTCCGGCTTCTATATTCGCCCCTTGCACGGGGACCCCTTGCCGAGCCAGATCAGGCTGGATTTGAAGGAGAGTGATGGCAACTATGTGCTGCAAGCCGAGTTGCCGGGGGTTGCCAAAGAGGACATCCATGTGGATATCCATGGTAAACAGGTGACGCTGAAAGCGGAGATCCGCCAGTTTGACAGCCAGAACAAGGATGAGCGAACACTGCGCAGTGAACGCTATTTTGGCAGTGTTTCACGCACTCTGGAGTTGCCGGTCGAGGTGGCGCTGGACAAGGTCAGCGCCAGGTTCGAGAACGGTATCCTCACGTTGCAACTGCCCAAGCAGGTGGAAACGCCAGCCCCTCACCGGGTGACCATCGAATAGCCCGTGACAAGTTCATCATCAACCGTAATGAGAAGGCCCCGTTATCGGGGCCTTCTGTTTATCAGTGCTTTTCTGTCGGTTGCTTCGCCAGATAGTGGGCGAATTGGGGCGTGTACTTGGCCTTGAACCCCTGTTCGGTCTTGATGATGAGATAGACTGCCAGCTGGTGCTGCTTGGCAAATGCCAACCCCGCTTCAGGCCCCATCACCATCAGCGCGGTATCGAGAGCATCGGCCTCCAGCGCGGTCGGGGTGATCACGCTGGCGGAGACCAGCTTGTGGGTGACCGGCTGGCCGGTGGCAGGATCGATGATATGGGAGTAACGCTGGCCATCCAGCTCGTAGTAGTTGCGATAGCTGCCTGCGGTGCTGAGCGCCATACCGTTGGGGATGACGATATCGGAAAACGCCCCCGGCTGATCGGAGGGTTCGACGATGGCCACTTTCCATGGCGAGCCCTTGCTGTTGTTGCCCTTGCTGCGCACCGCACCGGCCACTTCGATCAGGTAGTTGTGTACCCCCTTGCCCTCGAGCAGGGTGGCGATTTCATCCGATGCCGCCCCTTCGCCGAGAGTGGAGAGGTCGAGATAGAGATCCGGGATCGTTTTTTCGAGCAGGAAGTGATCCCCTTGCGGGGTCAGGGTCAGCTTGTCGATGCCCACCTTGTGGCGGGCGGCGGCGATGGCTGCCTCATCGGGCCGCTTGACCGGCCGTTTGTCCGGGCCAAAGCCCCACAGATTGACCAGAGGCCCCACGGTCACATCCAGCTTGCCGTTGGTCAGCTTACCGGCATCAATCCCCTGCTGGACTATGATGGCCATGGCGGGCGGGATGGCAAACGGGGTATTGGCGGGCCCCTGATTGAAACGGGAGATGAGCGAGCCCGGATCGTAGGTGGAGATCTCCTTGTTCATCCGGGCCAGCAGGCTCTCTACGTCGCTTTTGAGGGCGGGCTCCCCACCGGGGTAGCTATCGCTCAGGGTCACCACATAGTAGGTACCCATGGTCTTGCCCTGAATACGGGTCTGGGCAGGCGGGGTGGGCTGGCAGCCGGCCAGCGCCAGCAGCAGGGTCAGCAGCAGGCCGCGCAGGGCCGCCACGGGGGTTATCGCAATCATCCGGCGCTCTCATCTGGAGAAGGTTCATATCGGGGCGCTAGCTTAGCCAAGGGGCGCCCGCCGGGCGAGCCCTGATGGGGGCAATCGGAGGGAAAAGGGCAGAAAAAATTAAACATTTTTGAACCTGTGGCTGGAGCGGGTCGTATCGTCCATCCGTGAGGGAGATAGTGGCGAGTAGAGCACCGTCTGGTGACCTAGCCCGCAGCTTTGGCCAAAACCCATCGCCGATTGAAAACAATTGAGTAAAATGAAGGTCGATTTAGACGGCATCTTTGCGAAGCGTTCACCGCATCCGCCAAGTCGTTGCCATCCATTGCCAATCAAAGGAGAAGATGATGAAAAAGGCGATTACCCTGCTGTTTCTGAGTACTCTGGCTGCCCCGGTTCTGGCGGATGAGTGTGCACTGGTCATCGAAGGCAATGATGCCATGCAGTACAACCTCAAAGAGATGAGCGTTCCGGCCACCTGCAAAGAGGTGACGGTCACTCTGAACCATACCGGCAAGCTGCCTGTGACCGCCATGGGCCATAACTGGGTGCTGTCCAGCACCGCAGACTATCAGACTGTGGCGACGGCGGGGATGAGCGCCGGGGCCGAGAACGGCTATCTGCCCAAGGATGATCCCCGCGTGCTGGCGCATACCAAGCTGATCGGCGGTGGCGAGAGCAGCAGCGTCACCTTCAAGACCGACGGTCTGGCGGGCAAGGATCTCACCTTCTTCTGCTCCTTCCCCGGCCACTTCGCCATGATGAAGGGCTCCTTCAAGGTCAACTAAGGTGCTGAGCGGCATCGAGCCGGTTGCCTCAATAGAAAAAGCCGGGATTTCCCGGCTTTTTCATATCTGTCGCTTGTTGTGGCGTGGCATGACTGCGCACAGCCGACTTTCGCGTTATTTGGCCTGCAGGGTAAAGAAGGCGATGGTGGTCTTCTTCTGGCATTCGAAGTGAATGCTCTCTTCACCGGTCACCACCAGCGTCTCGTTGATGGCCACCTCTTTGCCCTGCACGGTCAGCTGGCCGCTCAGCAGGTGACAGAGGTAGGTCTTCCCTAGCTCGAGGGTCAGGGTCAGCGGGAAGGGGAGGTTCAGCACCCGCACGTTGGCGCTGATGCGAGCCGGATGGTAGATAAGCCCCAGATCGGTCACCTCTTTTTTCAGCAACTCGCAGTGGATCTCCTCGTCGCCGCTAAAATGCGCCGCCTCGAAGGTGGCGTAGGGGTGGCCGTTGAGCACAAAGCCAGCCCCGCTTACCGGCAGCAAAATGCGCTGATAGCCGGGAAAGGGGGAGAAGGGGCCCGCGCTCTTGATGGGTGCCGAGCTCAGTCGATAGTCAAAGTCGAGTTTGGCAAGGCTGCTCCCCTTGGGGGAGATGAGGATCTGGCTGGTTGTGCCCTGCTGGTTTTTCCAGGGCATCTTCTGGTGGTCAGACTCTTTAATCAGGGTGATCACGGGCACTTCCTCACGATAAAAAACGCAGGGAGCCGGGGACATCAACCCCGGCTCCCTGATAGAGATTGGCGATGGTAAAGGCGATCAGCCCTGACCATCCAGTGCGGCCAGCCGCGCTTCCATGGCGGCGAGACGACTCTTGAGCTCGCTCACCTCCTGCTCCAGCTCGCTCAGGCGGTCGGCGGTAGGGGAGGCATAGGCAGCCGCAGGAGCGGCATTCATCATCGCCTGAATATCCACCTCACCGCTGAACAGGTGGGCGTAGCGGGATTCGCGCTTGCCCGGCTCGCGCGGCAGCTTGACCACGTAGGGGCCACGCTCGATGAGTTGGGTCAGCACCGCATCCACCTCGGTGACATCATCGAAACTGCAGAGGCGGTTGGTGCGCGAGCGCAGCTCCCCCGGTGTTTGCGGGCCGCGCAGCAGCAGCTCGCAGATGATGCCGAGCTCCTGGGCATCGAATTTCAGTTCACCAAACTCGGTGTTGCAGAATCTGTGCTGGTAGCGGGGGACCCGGGCATTGAAACCGGCAGTGTTGACTACCAGGCGTCGGCGGATCAGCTCGTCCACCACGGCGCGGATATCGAGCTCGGCCAGATCCAGTACCGGCTCGCGGTTGCTCTTCTGGTTGCAGGCGTTTACCAGCGCATTGAGGGAGAGGGGATATTGATCCGGGGTGCAGATCTCTTTTTCAATCAGACACCCGATGACACGGGCCTCCAGTGGGCCAAGTACTAACTCCATTTCCTACTCCCTAGCAAATCGCGATATCAAGAGCCCCCTATCTTAGTCATGCCCCGCACCGCGTCCAGTTTTGCGCGCCATTTTTGCGAGCTAATCAGAGGGTTGGCGAAAGGCTCGCCAACGCCGGAGGTCTCTGTTTTTAGCGCTGCCCCTGATAGAAGCGCGCCTTGTCGGCATACATGGCGTCATCCGCCACCCGGCTCAGCTCCGCCAGCGGGGTCTGGTCGCTGCTGCTCCAGCCGATGGCAAAACGCAGCGGGAAGCTATGCTCCCCATGTTGCACGATGGCGTGCTGCTGGCTTGCTTCCAACCTGCCTGCCAGCTGCTGGCAGGCGAGGTGATCCGCCTCTGCCAGCAGCACGAATTCGTCTCCTCCCATTCTGAATATGCTCTCATTCTGTCGGCACAGCGTGCGCAGTAGTCGTGCCATCTGGATCAGCAGGGCGTCGCCCGCCTCGTGCCCATACTGGTCGTTGGTGCGCTTGAGGCCGTTGAGGTCGAGCATGAAGAGGGCGAGGTGACGCTCCGGATGGCGCGCCAGCACAGCCTGATAGTGATGGAACATCTCTTCGAACGCCTGGCGGTTGGGCAGGCCGGTGAGGTTGTCGGTGCGGGCGACCCGTGCCAGCTCGTCGGTGAAGAGACGCCCCTCGATGCCCACTGCCAGTTGCTTGGCAAACAGCCGCAAGATAGCCCTGTCCTCCGACTCCAGCCCTTCGGCGCTCACCATCAGATAGCCAAACAGCACGCCACTCTGGCTGCCGGGCAGGGTCATGATCTTCCAGAGTGCGTTATCCCACTGGCATTCGGAGTGTTTGACCTCCTCATCCATCAGTTGGGTCAGCTTCTCCTGCAGGGCATCCCGCAAGGGAGCATCGACCCCCTGGGTCAGGGAGTAGTGGGGCTGGCCATCGCGGCGGATCACCAGCCCCCAGCGGTGACCGGGATAGAGCTGGGAGAGCTGCAACAGGGCGGAGCTGGCCAGCTCGGCGATATCCACATCCAGTTGCTGGTGCAGACCGAACTGCAGCCAGGATTGCAGCACATGGCGGCTGCGCTCCTCCCGGCTCAGGGCCGAACGCAGGGCGGTCGTTTGGGATGCCACCTCTTGCTCCAGCTCGTCATTGAAGCCGAGCAGCCGCTGGTTGAAGGCCTCTTTCTCGCTGTTGGCCTGCTGCAGTTGTTCGTTCTGTTGATAGAGTGCCCGCACCTGGGCCGAGATGGTGTAGGCCATCTCCTGCAGCAGTTGGCGTACCTCGTCGTACTCCACAAAGCGCAGCGGTGCCTGCCGTTGCTGGTAGTTGCCCTTGCCATAGCTGCGCACCAGCGCGGCCAGCGAGCGCAGCGGTCGGGTGAGCCAGCGGGTAAGCCAGACACAGCCGATGGCCACCAGCAGCAACATGACGGCGATGCTGATGGTGAGCAGCTGCTGGGATTTGTTCAGCTCGCTAACCCTGTCATCGCTGTAGCTGTAGAGGGTGATGGTGGGGGTAATCATCTCTGCAAGTTGTGGCCAACCGATGGTCAAGAGCTGCGCCATCTGGCTGGGGACCCGGTCATCCATGTCTCTGGTGTTGTCATGTGAGCCCTCGTAGAGAGGGGTATCTCCTTGTGAAATGACCAGATACTCGCTCCCCTTGAGATAGGGTTCCAGCAGCTGGGCCATCTGTCGCCAGGGGAGGATAGCCATCACGAAGCCGGAAGGGGTCTGCATCACGCCAGCACGCTGGTGATTGCGATAGATGGGGGCCACCAGCGCCAGTCCGCCGCTGCGGTCCTGCTCCATATCGCCGATCAGCAGGGGATCATCCACAGGCATCAGCAGATGTTTACCCTGTTTGGCTTCCCGCGTCTTGCTCCAGGCCATCAGCTGTGGCATCAGGTTGCTCGATTCAAGGTGGGAGGCCCGGCCGTTGATGTACTCCACTACCCGACCCTGATCATCGATCAGGTAGGCCGAGGTCAGTAAACTGTTGGACTTGATGAAGGTAGCCAGCGCCAGCCGGGCATGACTGGAGAAGAGAAAATTCTCGAGTGCCTGATTGAGCACCCGGTCGTTGCTGAGTTGCTGAAGTTGGGTGCCGATCAGCTCGCTGCGAAAGCGTGCCTCACGGGTCATGCTGGTGAGGGCCCGTTCCAGCTGGGATTGTTCGCTCTGGGCAATGATCTGGTGCTGACGAGCCAGCAATATGCCGCTCACCAGCAGCGCAGGCAGCAGGGCAACGGTGAACAGGATGACGATGAGCGTGGGGCCGAGACGAAAGGTACGGTGGCTCATTTTGACTTGACCTGCCGGTACTGCTGATCAGCCAGTTGCTGCATGTAACGGGCCGCATCAGCAGCACTGCTTCCCTCCTTGAAACGCTCGAACCCCTTGTCCATCGCCTGCCAGGCAATGGACATGGCACTGTCGGAAGGCATGGGAGTACTGAGGGTAAACTGTTCCAGCAGCACCTTTTCGTGCGGGGCGGGGTGTTGGTTGATGGCGGCAAAAGCCCGCTGATTGATTGGCAACAGCGCTCCCTGCCGATAGATCAATTGCTGATTATCGTCCCGCTGGATGAAGGCCATCAGGGCTTTGATGACGGCCTGCCGCTCTTCATCTGCCATTGCCCAACGAGAAACACTGAGAACGTAGGCTCCGCTCATGGAGTGCATCGGGCGCTCTTCCCAGTGAGGCAGCATGGCCACCCCAAGCCGTTCACCCATGTTTTTCACCAGGTCATTGAAAGCCCAGTCCCCATTGACCAGATAGGCACTCCTGCCCTCGTTGAAACGGGCCAGGGCGGTATCATAGTCGCAGTCGGGATCGCCCCACTGCTCTCTGGCGACAGTACGGTATGCTTCCAGGGCCTGAACCATGGCCGGGGTGTCGAGAGTGATGCGCCCTTCGGTCACCGGCGAGCCACCAAAGGTAAGCAGAAACGCCGCAAAGTAGTACATGTCGTGATAGGGCCAGCTGACGGGGGAGACCCCTTGTGCAAGCAAGGGGGGAGTAATGGCGTTCAGCTCTTGCCAGCGGGTGATTGGGGTTGAGACCAGTGTCTTGTTGTAAAACAGCATCAGATGGTTGCCTTGCATCATGGGCATGCCCCAGCGCTGCCGGTCGAGGGTGACATAACGCAGGGCGCTGGCCATCAGCGCGGGGGAAAACCACTCGGCCGGGATGGGGGCGAGGGTCATCTGGCGATAGAGGCCGATAAAATCGGAGGGGATCAGCATCAGGTCGGGCAGCCCCCTTGCCTGAGCCGCCAGCAGGATATCTGCCTTGATCTTGCCCGGCTCGATCTGGGTGACGTGAACCTTGTGATTGCCTTCCTGATTGAAGCGGGTGATCACGTCGTCGATCACATACCCGGCCTGCTGTGAGTGCCACAGCTCCAGTACTGGCTCCTGGGCCCGCAGTGGCTGAATGCCAGAGAAGATGCAAAGCAGCAAAAGATGATAAAAAACGCGATCTATGGTCATGTTACCATCACATCTGTACCTTGGATCAGAAATGAAAAATGTAACAAACAACCGCTCCTGTCGGTAGTGTGGTGGATCAACTAATTGAGTTAAGAGACAAAAAGCCCGGCGCTTGGGCCGGGCTGAGGGATAAATTGCTTATCCGGATTATCTTCGAGGCATCTATTGTGGATGTTGCTTGAGGATGTCGTATATCTCCTCTTTCAGTTTGAGTTTCTGTTTTTTCAGATCCCTCACCTCGGCGCTATAGTCGCTGGCGTGATGTTTTTCCAGCTTTCTAATCTCCGCATCCAGGTCGTTGTGCAAGTCAAACTTCTTCTGGAAATGGACATCACTGCTCTTCAGTTTCGAGATAAGTTCTCTGTACTCTGGGAACATGTAATGGAGCCTCCTTGGTTTCGTTTGATTGTGCCTTAGGGACCAAACTACCCCTTCCCCCCCCAGATAAATGTGATCCGGATCCAATTCGGCAACAATGGTTTGCTGCATAAAGAGTATGTTTTTTAACTTCTTGAATCAAAAGCAGATCAGACATTCATTAGTCAGAGGGAGAGGGAAAAACTGGAATCCTGATCACAGTTGTGACGGCGGGATGATGGCCGTTAGCCGGTAAACGGCAGCAAAAAAGGGGCATAGAGCCCCTTCATGTAACCGGTATGGCGTTTACTCTTTTTTCTTTTTCTTCTCGGGCAGCGGCTTGCCGTCGCGGTGGATCACCTTGCCCGCTTCAAAGCCAATCTGGGCGGCCAGCTCCTCCAGATCCGCCGACTTGGCCTGATCACCGATGGCGTAGCGATAGTTGGCGATGGATAGCTTGTCGGCCACCGGCGTGCCCGGGACGATAGGCTCGCGCCAGCCCTGGCCGATGTGGGCCACCAGGGTGCCGTTCATCAGCAGCTCGCCGACGATCTCCTGGGTCGGATTGCCCTTGCCGTAGGTGAGACCCTGCGGGTGCTTCTTGCCGACCAGCGGCTCGTTGCTGGCGGGGATCAGCTTGGTGCGGATCAGCCACTTGGGCTTTTTGGTGTTGCCCACCGCCTTGCCGGTCTGGTACTCGTTGATCTTGATGGTCTTGATCATCTGGGCCATGAAGTCCTTGGTCAGCGCCTTCTGGGCGTCGCTGGTTTCATCGATGGCGATGGGGGCCACATACCAGGTCTGGGTGGCTTGAGCCTTGGGAGCGGCAGGGGCAGTTTGCGCCATGGCCAGGGGGCTGAGCAGGATGGCAGCCAGCAAGAGTCCTATCTTCTTCATTGTGATTCCGCTTTTGTTTCAACAAGAATTTTGTTTTGCCAGCGACGACTGCGCCAGCGCCAGAACATGGCCAGACCGCGCACCCACTCGTCGCAGGCCAGCGCCAGCCAGATACCGACCAGTCCATAACCCTGCATGATACCGAGGAAATAGGAGAGTGGCACGGCAATTCCCCACATGGAGAGCAACGCCATGTAGAGGGGGAAACGGGCATCCCCGGTGGCCCGCAGGGCGTTGATCACCACCAGATTGAAGGTGCGGCCGGGCTCGAGGATAAGGCTGATAAGAAACAGTTGCGCCACCTGGGTGATGATGTCGGCATCATCGGTAAAGAGGCTGATGATGGTACGGCCATTGAGGGCAGCCACCACGGCGATGACGCAGGTGACTGCCAGCCCCAGCTTGAGGCTCTTGAGCAGCTGTTGATAGGCGCGATCGAACTGCCTGGCACCTGCCAGATGACCGATGATGATTTCGTTGCCAAGGCCGATAGAGAGGCCAAACAGCAGGATAAACAGGCAGATCTGGAAGAAGTAGGATTGGGTCGCCAGCGCCTTGTCCCCCAGCAGTCCGACAAAGGCTGTCACCACCATAAACTGCAGCATCCAGGAGAGGTTCTCTCCTGCCGCCGGCAGGCCGATATGGAGTACCTTGCCGAGCATCTCCCGGCTGGGGTGGACGATATCGCGCACCACCAGTCGAATGCCGGTCTTGCGGGCTACCAGCCACACCAGCAGCACCACGCCGACCAGTCGGCCCGCGACCGTGCTGATGGCGACACCGGCGACCCCCAGCTGGGGCAGGCCGAACCAGCCGTAGAGCAGCAGCAGGTTGCCGACGAAGGTGATGAGGTTGACGATGAGGGTCACATACATCGCCTGACGGGTGTGGCCGTGAGCGCGCAGGGTGGCTGCCAGACAGAGGGCTGCTGCTTCCGGTAACAGGCAGAGACCGATGATCTGCAAGTAAAGCGTCCCGTCGCTCATCAGATTGGCAGGCAGGTTCATCAGCGCCAGCATGGTGCTTGCTCCTGCCATCACGCCGATGGCGGCTACCAGACCGATCAGCAGGTTGAAGCCGATGGCGGTGTGGATCACCACCCGACTCTTCTCTCGATCGCCCGCCCCCAGATACTGGGTGATCACCACACTGGTACCGATGCTGACGAAGCTGAACAATGTGATGGCGAGATCGAACACCTGATTGCCGACCGCCAGCGCGGCCACTCCCTGATAGGAGACGTGACCCACCATGAAGGTGTTGAGGGCACCGGTCAGAAAGTGCAGGGCGAGATCGATAAAGAGCGGCCAGGTCAGCGCAAATAGCGTGCCCGGGCCTGCATGGGATTGAGATTGCATGGCATGTCCAACAGCTGGGAGTGCACGGGGGAGTGCCCTCTGGGGGCGCATTTAACACCAAGGCCAAGGCCGGTGCAATCCTTGTGCAGGATTGCACCGGCCAGGGGAGCAGGCCAAGGGATCAGGCAGGCGTGGCGCCCGCCTCCTGTTCGCTTGGCAGGGTGAGGCGAGCCGAGTCGGGCAGGGCATCATCCTGCGGCCAGTTGGAGCGGATGGCATCAGTGGTGCTCTCCACCACCGCATCATCCTTGAACACCGGCTCGCGGTAGCAGCGAGTCAGGCGTAGCGCCTGATACATATCGGGGCAGAGGATGATCCCCTCATCGCCCACCCGCACGCCTGCCTGCTTTAGCCAGTGGGTCATCTGGCCGTGGCGACCCGCCATCACCATATGGATGCCGCGCCGTTTCAGCTCTTTGTGCAGCTCTCCCACCATGCTCATCACGCTGATGTCCTGATGGGTGAAGCAGGCGACAGCATCGATCACCAGACACTTGGGGGCTCGGGGATCCTGCACCAGCAGGGCCAGCACCCGCCGCTTGAAATAGGGTGCATTGAAGTAGGTGAGCGGTGAGTTGAAGCGATAGACCAGAATACCCGGGATCGCCTTGGCCTGTTCGTTGTCCCCCAGGGTACGTACTACCCCCTCGTCATCCATGCCAAGCAGCTGGTCGGTGGGGCGCATCACATTACGCAGGAACTGGAATAAGCCCAGCAACACGGCGAGGGTGATCCCGGGGATTACCCCCATGGTAAGCACGCTGATAAAGGTGACCAGCGCCAGCCAGAAGGCGGATCGATCGGAGTGGCGCAGTGCCCAGAGGCCACGAAAATCGGTGAGCGAGAGTGAGGCCATCACCAGCACCACCCCGAGGGCGGCGGTGGGAATATATTTGAGCGGTGCCGTCAGATAGAAGGTGATGAGGGCGATCACCGCCGCGGCGATGATAGAGACCAGCTGGCTCTTGCCGCCGTTGGCGTCGTTGACCGCGGTGCGTGAATCCGCCCCGCTGATGGCAAAACCCTGTGAGACCGCGGAGGCGAGGTTCGCCATACCGAGGGCCCGAAACTCTTTGTCTGCGTCGATTTCGTAACCGTTTTTGGCGGCAAAGCTGCGAGCGGTCAGCATCATGGAGACGAAGCTCACCATGGCCAGGTTAAGGGCGGGCAGCACCAGCTCTCGCATCAGACCGGGGGGAAATTCCGGCATCTGGAACGCGGGCAGGCCGGAGCCCACCGTCCCCAGGGTGGCGATATCAAACTGGCCGAGATTAAAGCCCCACACCAGCGCAGCGGTCACCACCATGGCCACCATGGAGGAGGGCCATGCCGGTTTGTAGCGCTTGGCCAGCAGCAGGGTGAGCAGGGCTACCAGACTCATGGCCAGGGTCGGCAGATGGGTCTGGGTAATATAGGTGGCGCCGCTGGCGATCCGCTCGATGAGGTAACGTTCGCTGAAAGTGAAGCCGAAGATTTTGGAGAGCTGGCCCACTATGATGGTGATGGCCACACCATTGAGCAGCCCCATCAGGATCGGGCGGGAGAGAAAGTCCGCCAGCACCCCCAGCTTGAAGCGGCTGGCAATCAGGCACCAGAAGCCGGTCATGGCGGTCATGGTCATCACCAGTTGCCAGTGACGGGTGGGGTCGCCTGCGGCCAGCGGCGTTACCACGGCGGCGATGACCGCACAGGTGGCGGCATCAGGGCCGACGATCAGCTGGCGGGAGGTGCCAAACAGGGCATAGACCAGCATGGGCAGAATGCAGGAGTAGAGGCCGACGATGGCGCCGACCCCCGCGAGCTCGGCATAGGCAATGGCCACGGGCAGGGCCACCGCAGCGACCGAGAGTCCAGCGCGAAGGTCAGGCATCAACCAGGCGCGCTGGTATTGCAGCAGGGCGGCGAGACCCGGCAGCCAGCGTTCGAGAGAGAAGAAGTCGCGCATTATTTAACCCATTGAGTTACAACCAGCTTTTACCCTAGTGTGCCCAAGGTTATCGAAAGATTGCAATCAGGTTATGGCCAGTTTACCTGAAGGTCAGGCCAGAGGGTCTGCCACTGCTTCTCCTTGATGCGCTGGGTGAAGATCTGTTTGTCCTGGCGGCATCTGGGGTTGGCACTCACTTGCAACGACCAGTTGATGGCAAAGCCATAGGGGGCAAGCCACTCGAACTCGCCATCTTGGGTCAGGCGCACGCCAATGCAGGTGGGCACCTCGACCCAGTGGCTCAGCGCCTCCAGGCTGCTGGTAAACGGCGCCACCAGCTGGCGAGTGTGCATGCGGGCCTGATTGCGCACTTCCCACTGTTGGCCGGGCAGCCGTTTGGCGAGCCAGGCTTCGTGCTCTGCTTCGGCCAGCCCTTGCGGGTCGCTGCTATCGAGGTAGATAAGGTCGATATCGTTGAGCGGGGTGGGCTCGGTTTTGTGGTGGAGATGATCCCAGATGAGGTTGCGGATAAAGCCGGCCCCCAGCGCCCAGTCGGGCAGATTGAGCTCGGCGGCTGCCTGCAGGCAGGCCATCCGCTGCGGATCGGCCCGCAGCAGCGCTTCGGTTTTGGCTTGGAAGGCGTGTTCTTGCTTGGGATCTAATGGCTCAACTATTGGCATTTCGGCGTAACCAGACGTCAATGTAACTGCAGCTGGGCACTATAGTGAGCCCCTCTGCCTGAGTCCAGTTGAAGAGGGCGCGGGCCAGCTGATCGGCAATCCCTTGCACCCGCAGCTCGGGCGGTACAAAGGTGCTGTAGGCATCGATGGTCTTGGCATCGAGGCGCCGGTAGCGCAATCTCGACTCCTTTCCCTCCACCATACAGATGAATTGCTGCTGGTTGGCCTGATGAATGATGTCGCTCATGGTGGGCACCTCTGGCATGAAGATGGCTGTCTGCACAATAACTGTTAGCCAAGGTATAGAACAGATAACGGCAGCATGGGGTCAATATCCTCCCCTGATGTGCCCTCTCTGCGTCATATCGGGATCCTGCTCAAAAGATACCCGGCGCTCTGCCGGGTATCTTTTGTCTGCGTGATTCAGGCCCAGGCCCGCTCCAGCAGAGTGAGCAACTGCTCACGGTCGGCATCCTTGCGATTGAACAGCATGGCACCGTCGTTAACGGCCAGATCCCGTATCTCCCCGAGTAGTGAACGATCGCTTACCCCCGCCTCGCTCATGGTGCGCGGCAGCTTGACCGCCTGCCACAGGGTATCGCGCAGGGTACGAATGGCGGTGATGGTCGCCTCGGCCCGCAGGTGGGCAGGGGTGGCGGCAAAGCGCTCGGCTCCCACCAGCGGCAGCAGCAGGCGGGACAGCTCGCCATCCACCTCGGGGCGGTTGTAGTCGAGCACGGTAGGCAGGAATAGGTTCATGCACAGGCCGTGGGGCAGATGGCAGCGAGCCCCCAGACTGTGGCCTAGGGCATGCACCAGCCCCACCATGGAGTTGGAGAAGGCCATGCCTGCCAGTGTGGAACCTTCAGCCAGCTGCAGCCGCAACTGCTTGTTTTGCGGATCCTTGAGGATGAGAGGCAGGGCATTGGCGATCTTCTCTACCGCCATCAGGGCCAGCGCATCGCTCACCGGGTTTTTGGCGGTGCCGATAAAGGCCTCGATGGCATGGGTCATGGCATCCATGGCGGTAGCGGCGGTGATGTTGAGGGGCAGTCCCTGAGTCAGACGCGGGTCGAGCACCGCCAACTGCGGCAGCAGGAAGGGGGAGGTGAAGGGCACCTTGCGCCCACTCGTCTCATCCTTGATCACCGCCACCAGCGTTACCTCGGAACCTGTGCCCGCCGTGGTGGGCACCACCGCCAGCGGCTTGAGGGGGCGGGTCAGGCAGCCCGCGCCCGAGTAGTCGAGCAGGTGTTCACCCCCCATGGATGCCAAGATATTGACCGCCTTGGCGGTATCGATGACCGAGCCGCCCCCCAGTGCCACCAGACTGTCGCAATCTAGCTCGGCGTAGCGTTTGGCGATCCGCTCCACCACGGCAGTGGAGGAGTCGGCCGGGATCTCGTCCCAGATGGCGGCGACCGGCAGCTCCCCCTCGGCCAGCACATTGGCCAGCAGGGTGGCAAGACCGGTGGCATTGACCCCCTTGTCGGTCAGCAGCAGGGGGCGGCGAGCACCAAGGCTTGCCAGCTCGCTGGCCAGCTGCTCCAGCGCCTGTTCACCGGCCAGCAGTTTGACCGGACAGAAAAAATCGTAATAGCGGCTCATATCAAGGCTCCTTGCGCTCAGCCGGTTACCAGACCCAGATAGATATTGCAGGCACGGCCAAGCTTGTTGTGCTGGGCCGGATAGTGGCGCAGCAGCGGCCGCGCGATAAAGGCAGGCAGGATCAGGGACTGCAACTGCTCAAGCCCCCGCACCAGATGCATGGCGGTGGTCAGATCCCCCTCTACCAGCAGCCGGTTTTCGCCAAATGCCTGATTGACCCCGAGCCGAAAGCTCAGGGCGCGAAACGCGATATTGGGGTGCTTGAAGCGCACCCGCAGCGGATGGATGGTGGCATGGGGTGCTGCTGGCGCACCGGGATACCAGCGCCCTCCTTCTTTATGCATGTTCATGGCGTAATCAAGCCCCCCCACCTCAAGGCGAATGGCCAGGCCATCCGGCAAGGGGGCCAGTTCACGGCGCACCGCCTCGTCGATGCGGGCGGCGCGGCAGAGAGTACGGCCCACCACCCAGAGCAGAGTGGTGATCCAGAGGCGGCGGCCCAGTGCGGCCAGAGATTCAACGGTCGGAGTTGTCATAGGGGTTGGCTCCTGAGATGGCTGACCAGAAGAGGGCAAAGGCACTGGCTTGCCAGTGGGAATCCTGCCCAAGCTCGGGTTGATCGACAAACAGTGATGCGCAGGCGAGGAACTGCCCCTGACACACCTCCAGCAACAGCGGCGCGGGGGCCTGCATCAGCTCGCCGCTGGCCTGCCCCTTTACCAGCAGAGCGGGCAGAAAGCGCAGAGTGTCATTCAAGATCTGGCTGCGGGCCGGGCGGGCCAGCAGGGGAGAGTGAAAGAAACCCAGCACAAATTTGAGCTCATTGGGGTGGGCCAGCATCCAGCTCATCGCCTGCTGCCAGTAGTGGTGGATCTGCTCGCGCAGTGCCAGCTCGGGATCGGCTTCGCAGATGGCAGCGCCCATCCGGGTCTTCACATCCTGATAGAGCTGGAGGATCAGTGCCTCCTTGCTCGGAAAGTGGTGGAACAGGGTGCCGTTGGCGACCCCGGCCGCCTTGGCAATGCGGGCGGTAGCTGCTCCCTGCAGACCATCTTCGGCGCAGAGGGCGAGGGCGGCATCCAGGATTTGGCGGCGCTTGTCGGTCATGGCGGGCTCCGTCAACGCAGGAAGAAAGCCATCATCAGCTTCTGGATCCAGCTGTTGTAGGGCGGATGGATCAGGGAGCCGGTGGTGAACTTGCCGCGGGTCAGCACGGTTTTCGCCTTGGAGAAGGTGAGAAAGCCCTCGTGCCCGTGGTAGTGGCCCATGCCGGAGGCGCCGATGCCGCCAAACGGCACATCATCGGCCGCCACCTGGAACAGACTCTCGTTGATGGCCATGCCGCCGGAGTGGGTCTCCCGGGTCACCCGCGCCTGCAGTTCGGGATCGAAGCTCATCAGGTAGAGAGCCAGCGGGCGGGGGCGCTCGGCTATGTAGGCGAGCGCCTCCTCCAGGGTGTCGTAGGGGATAAGCGGCAGCAGCGGGCCGAAGATCTCTTGCTGTATCACCTGACAGTGGCCCGGCACCCCGGTCAGCAGATGCGGGGCCAGAAGGCGGCGCTGATCATCCCGCGCCGGAGTGGAGCAGGGGTGGAGCTGGGCTCCCGCCTGTTTGGCCTCATCGAGCCAGCTGACCAGCCGCTGATACTGGCGATCGTTGATGATGGCGCCGTAGTCGGGGCTGGCGAGCCCGGCAGGGTAGAGCTTGGCAAAGTGGTTGCGATAGGCGGCGATAAAGTTATCCACCTCGCTACGGGGCAGCAGCACATAGTCGGGGGCGACGCAGATCTGCCCGGCGTTGAGGCTCTTGCCGAAGATCATCCGCTCGACCGCGGTGGCGACCGGCATGTCGGGGGCGATGAGACAGGGGCTCTTGCCACCCAGCTCAAGGGTGAGGGGGGTAAGCTGGGGCGCGGCGGCGGCCATCACCAGCTTGCCCACCATGGTGGAGCCGGTAAAGAGCAGGTGATCGAACGGCAGTGAGCTGAACGCCGCCGCCATCTGGGCATCTCCTTCGATGATGGCGATCTCGCTTTCGTCAAATACGCTGGTGAGCATGGTGCGCAGCACGGCATTGGTATGGGGAGTGAACTCGGAGAGTTTCAGCATCGCCCGGTTGCCCGCCGCGATGGCGGTGATGAGGGGGCCAAGGCTCAGCATCACCGGAAAGTTCCACGGCACGATAATGCCGACCACCCCGAGTGGCTGGAAGTGCACCTCTACTTTGGCGGGGGCCAGCAGCAGGCCGGTGTGACGGCGGTGGGGCTGCATCCAGCGCTTGAGCCGCTTCTGGGTGTAGTTGATCTGCATGATGCAGGGCAGCACATCGGCGATCAGGCTGTCGTAGTGGCTGCGCTGGCCATAATCTGCTGCCAGCGCCTTGCACAGCTGCCCCTTGTGGGCGAGCAACGCCTGCTTGAGTTTGGTCAGCTGCGCCCGGCGCTCGGCCAGGGTTGGCATGGGGTGAGCCAGACTCGCCCGCTTGAGCCGCGCCAGCTGATCCGGCAGGGACATCTTGATGGCGAGGATATCCTCAGGAGTGTGTTGAAGCTGCGCCGCACCCATGTTGTTCTCCGTATGAAAAATGACCGACTGATTAGTCGGTCTAAATCTAGCTGTTTGTTACCGGAATGTAAAGCTGGCAAGCTGTCTGCCGTTCACCACAAGCCAGACGCAAGAGAGAACTGTGTGTCTCCCCACACTTTTGTGGTTTGCTCGTTGGTGGCTTATCTAATAAGGGGTAGTTTTTGGCTATTAACCTACACGGAGAGAGCACTATGACCAGGGAACTGAACAGCTTGTTGGCCCGGCTTGAAGATGTGGTTGAGCGGATGCCGGATTGCTTCAACACCTACGAATTCGCCCAGAAGCTGGCACTGCAATATCAGCCGGAGTTCTTTGCCGCGGGCCACTCTCTGGCCGAGCACGAGGGCAAGGTACTGCGGGTGCTGCACCAGAAGATCGCCGAGGCGCTGGCGGGCAGCGAGATGGTGATTGAAGGGGCACTGCTCCCCTGCGTCACCCCCTGGGGGGAGAAGGCGACCTCACCGCGTTGGCACCGCAAACACTGAGGATCCGGTCAGGCAGATCACTGCCAGATAGCAGATAACGAACAACGATAAAGGGCGCGGCGCTGACAACAGGGCCGCGCTTTTTTTATGCAGATTGTCGCCAGCAGCGCCCCCGCTGCCGGGAGCAAAGGCCCGGTCTGTGATCCCATGCCGGGATACGAGACCGTCAGCCGGGTAGACTCTCCCTTTTGTCGCAGGGTTTGTCACCGTAGGAATTTCTCATGACCCATAAAATCATTCTGGATACCGACCCGGGTATCGACGATGCAATGGCCATCCTGTTTGCCGAGGCCCACCCCGCCATCGAGCTGCTCGCCATCACCACAGTTTTTGGTAACGCCACCATCGACAATGGTACCCGCAACGCCCTCTGGCTCAAGCAGAAGTACGGCATGAAGGCGGATGTGGCCAAAGGCGCGGCTGCCCCGCTGCTGCGCGAGCCGGTCGGCCCTACTACCATAGTCCACGGCCCGAGCGGCTTTGGCGACATGGAGGCGGGGGAGGTGACTATCGCTCCGGATCCCCGCCCCGCCTGGCAATATATTGTCGAGGCGGTCAAAGCCGCACCGGGGGAGATCACCCTGGTCACTATCGGCCCGCTGACCAATCTGGCGCTGGCGCTGCAACAGGCGCCCGAGATTGTCTCGCTGGTGAAACAGGTGGTAGTGATGGGAGGAGCCTTTGGCGTCAACGGCCATCGCGGCAACGTCACCCCCTATGCCGAAGCCAATATCCACGACGATCCCGATGCCGCCGACCGGGTCTTTACCGCCGATTGGCCGGTAGTGATCATCGGGCTGGACGTGACTCAGCAGAGCTTCTTCAGCAGCGCCTATCTGGATGAGCTCAGGGACAAGGCGGGGGAGCCGGGCCGCTTCCTGTGGGATGTCAGCCGCTTCTACCTGCGCTTCTACTCCGAGAAGCTGGGGCTCTCTGGTTGCCACGTTCACGATCCGTCCGCCATCGCCTATGTCATTGACCCGACCCTCTTTACCCTGCGCGAGGGGCCGGTGCGGGTGATTACCAGCGGCCCGGCCATCGGCCACACCCTGCAAAAGTTCGATGGCAAACGCCACTCCCACGATGATTGGGCAGCCTATCGTCCGCAGCAGGTCGGGGTGGCGGTGCGCGATGAAGCCTTGCTGGCGCTCTATCGCGAGACGCTGGTGGGCTGGGGCAAGGATTGCTGAGCAAAGAGGCGCTATTGCGTTGACGCGGGGGCTGTGATCGGCGCCAAACAATCGGAACGCTCGGCCGCTTATACTGCCTTATATCAAGAGCTTGGGAGGGATGAAGATGGCCTGGATTTCCTTGATAGTGGCGATAGCCCTGATCTGGTGGTTGATGAAGCTGGGGCGTGGCGCCCTGTTCGAGATCCGTCTTGCCCCCGGCAAGGTAGTGGTCAAGCAGGGCAAGGTGTCACCCGCCTTTATTGAGCATGCCAAGCAGATCCTGCGCCACGACACGGTGCGCGGTCGCATTGTGGGGCAGCGTGATGGCGATGGTGTAAAGCTGATCTTCTCCCGCTCCATCCCCGAGCCGGTGGCCCAGCGTTTTCGCAATATCTTCCCTTATGGCGATTACCGCCAGCCAACGGCGCCGCTGCCGGGGCCAAAATCCCGCAAGGGATAAGCACCGGAACCTGGTTCATCAATAGCAAACGGGCCTCCAGTGGAGGCCCGTTTTTTATGGCACTTGGCCAAGAGAGGGCTGACAGCCCTTACTCTTTACCGTGCAGCTCGCGCTGGGCCTTGACCGCAGCCGCCTTGACGGCGGTGCCTTCATTGCCCCAGGAGGCGCGCAGGGTGTTGACCAGCTCGGCGAGCCGCTCATCATCCATGGTCCAGCCATAGCCCGGCATGTGGTAACCCAGATGGCCGTGGGTGACCGGTGTTTCGGCGCCGTGCAGCAACACATTGATCAGGCTCGACGGATCGCTCGCCAGCACGGTGCGGTTGTTCACCAGCGAGGGGATGACGTGGTCATTGCCCTGGCCGTTGACCCCGTGACAGGTGGAGCAGTACATGGCGTAGTCCGCCTTGCCGCTGGCACTGGCGTAGGCGCGGGCCCCTTTCTCCGCCACCGGTTCATCTTTCAGATCGGTCAGATAGGTGGCGATGCTGGCCAGATCGGCGTCGCTGAAATACTGGCTGCTGTGAGTGATCACTTCCCCCATGGGGCCCGCGACCGCTTCATGCTGGCTGCGGCCGGTTTTCAGCAGATCGATCAGCGCCTGCTTGCTGTAACGGCTGCCGCGAATGTCGGGGGCATACCAGCCATCCAGCGCCGCCCCGCTCAGGTAGACAGGGTCCGCCTCGGTCAGCGCTTTCTCCTGCATGCCAAGCCCGCGCGGAGTGTGGCAGCTGCCGCAGTGGCCGGCACCCTGCACCAGATAGGCGCCGCGGTTCCACTCCTCGCTCTTGCCTGCGACCGGGGTGAAGCGGCTGTCATCGTGGTAGATCCAGTTCCAGCCCATCAGCGGCCAGCGCATGTTGAGGGGCCAGGGGATGTCGCTCTCCTTGTTGGCGATGGCCAGCGGCTGTACCTCCTTCATCAGGTAGTGATAGAGATCTTCGAGATCCTTATCGCTCATCTTGGCGTAGGCGGTGTAGGGCATGGCCGGATAGAGGCGATGGCCATCGCGGGCCACCCCTTCGCGCATCACCTTGATGAACTCCGGCAGGCTGTAGTTGCCGATACCGTGGGTCTTGTCGGGGGTGATGTTGGTGGCAAATACGGTGCCGATGGGGGTCGGGAACCCTTTGCCGCCCGCCAGCGGCTTGCTGGTTTCGCTGGTGTGACAGGCGGCGCAATCGCCGAGCTTGGCCACGTATTCCCCCGCCGACATGGCGTGGGCGGCAAGGGCAGGCAGGGCCAGCAGCAGGGCGCTGGCGGTCAGTGACAGGGCGCGGCTCATTGGGCACCTCCCTTGCTCATGGCAACCAGCTCGTTGACGGCGCGCCACGCTTCGTCGATGGCGGCGTGGGCGTAGGGGCTCCAGCCTGCATCCGAGTTGGCGATGGTGATGTTGCCGATCGGCTGGCGACCCAGTTCAATCCATTTTTCGCACTGTGTTTCGTCATCAAACAGGGTGTTGGTGACATAGGAGTAGCCGTGAGACCAGCGGTTGACCGTGATGGCGAGGATATCCTGCTCATGGTTAAAACCGGCGCTGCCGAGCATCCCTTGCAGCTGTTCGCGGATCATCTGCTCATGCTGTTCGAACGGCATGCCGAGGATCATGGCGCGCCCCTTGCGGGACTGTTCGCGGGCCGACAGACCGCTGCCCGGCAGGGTCGGCACATAGACCATGTGCAGGCACATCGGCTGATCCGGGCTATTGGGATGCTCGTAGCCACCCATGCTGACTGGATAGTCGAGCTTGACCCGGCTGTAGGGGGCTGCGGGGGAGTAGACCTCGTGCACCCCCAGCTTGACGAAGGCTTGCCAGTTCTTGATCACCACCTTGGTGTAGACCAGCGGCGCCTTGGCATTCTGGCGCAGCGCCTCCTTCTGGGGCTCCGGCATCTCGGGCACCATGTAGGGGATCATCATGTTGTAGCCCGCCATGATCGACTGCTTGGTCCGCACCCGATGCAGTTTCCCCTCCTTGATGTAGGTGACATCCACCGCCAGCTTGCCGTCGGCGAGGCGCACGTTTTTGGCCTGCAATGCCGTGCTGCCAAGGCGCAGTTGCACCTTGTGCTCAGGCAGGTCGAGTTTGCTGTAGTCAAACTTGGCCAGCACCACATCCTGCATGGTGTGACCCGGCGCCACTTGCGGAATGAGCTTGCGCACCATCAGGCGGGTGAGACCGGCGTTGCCATCGGGGAAGTGGAAGATGTAGGGATCGTCCAGCTCCGCCTGCTCCTCGGCATCCAGCGGCGTCAGATTGAGGCCGTCGAACCCCGGCAAGGCGCAGAGGCGCGCATCGGCGCAGGCGGTGGCGTCGATGCCGACCGCCTGGAAGTCGTTGGTGCGCTGCTGGAAGTAAGTGATCGCCCGCTCGCTGAGGCCCACTTTATCGCGCAGGAAGGTGGTGTAGCTGTTGCGGGTCACCCACTCGTCCTGCTGCTCGCGGGTCATGCCGCTCAGGTAGTCGATCTTCGCTTCGTGCAGGGCCAACAGGGCGGCCTTGTCAGCATCATCGAGGGGGAAGTCACCGATAAATTCTGCCAGCGGACGACCGTTCAGGCGATCGCGCGGGATATCGTCCGCCACGTTGTGGCCCGGATCCCCGTTCACTATCTTGTTGATGCCAAAGTGCTTCTCGTCGAAATAGACGCCGCGGCTCAGCCCCAGATCCGGATAGAAGGTCTGCTGGAAACCGGCGGCCAGCTCGTCGATGTTGACCTCCAGCGCCTTGAGCAGACCGAGCGCAACCGGGCTGTAGACCGAACGCGGTGATTGCAGGGATTCACTGCCGCCGTAACCCAGACGCAGGCCATCGGGGGTGGTGAACTCGTTGCGCTTGGCGTGGCCGCCGAAGTCATCGTGGTTGTCGAGTAGCAGGATCTTCTTATCCGCGCCGAGCAGTTGCTGATAGAAGCAGGCGGCGGCCAGACCGCTGATCCCG
Organism: Aeromonas sp. 603079; assembly: GCF_049172135.1. NCBI lineage: Bacteria > Pseudomonadati > Pseudomonadota > Gammaproteobacteria > Aeromonadales > Aeromonadaceae > Aeromonas > Aeromonas sp. 603079. The sequence continues at coordinate 40,642 of NZ_JAAKPX010000007.1, read as the reverse complement.
GCGCCGACGATCACCAGATCGTACTCCCCCTCAAGGGGAATATTGGCGAAGTCATACTGCTTGCCGTCACGGGCGATGCTGTGGGCCGGTTCGAAGGAGCCCGGGTGGTTGCCGCGCAGCCCGGTGAGGGCGGGCGGGTAGGCTAGGGTTTTATCCGCCAGCGTGCTGCCGCCTTCGGCAGCCTTGAGCAGATTGATGGGGGCGACGCCTGCCGCAATGGTGATGGCAACGCCGTTGAGAAAATCTCTGCGTGTAATACTCATGGCAATACCTGCTGTATGAAAAATGGAAAAGTACAGAGTGGGGTAGCTGGCCAGCAGCAAGAGGACGCAACCTACCGCCATATTTTTATGGCGTCTATATGGGTTGATAATAACTTATTAAACAGATTGATCAAACGAGTATGGAGTGACATATCTGTTTGGGTTCGAATTGTTAAAAAACAATCCAGCTAAAAAATATCGTGCTGTGTTCTGTTCGTCGCGTTTAATTACGTAAATGATGATGAGTTCAAATTGTCGCAGATCATCAAAGTCGACAGGTGTTTATTATTCATGCTGGAGGATTAATTTTTCGTCATATATACCCATATGCTATGTAAGGTTAGTTGGCGAGATAATGCTCCCTGTCCAATTATAAATTGAGAAGAGAGTGTCATTGATTAATTATGGGAAAAGGCGCCATTAATAGTGATACGGATGCAAAATTAACATTTTTCACATGCTGAGGCCAAGTTTGGCACAATCTTAAGATTAATTTTCCATGTTGTTTACATGTTCCGGTTCTGATCACAATGTTGCCCGTTTTTACAACTTTAGCCTTGCGACCATAAGGACACTGCATGAGACCTTTTGAATTAAAGAGGGGCTTGGGTGCTTTGCTGTTGATCGCATCGGCCAGCTTGCTGACCGGCTGCGACATGGCCTTGATGAATCCCAAAGGGCAGATTGGTCTGGAACAGAAATCACTGATATTAACCGCCTTGGGGCTGATGTTAATTGTGGTGATCCCTGTGATTATTATGGCGGTGGTCTTTGCTCGTAAATACCGGGCATCAAATACCAATGCCAAATATACTCCGGATTGGTCTCACTCCAATAAAATTGAGGCGGTTGTCTGGACCGTACCAGTTATTATCATCGTCATTCTGGCAACCATTACCTGGAAAACTTCCCACGAACTGGATCCCTACAAGCCGCTGGAGTCCACGGTGAAGCCGATCCAGATTGATGTTATTTCCCTCGACTGGAAATGGCTGTTTGTCTACCCAGAATTAGGGATTGCCTCGGTCAATGAATTAGCATTCCCGGTCAATACCCCCGTCAATTTCCGGGTGACTTCAGACACTGTCATGAACTCCTTCTTCATTCCCAAGCTGGGCGGGCAAATTTATGCCATGGCAGGTATGCAGACCAAGTTGCATCTCATTGCCAATGAAGCAGGCGCGTATGACGGTATCTCCAGCAGTTATAGCGGAGCCGGTTTCTCGGGCATGAAGTTCAAGGCGATTGCTACGCAGGATCAGGCCGGTTTTGATACCTGGGTTGCCAAAGTCAAGGCCTCTCCCAAGATGCTGACCACCATGGATGAGTTCAATGCGCTGGCCAAGAAGAGCGAAAACCACCCAGTAGAGTATTTCTCAAGTGCCGATCCGGCCCTTTTCGTCAAGCTGATCAACAAGTTTATGGGTGACATGGGGCATGGCGAGCACAAGGGGATGACCCATAAAGCCCCCTCAGAGCATGGCGCCGCCATGAATCACGATGACATGGCACATATGCAGATGGACCATGCCGCTATGGCGCATGACGGGCAGAAGGAGCATGCCGGACATATGAACGCGCCGTTGGATAACAAGGCTGTGCAAGCAGGATCCGAGGAATAACCGATGTTTGGAAAATTAACACTCGATGCCATTCCGTTCCATGAACCCATCATCATGGTGACGGTAGCCGGTATCATTTTGGGGGGGCTGGCCGTTGCCGGCCTGATCACCTATTTCGGCAAGTGGCAATATCTGTGGAAAGAGTGGCTTACCTCGGTCGACCACAAGCGTCTTGGGGTCATGTATCTGATCCTGGGTATGGTCATGATGCTGCGCGGCTTCGCCGACGCTGTGATGATGCGTACCCAGCAGGTGATGGCTTCGGCTGGTGGTGACGGCATTTTACCGCCCCACCACTACGACCAGATCTTCACCGCCCACGGGGTCATCATGATCTTCTTCGTGGCGATGCCACTGGTGATCGGTCTGATGAATATCGTCGTGCCGCTCCAGATCGGTGCCCGTGATGTGGCTTTTCCCTTCCTCAACAACATCAGCTTCTGGTTCACCGCCGCTGCCGTGGTGTTGATCAACATCTCCCTCGGGGTCGGTGAATTCGCCCAGACCGGCTGGCTGGCCTATCCGCCGCTGTCGGGGCTGGAGTACAGCCCGGGGGTCGGGGTTGATTACTGGATCTGGAGTCTGCAGATATCGGGTCTGGGCACCTTGCTGACTGGCGTCAACTTCTTCGCCACCATCATCAAGATGCGCGCTCCTGGCATGACCATGATGCGTCTGCCGGTGTTCACCTGGACGGCTTTGTGCTCCAACGTGCTGATCATCGCCTCCTTCCCGATCCTGACCGTTACCATCGCCCTGCTCACCGCAGACCGCTATCTGGGTACCCATTTCTTTACCAATGACATGGGTGGCAACATGATGATGTACATCAACCTGATCTGGGCCTGGGGCCACCCCGAGGTTTATATCCTGGTGTTGCCGGTATTCGGGATCTTCTCCGAAGTAGTGGCCACCTTCAGCAAGAAGCGGTTGTTCGGCTACACCTCGCTGGTATGGGCGACCATTGCCATTACCGTGCTCTCCTTCATTGTCTGGTTGCACCACTTCTTCACCATGGGCTCGGGCGCAAACGTGAATGCCTTCTTCGGCATTACCACCATGATCATCTCCATCCCGACCGGGGTGAAGATCTTCAACTGGTTGTTCACCATGTACCGTGGTCGCATCGAGTTCACCTCACCCATGCTGTGGACCGTCGGTTTCATCATCACCTTCACCATAGGTGGCATGACAGGGGTACTGCTCTCGGTGCCGGCGGCCAACTTCGTGTTGCACAACAGCCTGTTCCTCATCGCTCACTTCCATAACGTCATCATTGGTGCCGTGGTATTTGGCTGCTTTGCCGGTATCACCTACTGGTTCCCCAAGGCGTTCGGCTTCACCCTGAACGAAACCTGGGGCAAGCGTGCTTTCTGGTGCTGGATTATCGGCTTCTTTGTTGCCTTCATGCCGCTTTACGTACTGGGCTTCATGGGGATGACCCGCCGCATCAGCCAACAGCTGGATCCGGCCTTCCACCCCTGGCTGGTGGTAGCAGCATGTGGTGCCGGCCTGATTGCCCTTGGTGTCTTGTGCCAGGTGATCCAGCTGGTGGTCAGCATCCGTGACCGCGAGCAGAACCGTGATGTGAGTGGTGACCCCTGGGGTGGCCGGACGCTGGAGTGGGCGACTTCTTCACCGCCGCCCTTCTACAACTTCGCCATCGAGCCGAAGATCACCGGTCTGGATGCCTTCTGGGATGCCAAGCAAAACGGTTCAGCCTATCAGCAGCCCAAGCAGTATGCGCCGATCCACATGCCCAAGAACACCGGGGCTGGGGTGATCATCGCGGGCTTCAGCGCCATCTTTGGCTTTGCCATGATCTGGCATATCTGGTGGATGGCGATCCTTGCCTTTGTCGCCATGATTGGCAGCTGGATCATCCATAGCTTCAACGATGGCGTGGACTACTACGTCCAGGTTGACGAGATCACGCGCATCGAAGATCAGCATTTTGCCAACATTAACAAGGGGGCGTGACGCTATGGCGACCGACGTTCTACATCACACTCACGAGAGTGCCCATGATCATGGGCACCATGATGCCGGTGCCAACAAGGTGTTTGGTTTCTGGATCTACCTGATGAGTGACTGCATCCTGTTTGCATGTCTGTTTGCAACCTATGCGGTCCTGGTCAACGGAACTGCCGGCGGTCCGAGCGGCAAGGATATCTTCGAACTGCCGTTCGTATTTGCCGAAACCATGCTGCTGCTGTTGAGCTCCATCACCTTCGGTTTTGCCATGTTGGCGATGAACAAGAACCGGGTGTCTACCGTCAATGGCTGGTTGCTGGTGACCTTTGTGCTGGGTGTCGGTTTTATCGCGATGGAGATCTACGAGTTCCATCACCTGATCGCAGAAGGTTACGGCCCGGATCGCAGCGCCTTCCTCTCCGCCTTCTTCACCCTGGTCGGTACCCACGGTATCCACGTCACCAGCGGCCTTATCTGGATCATCGTGATGATGGTGCTGGTGGCCAAGAAGGGGCTGACCGATCGCAACCGCTCCCGCCTGATGTGCCTGAGCCTGTTCTGGCACTTCCTCGACGTGGTGTGGATCTGCGTCTTTACCGTGGTCTATCTGATGGGGGCAATGTAAATGAGTCATTCCGTTGATAATCACGGCGCCAGCCACGGCAGCGCCAAGAGCTACCTGATCGGCTTCGTGCTGTCACTGATCCTGACTGCCGTACCGTTCTGGATGGTGATAGACGGCTCCGCCTCCCACACCACCGTGCTGGCCACCGTGGTTGGCATGGCGGTGGTGCAGATCTTTGTCCATCTGGTCTACTTCCTGCACATGAACACCTCGTCCGAGGAGCGCTGGAACCTGGTGGCACTGGTCTTTACCGTGCTCATCATTGCCATCGTGGTCGTGGGTTCCCTGTGGATCATGTACAACCTCAACATCAACATGATGGTCCACTGAGCAGGCTGGCAATGATGAAGCAATACCTGCAAGTGACCAAGCCGGGCATCATCTTCGGCAACCTCATCTCGGTGATCGGGGGATTTCTGCTGGCTTCAAAAGGAAGCCTGGACCTGCCCCTGTTCATTCTGACCATGGTGGGTGTTTCGCTGGTGGTGGCCTCCGGTTGCGTGTTCAACAACTACATCGACCGGGACATCGACTGCATCATGGAGCGCACCAAGAACCGTGCTCTGGTGAAGGGGCTGATCGCCCCCGGCGTATCGCTCTGGTACGCCACCGCGCTTGGCATGGCGGGCATTGCACTGCTCTATTGGGCGGCCAATCCGTTGGCCGCTCTGCTGGCGGTGCTGGGCTTCATTGTCTATGTGGGGGTCTACAGCCTCTACATGAAGCGTCACTCGGTCTACGGCACCCTGGTGGGCAGCCTCTCCGGCGCCGCGCCGCCGGTCATCGGCTACTGTGCGGTGAGCGGTCAGTTCGACTCGGGGGCCTTGATCCTGCTGGCGATCTTCAGCCTGTGGCAGATGCCGCACTCCTATGCGATCGCCATTTTCCGCTTCAAGGATTATCAGGCGGCCAACATTCCGGTGTTGCCGGTGGTGAAGGGAATTTCGGTGGCCAAGCACCACATTACCCTCTACATCCTGGCCTTTATGGTGCCGACCCTGATGCTGTTCCTCGGCGGTTACGCCGGCTACAAGTATCTGGTGGTGGCCACTGCGGTGAGTGTCTGGTGGCTGGGGATGGCGCTGTCGGGTTACAAACAGCTGGTTGATGATGCTCTCTGGGCGCGCAAGCTGTTTATGTTTTCCATCGTCACCATTACCTGTCTGAGTGTCATGATGTCGGTAGACTTCCAGCCAGAGGCCGAGTCTGTGGCGCTGGTGAGCATGTTGCTCCGATAGTGTGCGTTGCTTCCGATTGCATGAGATCCAGAGCCGGGAACCTCCCCGGCTCTGTTATTATGGGGCCGCCCATCGGGTACTTTTCCCCTCTGTCGGGTGTGGCATGGCGCGTGTCGGCCACCCCTTGAGTCTTCCTTTTCCCTGACCTATCGAGGCCATCATGAATGATTTCACCATGACGAGGGGCGAGCGCCGTGCCACCTGGGCGCTCGGCTCCGTCTTCTCGTTGCGCATGCTCGGCATGTTTATGGTGCTGCCGGTGCTGACCACCTACGGCATGTCGCTGGCGGGGGCCTCCGAGGCGCTCATCGGCCTGGCCATCGGCATCTACGGCATGACCCAGGCGCTGTTCCAGATCCCGTTCGGTCTGCTCTCCGACAAGGTGGGCCGCAAGCCCCTCATCGTCGGCGGCCTGCTGATGTTTGCCCTCGGCAGCGTGATCGCGGCGCTGACCCACTCCATCTGGGGCGTCATCGCCGGCCGCGCCCTGCAGGGCAGCGGCGCCATCTCGGCCGCCGTGATGGCGCTCTTGTCGGATCTCACCCGCGAGCAGAACCGCACCAAGGCGATGGCCTTCATCGGGGTGAGCTTTGGCATCACCTTCGCCATCGCCATGGTGACCGGCCCCCTCATCACTCATGCGCTGGGACTCTCCGGCCTGTTCTGGCTCATCGCCCTGCTGGCGCTGGGGGGCATTGCCGTCACCCTCTGGCTGGTGCCGACACCGACAACTCATCTGCTCAATCGCGAGTCCGGCATGGTCAGGGGCGGGATGCGCACTGTGCTGACCAATCCGCGCCTGCTCAAACTCAATCTCGGCATTTTGTGCGTGCATACCCTGTTGATGTCGAGCTTCGTGGCGTTGCCGCCGCTGCTGGAGCAAGCGGGTCTGCCTCGGGACAGCCAGTGGCAGGCTTATCTGGTCACCATGCTGATTGCCTTCGTCAGCGTTGTACCCTTCATCATCTATGCCGAGACGCGCAGAAAGATGAAGTTGGTGTTCCAGATCTGCGTGCTGGTGATGCTCAGCGCCGAAGTGGTGCTGTGGCAGGCTGGCCTGCAGCTGTGGGGCCTGCTCGCCGGCCTGCAGCTCTTCTTCATCGGCTTCAACGTGATGGAGGCGTTGCTGCCATCCCTGATCAGCAAGGAGTCGCCACCGGGTTACAAGGGTACGGCCATGGGGATCTACTCCACCAGCCAGTTTATCGGAGTGGCTATCGGTGGCAGCCTGGGGGGCCTGCTCTACAGTCTGGGTGGTGGCGCCCTGGTGTTTGGCGGCTGCTCTGCGCTGGCCCTTGTCTGGCTCGGGGTCAGCCTTACCATGCAGGAGCCCCCCTATGTGAGCAGTCTGCGCATCCTGTTACCGGAAGGGGTGGAGGCGAGCCCTGCACTGGAGCAGAAACTCCGAGCCTGCGACGGGGTGAACGATGTACTGCTGGCACGGAAGGAACGTTCGCTCTATGTGAAGGTGGACAGCAAGCGGGTCAGTCGCCAGGATCTGGAGCTGCTGGTGATCGACGCCGGACACTGATCGCGCTAAGCTCGGTTCGGATCTGCAACTACTTGTTTTTGAAAACAGTCTGGAGGCGCAATGAACTGGTATATCTCGGTCCTCAAGCAATATGCGGTATTCAGCGGGCGGGCCCGTCGCACCGAATACTGGATGTTCGTGCTGTGCAACGTCATCGTCATGTTGCTGCTCGGCATGGTGGACAAGCTGATCGGCGGCGACAATGAGCTGATAAGCTCCATCTATTCGCTGGCTGTGCTGCTGCCATCTCTGGCGGTGGCGGCCCGTCGTCTGCACGATACCGACCGCAGCGCTTGGTGGCTGCTGCTCGGGCTCATCCCCATTATCGGCACCCTGGTGCTTATCTACTTTATGGTTTGCAACGGTCAGCAGGGGCCAAACCGCTTCGGTGACGATCCCAAAGCGGCCCCCTCACAGGGCTTTATCGTCAGCTAACGGGCGAGGCTTGGCCAATCATCGGTCAATAAAAGAGAGGGAGGCATCGCGCCTCTCTCTCTTTTTCGTGTTGATGGCCGATCAACGCTCGATCAGCGGGGCGGAGCGGTAGCTCCACATGCCGTAGGTGCGCAGGGCGTCGCGGTAGATGCCGAGCAGCTCGCTCTCGCTCGGGGTAGCCAGCTCCTCGAGGGGCTTGTCGGGGTAGCTGACGCTCGCCACCTTGATGTTGGCCGGACCAATCTGGTCGCAGGCGATTTCCAGCACCGTCTGGCCGCGGCGCACATGGCTGGCGGAGCTTACCAGCACCGCATAGTCAATCTGGTGGCGGGCGAGGGCATAGGCGCTGTAGAGGGCGTTATCCACCGTGCTGGTGGCGTAGTTCTCTTCAATCAGGCGGCTGCGGTCGATGCCGTGGTTGGCCAGCCAGTCGGCCATCAGCTTGCCCTCGGTCTGGCGGTTCTGAGGCACGCCGCCGGTCAGGATGAGCAGCGCTTCCGGGTCGGCTTTGGCCAGCTCAAGGGTGGTTTGCAGCCGGCCCAGCAGGATCTTGTCCATGCTGCCGTCGGGATTGAGGGCGTAGCCCAGGGTGACGATAGCGCGTTTGCCCTCTTTGCTGGCCTTGACCTGATCCTCGGTCAGTTCGGTCTGCAGCGGGGCGGTGGTGATCCGCTGCACCCGGGCGATGATCTCCTCCAGATCCGCGGCGCGGCCACTGTTGCGATCCGCAACTTTCGCCAGATAGCTGCGGGAAGCCTCCTTGTTACCCTTCACCAACTGCCAGATGGCGAGATAACTGTTGATGTCGAGATCATCGGGAGCGACGGCTTGCGCCTGCTCCAGCAAGGTGATGGCGCGGCTCAGGTTGCCGTTGTAGATCTGGGCGTTGGCCGCCGAGATGAGCAGGTCGGTGCGGTAGGGTTCCAGCTGGTAGGCGGCCAGCAGCCGCTCGGTCACCAGCTCCATATTGCTCGGCATCTTGGCGGTAAAACCTGCGTGGGAGATCTTGGCTGGCGACTTGTAGATCCGCAGTGCTTCGCCGAGCAGCATGTCCACCGCCTGCCGTTTGCTGACCAGAGTATTGAGGTCATGCTCCATCTGCATTGAGCTCTCGGCCGCTTGCAGAGTGAGGGGCGAGAGCGCCAGCAGGCCGCCGAGGGTGAGGGCAAGAAGGGTCTGTTTCATCAAAAGGTCCTCTGTCGGGCTGAATCGCGCCGTAGTGCGCCGGCGTGTGGGCCGATGGGATAAGGCAAATGTGCGTCAATTCAGTCTGTTAGTGCCAAAGAGAGGCAATATACCAGTTAACGGTGCGGCAAACTGTGAGTCGAGGCGGGTCGTCGGGTTATGCCACACCTGTGGCCGCAAAAATGGCCGCAACGGGTCAGCAGCCATCTGAAAAGGGCAGGGGGAGCGTGACTCCCCCTCCCTCTGTTGCGATGCAAGACAGATGGAGTTTCAATCCATCTGTTGGCGAGTGTTCGCAGTCAGTTCCACATCGGGGAGATGCGGGCTTCCAGCGTCTCTTGCTGCTCTTCGGGCATATCACTGAAGAAGTTGAGTTGGGTCTGCTCTTCCACCTCGCGTACCGAGACCCGGTAGTCGGCGATCTGGCTGATGGGCACCTCTTCCTGCGGCATGATAAAGGCGATGGCCTGCAGTCTGGCCGGGTCCATCACGATCTTGTAGTAGGCGCTCGGGATCGCCACACCCTGACCGATGGACTCTTCAGAGCCGGTAAAGATGGGGCCGGTGATCACCTGCACATCCTTGCGGGAGACCGCCCACTTGTTCACCTTGTCCTCCAGCACGCGCCACGCCTTCTGGTTGAGCACCCCGATCTGCGGTGTCATGTTGCTCAGCAGGAAGCTCTCTTTCATGGTGTTCTTGTTCGATTTCATGTCCCCCGCCGGGGCCTGATGGCCACGGTCGTAGCCCGAGCCCTTGTAGTCGGAGAGGGTGGCGCGGTAGGCAACCGGGATCTCCCTGTCCTCGGCGAAGGCATCCTTGCGGGGCACTGTGCCCTGTGCGCTCTGGGCGGTCATCCGGTAGGAGACCCAGTCCGCCACCTTGTAGTCGTAGTTGTAGCCGACCGCATACCCTTCACGGCAGAGCTTCTGATCCGATTCGGAGGGCAGACCAAAGCGCACGTGCTCACCGCACTCCCAGTGGGCTGCCAGCAAGGGGGTGGCAGTGAGGGTGAGGGTAACAGCCAGAACCAATTCATTGATTTTTATCATTTTTGTGATGCTCCAGTTTAGTAGGCGGAGCCATTTGACATGAGATCTGACTAGCGCTTCAATTGCTGTTTTTTTACACGTCACCGTTCTGTGACGGCTCGCCAAGAACCGTGATGTGACTGGTTAATATGTTTTAAATCAGTGGCTTGGTCGGTGGGATGATATGCGGTTGCTTAGCAGGTAACGAAAAGGGGCCAGTGATGGGCCCCTTGTTATAGGTGGAGTCTGACGGTTATCAGGCGGCGTTTGCCTTGTTGCCCAGCGTGCGGGCCAGCAGTGCTTCCGGATTGTGAATCGCCTCTTTGGTTTTCACATCGATGACCTCGATATTGGTGAAGCGCTCGCGGTTCTTGATCGCCACGTCGTGGGCGAAGATGACGCAGCGGGCGTTTGCGACATCCTTGGCGGTGATGCGGTTGATGATGCCGTTGGCGCCCTGGGTCTCGACCTTGATCTTGATCCCCTGCTTGGCAGCGGCCTTCTGCAGGCTCTTGGCGGCGAGGAAGGTGTGGGCCACGCCAGACGGGCAGGCAGTGATGGCCAGAACGTCTGCTTCCCCTTCCGCTTCAATGACTTCGAAGCTGGTTTGGGTGGTAGTGACGTCATCTTCTTCGCTCACTGGCTTCTTCAGCAGGTTGACGATGATGGCGGTGGTCAGAGCGCCGAGGATGGTACCCAGGATGTAGCCCATCTTGCCTTCAACAACCGGCAGGACAATCCAGCCACCCCAGGGGGCGTGGTTGATACTGTGCATCATAAAGCCGGTGATGTTGCCGACGATGCCGCCTGCGACGATGGCCGGGATAACGCGCATGGGGTCAGCAGCGGCAAACGGGATGGCACCTTCACTGATACCGATCATGCCCATGATGGCGGCCGCTTTGCCGGATTCACGCTCCTCTTTCTTGTAACGCTTCGGAGACATCAGGGTAGCCAGTGCCATACCGAGCGGCGGCACACAGATGGCGATGCCGACGCCGCCCATCAGCCAGGGCTGGGTGTTGACCTGAGTCTGGGCAAACAGGGTAGCAACCTTGTTGACCGGGCCGCCCATATCGAAGGCGGTCATACCACCCAGAATGGCACCCAGCATCACTTTACCTGAGCCCGCCATGCTGGAGAGCCAGTGGTTCATCCCTTCCATCATGGCGGCGATCGGGGCACCGATCCCCCACATCACGATGCCGCACACCAGAAAGGTACCGATCAGCGGATAGATGAAGATGGAACCGAGGGAGGTCATGGAGTCAGGCAGCTTGATCCGTTTGAGCTGATTGACCACGAAACCGGCGATAAAGCCCACCAGAATGGCGCCGAGGAAACCGGTTTGATAGTGCTGAACGGCAATCCAGGAGCCGATCATGCCCGGGGCCAGGCCCGGCTTGTCAGCCAGCGAGTAGGCGATATAGCCACCCAGCACGGCGGTAAACAGGGTCAGACCGGCGATCCCCATGGTTGCCATGTCTTTGAGGAAGCCCGCTTCCGGCACGGCGCCCTTGCCGCTCATCATCACCGACAGTGACAGCAGCACACCGCCCGCCACGATGAAAGGGATCATGTGGGAAGTACCAAACAGCAGGTGCTGCTTCATGGTATTGAGGCGATCCTTGAAGGTGCGCTCTTCGGGTTCAGCCGGTGCAGTGGCAGCCGGTTTGGCGGCTGGGGCCGGTTTTTGCACTTTCGGGCCTTGCTTGAGCAGGGTCAGCGCTTGCTCGACGGTGGTGGCGGCTTTCATCTGCTCGATAAAGCCCGGTTCCAGCAGACGGGTGGAGAGCTCGGCCAGCACTTCGATGTGGTGGTTGGCGCCGCCATCCGGGGAGGCGATCATGAAGATCAGTTGAGTTGGCTTGCCATCTTCGGCGCCGTACTCGATACCCTGACGGCTGACACCGATGGCAATGGCCGGACGACTGACCGCCTTGCTCTTGGCATGGGGCAGGGCGACACCCTGCTCGAAGCCGGTGCAGTCCAGCTGCTCGCGGGCCCAGATATCCTTGACGAATTGCTGTTGATCAGACACGGCGCCATCGCGCGCCAGCATCTGTGCCATCTCGTCGAACAGAGCCTCCTTGCTGGTGGCCTTCAACTCCAGGCAGATGAGTCTGCCGTTGGTCATGGTGGGTAACATCTCACTCTCCTTCCCTGTAAGGGCTAAGTCATGCGTTGCGAATTGGGCTCATTATTGCCCTCAAGGGTAGGGTTGGACAGGCGATGAATGTAGCAATAACTGGATTTTTGTTGCATGGTTTTGCTGGTGTGATCCAGCTCGCAAAGTGTTGATCTTTAACTCAATAGTGGTTTTTGTTTAATTAATGGCAGGATGTGACAGCGGTCAAGATATGACAGAAAAACCCTTGTAATGGGATTTACAGCCATTTTTTGCGGTTTATTGCCCGATTTAAGGCATGTTTGAGAAAAACGGCTTAATGGCTGAACCTGGGCTTCCCACTGGAAAATAAAATGGCCCAGCGCTGATTGGATTTTATCAATCCATCTGGCGTGGGCCGTCGGGTATCACAAAGTGACATTTTCGGATTGCGTGCTGAATGTCACCTCAATGCTATCGATCGTTACTTTTGTGGCGGGGTATCGCCCATCACGAAGTGGAGGTTGCCCCCCGGTATAAACTCCTTGTGCTCGAAGAAGAGACCATCCTTGAGCGGTTTGCCATTGATGGTGACCGACTGGACATAGCGGTTCTTGGCGCTGTTGTTATCGGCGATGATGGTGAAGGTTCCCCCCTTGACCGGGATGGTCGCTTTGGCAAATAGCGGGCGGCCAATAGTGTAAACGGGGTCTGCCGCATTCACCTGATAGAAGCCAAGTGCTGACATCACATACCAGGCAGACATGGAGCCCACATCCTCGTTGCCTATGATGCCTGCCGGGGTGTTCGAGTACATGGTGTCGAGGATGTAGTCGACCGTCTCCTGAGTTTTCCAGGGCTCCGATGTCCAGTTGTAGAGGTAGGGAATATGGTGGGAGGGTTCATTGCCGAAGGCCACCTGACCCATCATCCCGGTCATGTCAGCGGTCTCCGACCCCTGACTCTCGGCGGCAAAGGTGGCGTCCAGATTCTGCTTGAAGGCCTCTTCTCCGCCCATCGCGGTTTTCAGACCCTTGATGTCATGGGGCACAAACCAGGTCCACTGCCAGGCGTTGCCCTCTGTATAGTTGCCGGTCTCATGTTCGGTGCCATAGGGATCAAACGGCGTCATGAAGGCGCCATCGATCATCACCGGACGCATGAAACCGGTCACCCCGTACTGGGCGTATTCGGCCGCATTGTGGTCGAAGTAGCGCTGATAGCCGTTAGAACGGGCCAGATAGCGCGCTTCGGCCGCCGGGTTGCCGGCCGCCTTGGCGATCCGGGCGATGGCCCAGTCATAGAAGGCGTTCTCCAGACCGTAGGAGACCGACTCGAGGGTGTAGTCAGCGAAGACGGGCTGACCGTCGATCCGCTGCACTGCCGGGGCAAAGCCGTTCTTTTCGATGTAATCGATGTGGTTGGTCAGGGTCTTGTCCAGCACCGCCTTGTCCCACTCGGTCGCCAGCATGGGGTAGTTGGTATAGGTGGAGGAGTCGATGGCGGCCGTGAGCGCCAGATTTTTCTCCTGCGCAGTGAAGGCATCGGGGTATTTGGTGATGGCGTCGGCAATCACCACCACCGCCGGATAGCCCACCATGGTGCCTGTCTCATCCCCCAGATGCTCCCACTTGGGCAGCAGGCCGCTCTCCAGATACTTCTGGAGCAGGTTCTTGGCATACTGCACGGCGCGGGTGGGTTCGGTGATGGTTTTAAGCGGGTGCAGCGCTCGCTGGGTGTCCCACAGTGAGTAGACCGAGAAGTTGGGCTGATCTTCGCTTGCCTGGCCATAGTGGATGGAGTAGCTGCCTTCCCCCTTGGCCTGCGCCCCTTTGCCCATGCCGCGGTAGTTGCCATCCACATCCTGATGGACGATGGGGGCGATCTTGGTGTGGTAGAGGGCGGTGTAGAAGATCTCGTTTTGCTCCTTGCTGCCCCCCTCGATGGTGAAATTGAGGGCGTTGGCCCACTTCTCGCGGGCGTTGGCGCGGGCCTCGTCAAACGAAACATCCCCTTCGGCCTGGTAGTTGTTCCATGCGCCGGTGGCATCGACCGCCGATAGGGCAACTTTGGCGTTCAGTTGGGCTGAGCCGCCCTCTTCAAATTCGACGTAAGCGGTGACATCCGCTTTGGATTTGGCCTTGTGCTCGGCGCTCAAGCCCTCTACCGGCACACCACCAGCGAGGATGTAGACCCCTTTGATCTTCTTGTCGAAGGTCGCATGGAAGAAGATCTTCTGGTTTTTCGCCCAGCCGGAGAAGTGAGTCGCATCTCGCTCGCCGGTGATGGTGTAGCCATCTTCGCTGACGGTGAGTTTGTTGCGCAGCGAACTCGATCCCCAGTCGCTGTTGAGGATCGAGTTCAAATCGATCTTCAGCCGTTGGGGTTGCCCCTGCGGATAGGTGTAGCGGTGAAAGCCCACCCGCTCGGAGGCGGTCAGCTCGGCCTTGATGCCATTCTCGGCGATGCGCACCGCATAGTAGCCAGGCTCGGCCTGCTCGGATTTTTTGTCCATTTTGACCGAGATGGCTTTGCGGTAATCATCGCTTTGCTCGATGTATTTGGATTTATCTTCGGTAAAGGGCAGGAACAGAATATCCCCCAGCCCCCCCATGCCGGTGCCTGAGAGGTGGGTGTGGGAAAATCCGAACAGGGTATCTTTGTCAAAGTGATAGCCGGAGGAGGAGTGCCAGCCGATCAACTCGGTATCCGGCGAGAGTTGCACCATGCCCTCCGGTACCACAGGGCCGGGAAAGGTGTGACCGTTAAAGCCAGTGCCAACGAATGGGTTCACATATTGCAACACATTGGTTGGCGTTGGCTTTTGATCGTCGTTATTGTCGCTGCTGTTATCTGAATCGCAGCCGGATAACATGGCTACTGTGCTGGTCAGGGCAATGGCTAGAATATTTTTCTTGAACATATTGAGCGGCTCCATCGGGTAGAGGGTGAGCAGTCATGATCTATTTTTATGAGACCGGAGCGATCCCTGAGCAATATTGGTGCTCGATGGCATTGATCCCGGCGAGCACTATTATTCCCATGCCATCTGTTTCATCGACAGAGTAAAAAAGTGTCATTCACTAGACTTTTGTGGCAAGGCGCGCTGTTTGTGATCCGGGTATCATGTAATTGCGTGCGGTATATTTTTGAACATTTTTGTTAGTGAACAAAAAAGAGGCACAAAGGAAGCTTTGGGCCTGAACATATATTGATAGTGCATGATGGTTATTTATTATCTGAGCGGATCGGTTTTTGCGCCGTCATGATAAATTTCAGTTCACCACCGGCACGAATATCGCTGTGATTGAACGTCAGGTTTTCCCCCAATGGTTTGCCATTGATGGTGACCGATTCCACATAGATATTTTGGGTGCCATTGTTTTCGGCGATCACGGTGAATTTTCCGCCATCGATATCCATGATCACCTTGTCAAACAGTGGCTGACCTATGGTGTAGACCGGGAGCCCCGGCGTGACCTGATAGAAGCCCAGCGCACTCATGATGTACCAGGCGGACATTTGCCCCACATCCTCATTGCCAATCAGCCCTGTGGTGGTCGGGTGGAAGAAGTTGCGCACCGCCTGATCCACATACTCCTGGGTTTTCCACGGCTCCTTGGTCCAGTTATAGAGGTAGGGAACATGGTGATCCGGTTCGTTCCCCATCACGAACTGCCCGATATAGCCGGTCATATCCCCTTGCGAGGTATCAGCGTTGGAGTTGGCGGTGAAGAGGGCATCCAGATTCTTCCGGAATCCCTCCTCGCCCCCCATCACCTCTTTGAGCCCCTCGATATCGTGGGGAACAAACCAGCTCCACTGCCAGGTGTTGCCTTCGGTAAAGTCCTGCCCCCTGTGCTCGGCCCGATAGGGCCAGAAGATGTCATAACGGCTGCTGTCGTTGGTGTCACAGTTTTGTGGTGGTGTAACGGGATTGCCGTTTTTATCGATGGCGCAGGAGGGGTAATTGTTGACCCAGCTGCCATCGTAATTTTTGGGGCGCATAAAGCCGGTCGCGCCATATTTGCCATATTGCGCCGGGTTGTAGTCAAAATAGGCGCGCCAGGTAGTCGCCCGGGCCAGATAGCGGTTCTCGGCGGATTTGTCGCCAGCCAGTCGGGCCAGCTGGGCGATGCACCAGTCATAGTAGGCATTCTCGACACCGTACGAGACGGACTCGTTGACCAGTTCATCGTACTTGTCCTGCGCCATGCCGCCCTCTTCCGGCTTGAGTTTGACGTTGGCGGGGACATAGCCGTGCTGCTCGGCATACTGGCCGTGACGGGTCATCACGGTGAAGCGCTTGTCGCCGTTCCAGGGATCCTGATAGGGCACCCAGCTTTTGGTCAGCGCGAGGTCAAAGTTGGCGGAGACATTGGCCGCCTGCAGCGCCAGCTTTATCTCTTCCTGTGTGAATGCATCCGGGTATTTGACGATGACGTCGGCGATGATGGAGACCGCCGGGTAGCCGACCATCTCGCCGGTATAGTCGGAGTGCAGCTCCCATTTGGGCATGATGCCGCCGGTTTTATATTTGTTGAGCAGATCGTGCACATAGTCGATGGATCGCTCTTTTTCGATGATGGTCTTCAATGGGTGGGCGGCGCGGAAGGTGTCCCACATGGAGTAGACCGAATAGTTGGTAAAGCCCGGCTTGGCCTGATGCACCTTGCCATCCATTCCGCGATATTGACCATCCACATCCTGATAGACGAAGGGGGCGATGTAGGTGCGATAGAGCGAGGTATAAAACATCGTCTTGTCGGCATCGCTGCCACCCTCCAGGGTGAACTTATTGAGCAGTTTCGCCCATGCCTGCTTGTTCTCCTGCACCACCTGATCGAAGCGGTAGCCATGTTCATCGGCGCGCAGGTTGGCCATGGCCCCCTCAATGCCGGTGCCCGAGATGGCCATCTTCATGGTGATGGGCCGTTCCCCTTTGGCAAAGTTGAGCTGGGTCACCACATCCCGTACCCGGGGTCTGGTTTCGCCATACCCGATGTAATCGGCCAACCCCACCTCGGTGTCGTTGCTCAATTTGCCATCGACATAGAGGATCTGATCCACAAACGGTTCGGAAAACTCGGCGTAGAAAAAGACCGTCTGCCACTGCCCCCACTCGTTGCTGGTTCTGGCTCCGGCAATGGCGTTGTCGCTCACCCGCTTGAAGTAAATATTGCGGGAGTGGTTACCGTACTGCTCCAGCAGCTCGTGCTGCAGATCAAGCTGGACTTTGCGATCTTCACCCGCCGGATAGCTGTAACGGTGGAAGGCGACCCGCTGGGTGGCAGTGAGTTCGGCCTTGATGCCGGTCTCCACCAGATCCGCTTTGTAATAGCCTACTTCCGACTGTTCGCTCGTCTTGTTGATGGTGACCGGGTCGGTATTGCTGCCGATGAAGGGCAAGAAGGCGAAATCATTGAGATCCCCCTTGCCTGCCCCCGAGATATGGGTGCTGCTGAAGCCGGAAAGCTTGGCCAGATGGTGGTGATAGTCGGAAGGGGATCCCTTGCCATTCCAGTTGGCCGGATTCCAGTTGTCCGGGCCCGGCTGGATCATCCCTTCCGGCATGACCGGGGCCGGATTGACATTGCCCAGCCCATCGGTGCCGATCAGCGGATCGACATATTGCAGCACCTGCAGGGCATTATCGGGGCGGCCATTGTCAGTAGTCTCATCATTTGTGTTGCAGCCATAGAGGCCAAGCAGGGCTGTCACCATGATGGCCAGCTTGTGGGGTTTGAACATTGTTGTTCCTCAAATTCCGGAGATGAAAAAGCGGCAAGCCGGGTGGCTTGCCGCTTGTAGAGTTACGGGGTCGGTTGCTGGTTGGTCATCACAAAACGCAGCTCACCACCGGGACGGATCTCGCTGTGGGCGAAGGTGTTGTACTGGTTGAGTGGCTTGCCATTGATGGTGACCTCTTTGACATAGAGGTTGTCCGGGCTGTTGTTCTGCGCTACCACGTTGAACTGACCGTCGGGCAGGTTGATGGTGACCTTGTCAAAGATGGGACGACCGATGGTGTAGGTCGGGTCGCCCGGGGAGATTTGATAGAAGCCCATGGCACTCATGATGTACCAGGCCGACATCTGGCCGACGTCTTCATTGCCGATCAGGCCATCCGGGGTGGTTTTGTAGAACTCCTTATAGACCCGGTCGAGGTACTCCTGCGCTTTCCAGGGCTGGGCGGTGCGATTGTAGAGATAGATGACGTGGTGTGAGGGCTCGTTGCCATGAATGTACTGCCCGATGTAACCGGTCATGTCCTGATGTGCTTCGCCCCCGTTGGGGTCGGCGTTGAACAGGTTGTCGAGCTTGTCGTTCAGTCCCTGCTGGCCACCCATGATCTCGGTCAGCTTGTCGAGATCCTGCATGAAGGACCACTGCCACTGCCAGGCATTGCCCTCGGTGTAGTAGAAGGCATCCGACTTGTAGGGATCGAAATCGGCCGCCGCGTATTTCAGGGCGCACGGGTCACCGTTTTTCAGCTCGGTCGGTACGAAGAAGCCTTTGCCATCGGCATTGCCAGCCTGGGGATCCCAATGTTTGAGCGAGTTGTAGGATCGTGCCTTGAACTCCTGATAGGTAGTCATGTCGCCCGCGGCTTTCGCCATCTCGGCGATGGTCCAGTCGTAGAAAGAGAACTCCAGCGAGTAGGAGACCGAGTTCCAGTTGGGATAACGGACGCACTGCTCTTTCTCGTGATAGCTGAGCTGACCGGCCATCAGCGAGCTCAGGATGTCGTCATGGATCTGCGGGTAATCGGCAGGCCGGTAGTGGGCCGATTTGACCGAGGCTTCCAGTGCCTCTTGCGCATCGATCAGCCCCTTGGTCACCGCATCGGCAAGGATGGCCGCCGAGGGGTAGCCAATCATGGTGCCGGTTTCCGAGCCGTGGCCTTCCCATTTGGGCAGCAGGCCGAACTCCACGTTGGATTTGCGGATCAGATCCTTGGCGTAGAGAGTCGCCTGTGGCGGGTCCATGATGGTCCACATGGGGTGAACGGCGCGGAAGGTATCCCAGGTCGAGTAGATGGAGTAGTTGGGGGTATCGCCAGGTTGCAGGGTGCGCAGGGTGCCTTGCATATCAAGATACTTGCCATCCACATCGTAGAGCTCGATAGGGGCGATCATCATGTGGTAGAGAGCGGTGTAGAAATTGGTCTTCTCGGTCTCCGTCCCCCCTTCGGTTTTGAGTGTTGCCAGCTTTTCGGCCCACGCGTATTCTGCGTCTGACTTCACCTTGGCAAAATCAAAGGTGGGGGCTTCCGCCTCCAGATTCTTCTGTGCTCCTTGCCAGCTCACCGCCGAGATACCGACCCGGATCTCGAGCGGTTGGTCACCCTGGCCAAAATTGAGGTAGGCGGTCAGGTCATCCCCTTGATAGACGCTGTTGGGGCGCATCTCCCGGGTGGGCATCTTGTCCTGCTCGCCCAGCATGGCCCTGGCCACAGGTTGGTTGAATTTGGCGTAGAAGAAGATGTTCTGGCCCTGATGGTTCTGTCCCTGGAACCAGCCAGTGGAGGTTTTGCGGCCACGCAGGGTGTACTCATCCACCACTTCGATTTTGTTTTTCAGCGATTGGCCGTTGTTGTTCAGCAGGGTATGACCCAGATCGAATTTCACATTCCGATCCGCTCCTTTGGCGAAGGTGTAACGGTGCAAACCGACTCGTTTGGTGGTGGTCAGTTCAACCTCAATCTCCCCCTTGTTCAGTCTGGTTTTGTAATAACCGGCGCTGGCGTGCTCATTGGTTTTGTCAAAGGCGTTTATCTGGGCGTCGGCCATCTCGGCGTAGGGCAGTACCAGAATGTCGCCCAGATCGGTGGCGCCGGTGCCGGAGAGATGGGTATGGGAGAAGCCGTAGAGCGGAACATCGGTTGCGACGATCTCGCCCGTGAGGTAATTGGAAGAGTCCCAGTAGCCGGAGGCTGAGTGCCAGGGGTTGAGTCCGCTCTCGTGATCGGTGTTGGAGCCAATAAAGGTATCCGGCGAGAGCTGCACCATGCCGGCAGGGCGGGTGGCACCGGGGAAAGTGTGGCCTGATGCGGCGGTGCCTATCATGGGGTCAACGTATTTCAGTACCGACAGATCGACAACCGGAGTTACCGGTTTCTCGATAGCGGTAGACTCGCTCTCACTGTTGCAACCGGCGATGCCACCGGTCAGTGCGGCAATCACCGCAAGAGAAAGAAGATTGCACTTGAACATGGTCATTCCATTTTTGAGTGGTGATGGGGGAGGAAGTCCTCCCCCGAACAGGTGATTAACGGGAACCGGCAGGCAGGTCGCCTTCGTGCAGGAAGGTGCCGATACCTTGCGCGGGCGGCAGATCTTCCGGCTGGCTGCCCCAATTCTGGTTGGGGCTATCGCCCATCACGAATTCAAGCTTGCCGCCACTGAGGATTTCCTCATGGGTGAGGTAGCTGCGATTGAACTCGCTGCCATTGAGGCGAGCGGACTGGATGTAGATGTTGTCGCGGCTGACATTCTGGGCCGTGACGGTGAACTGTTTGCCCGCACCCACATCGAGCGAGGCGGTTTCGAACATGGGGGTGCCAATCTCGTAGATGCCGGAGGAGGCATTGACCGGGAAGAAGCCCAGCGCCCGGAACACGAACCAGGCAGAGAGGGTGCCAAAGTCATCGTTGCCACAGATGCCGTCAGGGGTGTTCTTGTAGCAGACGTTGGTGGCTGCCACGATGGCGGCCTGTCCCTTCCAGGGCTGTCCTACGTAGTTGTAGAGGTAGGGCACATGGATATCGGGCTCGTTGCCCTGCACATGCTGTCCCACGTTGCCGGTGTTGAATACCGGGAACTGGTTGTCGCCAGCGTTGCGATCCGGATAGGTACTCCAATACTCGTCCAGCCGTTTGGCAAACAGTTCGCCCCGTTTGGCCTGAGGATTCCGGGTCTGGTCGAACCGGGTCATCAGATCGACCAGGCCATGAATGTCATGTTGAACGCTGAAGGCGTATTGCCAGCCGTTGGACTCGGCGAATGACCAGTTGAACATGTCGGGGCGCCAATCCTTGCCCACTGCCCGGCCGGTTTTCGGGTCTACCCAGCCGGCATCGATGAAGTTGCCATCGTAGTCACGGGCCTTGAACCACCCTTTGTACTGCTTGCCGCCAAAGTCAAACTGCGCCTGCCAGTTCTTGGATCTATCGGCAAACTCCTGATAGCGGGGGTCACTTTCGCCAAATACTGCCTTGATCGATTGGGCGATCGCCCAGTCATTCATGGAGTACTCCAGCGAGTAGGAGGAGGTCCAGGCATCCTTGAAGGGGGAGTGAGATTCCCAGTCATTGCCCGGCGGTGTGTCATGCAACTGGGCAGGCACATAGCCTTGCTGCTCGTACTCCTTGATCCAGGCGACTCCCTGGCTGGTGGCTGCGCGGGCGTCGGTGATCATGGCGGTCACCAGTCGCTCCTTGATCTCCTGACGTTCCGCATCGCTGAAGCCCAGCGCGATCATCCGTCTGTCCAGCGAGCCTTTGGAGAGCACGTCGTGGATCACCGGGGTGGAGTGCATCCCCATCATCATGCCGGTCTCGTTACCCTTGAAGGTCCACTCCGGCAATCTGCCCTTGCGCAGGTTGCCCAGATCGTCCATCCACTCCTCCTCGGCGTAGGAGAGCATGGAGAGCACCACATCGGCGAGGCGATCCGGCTCCAGCAGTGACGAGAGGGGTTGTACTGCGCGGTAGGTGTCCCACAGGGAGAAGGTGTCGTAACGGGTAAAGTCCGCTTTGCCATCCCGGTTGGCATCGGCGGTACGCACCGACTCCTTGAGGGTGTCGATCTGCTCGCCCCACGGCGTGTTGCCATCCGGATAGGCGTTGCGCCCCTGATGGACCTGGCGGTAGCGTCCGTCCAGATCAGAGTGAATGGTCTGGCCCAGATAGGTGTGGTAGAGCGCGGTATAGAAGGTCTGTTTGTACTCCTCATCCCCACTGACCCGGATTTTGCCCAGCTCCTTTTCCCATTTTTGGGTCGCAGCCTGACGGACATCGTCAAACGACATATTGGCCACTTCGGTCATGTTGAGTGAGGCGCCAGCGTTGCCATCCCGGCCGATCTCGACGTTGGAGAGGGCTACCTTGGCCTCGACAGTCAAGCCCGCCGCTGCGGTATCAAATTCCACATAGGCACGCGCGTACTGATATTTGCCACGGGTCTCGTTGCCGATCTCGGTGGTGCCTTCCGGCAGGTCCAGATAGCGGTTTTGGTCTTTGTCAAAGTAGGCGAAGCGGATGTTTTTGATGGGCTGGTCGAACTCCATCACGAAGAACTCTTTCTGGCTGGGGGCCCAGCCGTCAGAGAAGCGATGGCCCTCGATCCGGTTGTGGGTTTTGTCCCATTTCAGATAGGAGTCGGAGGTGTAGTCCCAGTTGACCTTGAAGCCGAGGTTGACCACGATTTCCGATTTTTTATCTTGCGGGAAGGTGTAGCGATGAACCCCCACCCGATCCGAGGCGGTCAGCTCGGCCTTGATCCCGTAATCCTTCAGATTGACCTTGTAGTAGCCCGCCGTTGCCTCTTCATCCTTGTGGCTGTAGCGGGAGGCCTCCAGATTCAGTGAGGCCGACCCCTCGTTCAGCATGAAATTGGAGCGTGAGTTGATCGGCATCACCAGAATATCGTTGAGATCTCCAGCTCCGGCCCCCGAGAGGTGAGTGTGGGAAAACCCGGCGAGGCGGTTGTCGTGGTAGTAATAGCCGGAGATATATTCCCAGCCATTGGCCCCATTATTGGGCGACAGTTGCACCATGCCATGCGGGGTAGTGGCACCAGGATAGGTGTTGCCCAAATTACCTGTGCCGATGAACGGATTGACGTAACGGGAGACGTTCGTCTCTTTATTGTTATCGACAGCGGTATCCGAGTCATTTTGACAACCGGATATACCAACCAGGCCAGCCAGTACTGCACACGCGAGCAGGGAACGTTTCAGTTTCATATTTGTCGCCACAGGTTAATGAAAGTAGGGTATCGAACGTATAAAAACAGATAATGCAGAACGCCGGGCCAGCCAATGAATATCTGCCGGATGAGAGAGCCATCTGCATGTATTACCCCGACTGTCACTGGATATAGAGGGTGACGGGGGGAATATCAGCCAGATAAAATGGATAGTGAAAACGTTCTGGCCATACAGGCGGAAAAATAAATGCGCAGGAAAATAACAGGCACCTATAGCCTGATTTAAAAAATCGCCCCTTACACTTATGAAATAAGTGGCTGAGCTGTGTTACATCTGGAATATATAAATGCTCTTAAATGTTTTTCCTGCTGCCTGTAAATTAACTGTTTCTATTATTTCGTTGATTAATATCCTGGGACAGAGGAAAAAAATGGCATTAACTGGATTTTTATGACGTGTGGGGAAGGGTGTGAGCTGGCTCGCATAACTGCAGGGTGGCGTGACCAGGGAGGCTAAATGATATTAATCATTATAATTCAGCGTGTTATTCTTCGATGTTGAGTTAAATGACCGATTTTGTGAGTCGTACCGGGCTCTACATGGTCAGATGAGCTGAAAAAAAGGGCCCTGCTGGGCCCTTTGAACAGAGAGTGATGAGCCGATGGCCCACCAGGATCAGCGGTTGCTGGCGCGGGCAAAACGCCCTTCAGCCGTCACGCGATAATCGCCGGTGCTGGCGGGTACAAATGCAGATTGCCCTATGGTCAGTGTCAGACGCTCACCATCCTGGCCAATGAGGGTGATGGGCCCATCGATGGCGAACAGGATCTCGGCATTGCCGGTGGTGAGGGCATGTTCGCCTGCGCCATATACGCTGAAGGTGAAATCCGGTACCGGCACGTCGAAGTGCTGTACTGTGCCTTCCATGCGAGGGGTGAGCAGGATCTGGTCGTCCGGTTTGGCGACACAGCGGGTGCATGCCAGCAGCTCCGGCACATCCATGTATTTGGGGGTCAAACCGGCACGCAGCACGTTGTCGGAGTTGGCCATGATCTCGAGGCCAGTGCCGTGGATGTAGGCGTGGGGGGTCTGGGCATCAAGGAACATCGCCTGACCCGGCTCAAGTGTCACCACGTTGAGCAGCAACGGCGAGAAGAGCCCCACATCCCCCGGGTACTGGTTGGCCAGCTTGCTGATGGTGGCGAAAGTCTCTTCATCCTGATGGGCGGCGGCATAGGCCAGCAGGCGAGCCAGCGCCTCGTCCTTGCGATCACCGCTGAGGATCAGCAACTGGTGGAAGAAGTGCCGCAGGCCAGCTTCATCCTGTGACTGGCGAAGCGCCGCGGTCAGGTCGACCAGGGCGGGCAGCGCCATGCGATCGAACAGGGCCAGGATGGCCGGGATGGCGCGAAAGCCGTTCATCGCCTGATAGCGGGTGAGGGCAAAGACCAGCTCCGGCTTGTGGTTCGGATCCTTGTAGTTGCGGTTGCTCGCCTTGATATCGATGCCTGCGGCCTCTTCTCTGGCAAAACCGGCTTCGGCCTGTGCCTTGCTCGGATGTACCTGAATGGAGAGGGCTTGCTCGGCGCAGAGCACCTTGAACAGGAAGGGGAGTGAGCCGAAACGAGCCTGGGTAGCTTCGCCCAGCATGGCGACGGGGTTGGCGTCAATCAGGCTGGAAAGCTTCACGGTCTCGCCTGCCAGGGTCACTTCGGAGCAGCCATTGGGGTGAGCGCCCATCCACAGTTCAGCTTGTGGTTTGCCTTCGGGATTTTTGATGCCAAACAGCGTGGTCAGGGAGTCACGACTGCCCCAGACATAATCCTGGATCGGGTTGCACATTAGAAAAAACGGCGGGTAGCTCATGGATGGCTCCTTGTATCAGAACGATTTTTTGGGAATTTCAGTCTGGCGCGGACTATAGCATGGCAGGGGCAGCGCACCGCAATCGGTTGCTCTCTGCATCTTGATCAGGATCATTCATGAGTATCATCTTTACCCAGCTGTTGGACGGCTTTCTAAGTGAGGGGGGAGGCTTTGAGAAGGTGTTGTTTGCCTCTGACAAAGGGGTGCCTCCCTGCTTCAGTTATCAGGTCAATTTTCCGCGTCTCGAGCTGGTATTCAGTGGCCACTATCTCAACCAGATCTGGTCCCCGGAAGGGGATGTGCAGTCGGTACAGATGGGGCCGCGGGAGGCGATGTACATTCCCCCCAACGGCTGGAACAAGCCGGATTGGGACAATGACTGTTCCGTGCTCAGCCTGTTGTTCGGCAAGCGTCAGATAGGGTTCAGTCTGGTGAGCAAGCACAAGGGAGACACCGGCTTCTTCGATGTGCAGAAGCACAGTATTCAGGCCGGTGCCGGACGGGCGCTCGATCATATCCTGCTCTCCCTCAACACCCTTGCGCAGGAGCCGATAAGGGCACCGATGGACAATCACCTGCTGCAGGCGCTGCTAAGTTATTCACGGCAGTTGCTGGTGGAGTCGGAGAGCGGTCGTCCTCGTGGCTCCGATCTTTTTCACGGCATCTGCATCTACATTCAGGA
This sequence comes from Aeromonas sp. 603079, assembly GCF_049172135.1. Lineage (NCBI taxonomy): Bacteria > Pseudomonadati > Pseudomonadota > Gammaproteobacteria > Aeromonadales > Aeromonadaceae > Aeromonas > Aeromonas sp. 603079. The sequence goes on along the minus strand of NZ_JAAKPX010000007.1, from coordinate 15,151 downwards.
AAATTTCCACCGCCCCATCAGTCGCGAATGCATCGCTGCCCGCTTCAATCTCTCCCCCAGCCACCTCTCACGCCTGTTCCGCCAGCAGGGGCACATGCGGCTAGCGGACTACATCAGCTGGGTGCGGCTGGAGCGGGCCAAGTTCATGCTGAAAAAGTATCGCTTCCGTCTCGAAGAGGTTGCCAATCGCTGCGGGTTTACCGACGTGAACTACTTCTGCCGGGTGTTCAAACAGAAGACCGGCTTGACCCCTTCCCAGTACCGTTCCCTGAGTCAGCCGCAGGCGGCGGCCAGCGAGCTGGAGGGATAACGGGGCGGGGTCGGCAAGGCGTTGTGACGGTGCACTGGCGGGTGGCTACCTCTTTGGTCTGACATGCTTTCTTGTCGTTTTATTATGAAAATGAATGGGCTAAGATGGCCGCGCGCAACAAACAAGTTGATAACAAACGGAAGTTAGGAGATGCCGATGGAAAGCAAAGTAGTAATCCCGACCCAGGGTCAGAAAATCACAGTCGATGCCAACGGCAAGCTGCAGGTTCCCAACCATCCGATCATTCCGTTTATTGAAGGGGATGGCATCGGTGTTGACGTAACCCCTGCCATGTTGAATGTGGTGAATGCTGCGGTCGAGAAAGCCTACAAGGGCGAGCGCAAGATCGCCTGGATGGAGATCTACACCGGCGAGAAATCGACTCATGTCTATGGCGAAGGTGCCTGGCTGCCGGCCGAAACCCTGGATTTCATTCGTGAATATTGCGTGGCCATCAAGGGCCCGCTGACTACTCCGGTCGGTGGCGGTATTCGCTCTCTCAACGTAGCCCTGCGTCAGGAGCTGGATCTCTACATCTGCCTGCGTCCGGTACGTTACTACGACGGCACCCCGAGCCCGGTGAAACGTCCTGATCTGACCGACATGGTGATCTTCCGCGAAAACGCCGAAGACATCTACGCCGGCATCGAATGGAAGGCCGACAGTGCCGAAGCGAACAAGGTGATCGCCTTCCTGCAAAACGAGATGGGCGTGAAGAAAATTCGTTTCCCCGAATCCTGCGGGATCGGCATCAAGCCGATGTCCAAGGCCGGTACCGAGCGTCTGGTTCGTGCCGCCATCGAGTATGCCATCGACAACGATCGTGACTCCGTGACTCTGGTGCACAAGGGCAACATCATGAAGTTCACCGAAGGTGCCTTCAAGGATTGGGGTTATGCCCTGGCCCAGAACGAGTACGGTGCCAAGCTGATTGACGGCGGCCCCTGGTGCTCCTTCAAGAACCCGAAAACCGGCAAGACCATCGTCATCAAGGATGTCATCGCCGACGCCTTCCTGCAGCAGATCCTGCTGCGTCCGGCCGAGTATGACGTCATCGCCTGTATGAACCTCAACGGTGACTACATCTCCGATGCGCTGGCTGCTCAGGTGGGCGGTATCGGTATCGCGCCGGGTGCCAACATCGGTGATGGCGTGGCTCTGTTCGAGGCAACTCACGGTACTGCACCGAAATATGCCGGTCAGGACAAGGTCAACCCGGGCTCGCTGATCCTCTCCGCCGAGATGATGCTGCGCCACATGGGCTGGGTCGAAGCGGCCGATCTCATCATCAAGGGGATGGAAGCGGCGATCCGCAACAAGACCGTCACCTATGACTTCGAGCGTCTGATGGAAGGGGCCACCCTGCGCTCCTGTTCCCAGTTTGCTCAGGACATGATCGACCAGATGTAATCTGCTGCTTGCCAGAGACGCAAAACCGGCGCCATGTGCGCCGGTTTTTTTATCGCGAAAGAGTGCAGGGGCTTATTGCGCCTGCTCTACGTGTTGCTGATAGCGTTGCTGCCATTTGCTGGTTTCTGCTTCATCACCCTGGGCCTTCCAGAAGGCGCAGATGGTGTTGGCAAGTTCCGAAGCCATCGCGTGATCTCCGTCACGTCGGCTCATCAGATAATCTCCCAGCCAGCTTTGATATTGTTTCATTACCCGATCTCCTTATCTCATGTGCCCTTGAAGGTGCCCACCTTGACGGGAGCCTGTCGGCTCATCTTGGGGGGAACATCATCAGGCATGATGGTGCAAAGTCACGACCCGGGCAGAGAGCCCGATGGGCAATCTGGCGGCGAACGTGACGCGAGATGTCAAAAAATGAGCGCCATTTTAGCACAAACTGACCAACTTGGGGGAATTGTCGCCATGGATTGCGACAGAACTGCCCATCCCCTTGTTCTCAAAACAGAAAACCCGCCGTGAGGACGCGGTTGGTTTGGATGAAACCCAGGGAAACAGGGTGGGGAACCCTGTTGTGTCCGGTTGCATCGACGAGCTCGACACTTGGTTCTGGATGAGCAGTGTCATGGACTCAAGAAATGGTAGAGGGGGCATGCAAAAGGGCGTTATGCGGGAACTTGCTATGCGCGAAGCAATAGGGGGCAGCCTTGCTGCCAACAGATGGCTGGCAGCAAGGTGACGGTCGGGATCAGGTGGTCTTTTCCAGATGGTTCTGGTAAATCTGCTGCCACTTGTCCAGTTCGGTTTCATCTCCCTGTTGTTGCCAGAACTCGCAGATGGAACTCGCCATCTCGCATGCCATGGCGTGGTCGCCGTCACGGCGACTCATCAGGTATTGCCCCAGCCAGTTTTGATACTGTTTCATTGGATGATCTCCTTATCTATTTAACCCTTGATACTGCTGCTGTGAGCCACCCGTCCGGCAGTGCTGTCACAGCCACTTTCGCTGCTTCGCTTATTGTCAATCAGGACAGATAGCGTATGAGAAAAGCGCGAAAGTGCTAAAAATTGGCCACCATCTTATCACAAAATGGTATGAAAGGCAGGTTTTGGGGCCAATTGAGTTTTCAGTGCAGGGGATTATCTCGACCTGGCGACCGGGATTGACGGAGTCCAGCAGTATAACGGGCAGGTGTTTGAACCTTTACTGGGTTACCCGACGGGCTTGCCAATAGCGGCTGTTCCAGTAGACATTGTCGAGTCTCGAACGGATTACACCCTTGCTCGTGGAGGCGTGGATAAACTCGCCGGCACCGGTATAGACCCCCACATGGTACTGCTGCCAGCCGGTTTTGAAGAAGACCAGATCCCCGTGTTGCAGCCGGTAGCGATCCACCGGTTTGCCGATACTGGCCTGGGATTCGGTGGTTCTTGGCAAGTTGACTCCCAGCACCTGATTGTAGGCGAGCTGGGTGAAGGCGGAGCAGTCGAGTCCGGCGCGGTTGGTGCCGCCCATCCGGTAGGGGACGCCACGCCACTGCTGGTAGAAACCGTCAAAGGCACTGCTCTGCTGGCGGGGCGGCGGTGGCTCTGGCGTGCTGGAGCAGGCGGCCAGCAGCAGGGTCAGCAGGGATAGCATCAGCTTGCGGTACATCGGAGAGCTCTCCACAACGGGGTCTACCAATAGAGACGTCTGTTAACCGCCACCCCGGACAGAATATGGTGACGGCCGCCAGTGGCGTGACAACTTTTCCATCATAAACAGGGATCTGGCTTGATACCTAGTCCCGAAAGGAGAAAATGCGGCAAGTGAGCGAAAAACGCCAGCCTGCGGCTGGCATTCGGGGTCAGTGGGCGGGATTGATCAGTGGGGTAAGCAATTCGGCCAGCTTATAGAAGGTTTGCACCCGGGTGGTACTGGGACGCCAAACCATGCCGATCTCGCGATAGGATTTTTCCCCCGGCAGGGGAATGGCGACCAGATCCGAATTGGCAAGAATGCCGGCGTCGATGGCCATCTGAGGCAGGAAGGTAGTGCCAAGTCCCGCCTCGACCATCTGCACCAGAGTGTGCAGGCTGGTGGCGGCAAAGGGATTGATCTTGCTCTTGTCCCGCAGACGGCAAGCGCTCACTGCGTGCTCGGTGAGGCAGTGCTCCCGCTCCAGCAGGAAGATGCTCTGGTTTGGCAGCTCCTTGTAGTCGAACGGGGTGTGTAGACCGGCCGCCATGCTGGCGGGCATCACCATGTGGAACGGATCCTGGCCGACGGTCTTGCAGTGAAAACCACCGATCTCGATGGGGAGAGCGAGGATCAGCAAGTCGAGCTGACCTTGTTCCAGCTGCTTGAGCAGATTGCTGGTGGTGTCTTCCCGCAGTAACAATTCGAGGTCAGGATAGGTTTTGCTGCATACTTTCAGCAGTTTGCTGAGCAGGAAGGGGGCGATGGTGGGAATACAGCCCAGACGCACGGTCCCCTGCATCACACCACCCTGGTGTTGACCTAGTTCCATCATATCTCGCGCATCGGAGAGCAAATTGCGAGCGCGCTCGACGATTTCCATGCCGACCGGGGTCATAATGAAGCTCTTGTGGTCCCGCTCCACCAGTTGCAGGTTCATCATCTCTTCCAGCGTCTGGATCCCGGTACTCAAGGTCGACTGGCTGACATGACAGGCCTTGGCGGCGCGGTTGAAGTTCTTGTGCTCGTCGAGAGCGACCAGATATTGCAGCTGTTTGAGGCTGGGCCAACGTTGCATAGGAAAATCCGATTAATGCTATCTATTTAATTTGATTTAACTAATCTACCACCGGGTCTATAGTTTGTCGCTTGAATTAGACGGACTAGGCTCTTGGTAGCCCAATCCTGACTGGATTGTTCACTTCACTTAAAGAGGAATTGAATATGGTATTGGTAGGCCGTCCCGCACCCGATTTTACCGCCGCAGCCGTTCTGGGTAATGGCGAGATCGTTGATTCGTTCACCCTCTCATCCCACATCAAAGGCAAGGCAGCCGTCCTGTTCTTCTATCCGCTCGACTTCACCTTCGTCTGCCCGTCCGAGCTGATTGCCTTCGATCACCGTCTGGAAGAGTTCAACAAGCGTGGCGTGGAAGTGATCGGTGTTTCCATCGATTCCGAGTTCTCTCACAACGCCTGGCGCAACACCAAGATCGAAGACGGCGGCATCGGCCCAGTCAAGTACCCCTTGGTGGCCGACATCAAGCACGAGATCTGCAAAGCCTATGATGTCGAGCACCCGGAAGCCGGTGTGGCGTTCCGTGGCTCCTTCCTGATCGACAAAAACGGTGTTGTTCGTCACCAGGTAGTCAACGATCTGCCGCTGGGTCGCAACATCGACGAGATGCTGCGCATGGTGGATGCCCTGCAGTTCCACGAAGAGCACGGCGAAGTGTGCCCGGCTCAGTGGGAGAAAGGCAAGAAAGGCATGACCGCCTCCCCGGATGGCGTTGCCAAGTATCTGTCCGAGAACGCCGCTTCCCTGTAATCGGGTCTGCGTGCCGGATAGTGAAAAACCGATGCCCAGGCATCGGTTTTTTTATGGCCGTTGTTTGGCTGTCTGGTTCTGTCCCATTGCTCGGCAGGATTGTCGTTGCCGGCAGCGCGCCGATAAACGGCAGTCATAAAAAAGCGCGCCCTTTGGCGCGCTTTTGACATGGGGGGCGGGACTACTCGTCAAAGATACCGAAGTGTTCTTTGGCAAAGTTGACCCGCTGCGCCACGCTCATCTTGACCTGTCCCAGCTTCTCGATGGTCTTGAGGTTGGGCACCAGGCCACGACCGTTGGCGATTTGAATGGCCAGACCCGGGCGGGCGTTGAGCTCCAGCAGCATGGGGCCGCGGAACTTGTCCAGCACCATGTCGGTACCGATGTAGCCCAGACCAGACATCTCGTAACAGGAGGCGGCCAGGGTGAGCAGGGTATCCCAGTGGGGTACCTTGAGCTCATAGAGGTCGAGGCCGGTATCCGGGTGGTGTCGCAGCGGATTGCCAAACTGCACCGCCCGCAGCGCGCGGCCGGTACGCAGGCACAGACCCACCCCAACGGCGCCCTGGTGCAGGTTCGCCTTGCCATCGGAGGCCGAGGTGGAGAGGCGCATCATCGCCATCACCGGGAAGCCTTTGAAGATGATCACCCGGGCATCGGGCACCCCTTCGAACGAGTAGCCGTCGAATACGTCATCGAAGTTGATAAGGCCTTCGACCAGCGCTACGTCTGGCTTGCCACCAAGCGAATAGAGCCCCGCCAGAATGTTGGAGACATGGCGCTCCAGATCCTGGCCGTTGCAGGCGCTGCCGTTGGGTTTGTAGAAGAGACCATCTTCCTGACGGAGGATCACCAGGATCCCCTTGCCGCCAGAGCCACGGGCCGGCTTGATGCAGAAGCCCGGCCAATCTTTTACCAGCTCGGTGATGCGACCTACATCGTGCTGGGCACGGATGGTGCCGATCAGCTCAGGCACCGTCACGCCTGCATCCAGCGCAATTTGCTTGGTCTGCAGCTTGTCATCCACCAGCGGATAGAGGCTGCGCGGATTGTAGCGGCTGATGTAGGAGTGGTTGCGCTTGTTCATACCGAGGATGCCTGCCTGCGACAGGCTCCACGGAGTAGTGTACTTTTCCCAGAACCACATCTGTTACTTGTCCTTACCCGGGGTGGCGCCAGACTTGATCTCGTCCACCAGCGGCTTGAAGCGCTTCAGCTCACTCAGCTTGTAGCCGGTGTAGTTACCCATCAACAACACGGTCGCCATCAGTACCAGCTGCAGGCCGAGGAAGTTGAACGTGAGGTGACGGATCAGTTCGTTGTCCATGGCCAGATAGGCGATGATGGCCACCAGCAGGGAGCCACCGCCCTGACGGAACACCTCTTTCGGGCCCTCTTCTTCCCACAGGATGGACATCCGCTCGATGGTCCAGGAGAGGATGATCATCGGGAAGAAGGTGATCTTCATACCGTCGGTCAGCCCCAGCTTGAAGGCGAACGCGGAGAAGATACCGATCATCGAGATAACCATGATGATGATTGCCGATATTCGGGCGACCAGCAGCAGGTTAAGCCGAGATAGATAGGAGCGGATGATGAGACCGGTGCCGACGATCAGCAGGAAGCCGATGAGACCGGTGATCAGCTGGGTCTGGATAAAGGCGACGGCGATCAGCACCGGCATAAAGGTACCGGAGGTCTTGATGCCGACAATCACGCGCAAGAACACCACCATCAGCACGCCGATCGGGATCAGCAGCAAGCCCTTGAACAGGGTCTGCTCTTCCAGCGGCAGGCTGTGGATAGAGAAGTTCATCATCTCTGATTTTTCAAACTTCTGGGCCAGCGCCACGCTGACCGGCTGCTCCTGCTCGATCATCGAGAAGCTGACACGGGAGTTGTGACCACCGGTCACATCCAGCAGGGCGCCGGAGTTGTACTCCCACAGCAGCAGGTTGGCCGGACGGCCCTGTTCACCGGTTTGCGGGTTGAACAGCTTGTAGTCGGTCGGGCTGTTGAATACCTGCAGGTAATCCACCAGCTCCTGACGACGGCGGCCATCTTCCAGATTCAGAGCATGCACCACGCGGGTGGGGACGTCAGCATTGTTGAGCAGCTCGGCGATCAGGTTGGCACGGCTCTTGTGCTTTTTCAGCAGCTCGGCGTTCTGCTCCTGCTTCTCGATCTCCTTGATGATCTCGCGAGTCAGGGTGTAGCCGTCGGCAGAGCGCTCCTGGGCCCGCTCGAGGATCTGCTTCATCGCGGTGGCATAAGGCTCACTCTCGATCTGCTTCTCGATGGCAGGCGGCTGCGGATTGGCGGCCGGTTTGGCATGGGCATCTGCCATCATGTCGACGCGGTAGTAGAGCTCCTGACGGCCGGAGGCGGTGCGGATGGACCACTCGGCGCGGGCATCGCCATCTTTCTCGACAAAGGAGAGGCCGTAGCCGGGGCTGGCGGCGTTCTCGTTCATCAGGGTGAAACCGGGCTGGGTGCCCGGAATGGCCAGGGAGGCGATCACCGGCTCACCGGTCGCCTCAAACTCCAGCTTGGCTTCGATGGACCAGATCTGGCGCTTTTCACCGGGCGTCAGCGGCACATCCAACGCGATATGGTGATAGATCGTCATCCCCAGGCCGACAATGTACAGCAGGGCTACCAGCAAATAGAACGGCTTACGGGAAACCATGGATTATTTCACATCCTTGAGCTTGGGTTTGGGTTGGATATATTCGCGGGCCACATCAACCACGGCGATGTCTTTCAAAAATTCGCGACCCAGCAGCACCGGGAAGGTCATGTCGCTGCGGTCCTTCAGGGTAAATTCGGCTTTCTCGGTCATGTCGCCAATCCGTACCGCCAGACGGACCACCGGACGGCGGTCGAGATCGTCGGCAGAGGCCTGACGCACCCGCACATGGCGTACCAGCGGCGCTTCGATCTGGATCTTGTCATCCACATCCTGATGACTCAGGAAGAAGCGCACCCAGTTTTTGCCATTGCGTTCGAAAATGGTGATCTCCTGGGCACTGATGGAGGAGGTGGTCGCACCGGTATCGACCCGCGCCTGGAAGGCGTCGTTGGCGGCATCAACCCAGATCCACTCCGCTTCACCGACCATCAGCTTGCCATCGATGGTGTGGCCCTGATTGGGGGCCGGGCACTTCTCGGTGGGGATGGCCATCGGTTTGGGTGGCTCGGAGGGGAGAGCTGCGAGCTTGTGATCTACTTGCTTGACGGACTCTTTCATATTGGTGACATCTGTGTTGAGCTGAACCAGCAGGTGCTGTTGCTGCACATACTGCTTCTGTTGCTGTTCCATGGATGTTTGCAGGCGCAGCTCGCTCTGGCTCAGCTCGCTACGAAGCTCGGCCAGCGTCAGAGCGGGAACCTGAGGCGTTTTTTCCATATTGACACACCCGCCGAGACTGAGCAGGGAGAGCAGGGTCATTCCTTTTAATTTGCTTTTCATGTCATTCATTTAACTGTGCTTCCTGGAATTGGGTCAGTGTAACTTCCACAAGCGCCACCGGCTAGTCTTTGGCCTTGCGGGCAATCAGTACGGCACGTTTCGGCGCCGGGTGTCCTTCTACCGTGAGTGCCGGATTGTCTGGATCCAGATAGTCACTCAGGGATTCATTAATCATCCAGTCGGTACGACGCTGTTCGTCGGTGCTGGTCATATTCTCGTCTACTATTCGCACGTCGGTGAAGCCGCAGCGCTCGACCCATAGCTTGAGGGCGCGGCTTGAGGGAATAAACCAGACGTTGCGCATCTTGCCGTAACGATCGGTGGGCATCAGCACGTCGTTGACACCGCCGTCAATCACTAGCGTCTCCAGCACCAGCTCGCCATCATCTTTCAATTGATTGCGCAACTGCTCGATGTGCTCGATGGGGGATTTGCGGTGATAGAGCACTCCCATGGAGAAGACGGTGTCAAAGGCACGCAGCTCCGGCAGCTCCTGAATACCGAGCGGCAACAGGTGGGCACGCTGATCATTGCCCGCGAAGTGGCGAATGGCCTCGAACTGGCAGAGGAACAGCGGACTCGGGTCTATGCCGACTGCAAGCCGAGCCCCTTCACCCACCATGCGCCAGAGGTGGTAGCCGCTGCCGCAACCCACATCCAGCACGTAACGTCCTTCGAGCGGGCTGATATGGGGCAGCACCCGATCCCACTTCCAGTCAGAACGCCACTCGGTATCGATGTGGATGCCGTGCACGGTGAACGGCCCCTTGCGCCAGGGCATGAAGTGGCGCAGCAGGCTTTCGACCTTCTTGCGCTCCCCTTCGCCCAGGCTCTCGGCCGAGCCAATCTCGACCCGGCTTTTCAGCTCGACGTTGCCGGGGGAGACCACCGGCAGCTTGTTGAGAGCGCGGTTCCAGCGCGGCAGGTCGCCATGCTGGTTGTCATGTTGCCAGGCGTGCAGCTGGGCGGGCAGGGTATGCAGCCAGTGGCTCAGCCGGTTTTTGGCAATCAGTTGATAGAAATTGGCAAAGTCGATCATGGCTGGGCGTCGCTGGATTTGATGGCAATCATGGAGCCGAAGTTAAAGCACTGGAACCAGAGATCCTGATGGACGAAACCGGCGTCCCGTAGGCGAGCCTGATGCACCGGCAGGCTGTCGGTGCGCATCACGTTCTCAAGGGCGGTGCGTTTCTGGCTGATCTCCAGCTCGCTGTAGCCATTGGCCCGCTTGAAGTCGAGGTGCAGATCGATGAGCAGCTCGTTGACCGGTTCATCTTCAAAGCGGAACTTCTCGCTCAGGATCAGGATCCCGCCCGGGCGCAGACCATCGTGAATGCGCTGGATCAGGGCAGCACGCTTTTCGGGCTCGACAAATTGCAGGGTGAAGTTGAGCACCACCACGGAGGCGTTCTCGATCTCGATGTCGCAGATATCTGCTTCCACCAGCTCCACCGGCACCTCGGATTTGAAACCGGAGAGGTGGGCGCGGGCGCGCTCAATCATCGGGTGGGAGAGATCCACCGCGGTGATGCGGCAGCCGGACTGGCTGACATGGCGACGCATCGCCTGGGTCGCGGCGCCCAGTGAGCAGCCGAGATCATAGAGTCGGCTCTCGGGTTGGGCGTAGCGGGCGGCCATCATGCCGATGGCAGAGATGATGTTGCTGTAACCCGGCACCGAGCGCTGGATCATATCGGGAAACACGTCGACGACCTGTTCGTCAAAACAGAAGTCACCCAATCGGGCGATCGGGGCGGCAAAAATTTGATCTTTGGTATGCATGCTGGCGCAACCTGACAGTCGGGACATCACCCGGCTGTATTGTTCAATTGAGTCGTTGGGTGACACCCATCAGAGTAGATTTATCACCTGTTTACGAACGGGGTGGCTGGTCGTGAAATCCTTTGGACCTGTCCTGTTCGTACGGGCCATGTTCCGGACCCTTACTTGGGGCGGTAGTGTAGAGGATTGATGGCCGTTTGTCTTGACGCCAGGGCTTGCCACGCCACAAAAAAGCACTTTTTTTGCAGCGAAACGATGGCCGCAGAATGGGTTGGCTAAAAGCGCAGCACTCCCTGCCGTGCGCGATCGTTTTCCCCTGGCCAGGGGGCCATCTCCTGCTCCAGCAAGCGGGTGATCTGGCGGGCCAGCTCAGGTGCCTGGGCGTTGTCGGCAGTATGTATATAGAGGTAGAGATCCTTGCCCTCGGAAAGCCACTGGCGCCAGTGGGGGAGCCAGCTGGGCAGGAAGGGGTGATTGGCCGCCGGATCCGGCAGGCCGATAAAGCGCACCATGGGGGCGTTGGCGGTGGCCAGCAGATGTACCGGCAGGCGTGGCTTCTTGCCCTGGGCATCGACAAGGGCTGGCGTGGTTGCTTGCACCGAGAAGAGTGGCCGGCTGTCGAGCATCACCCGGTTGATGCCTTGTTCCATGAGCAGCCGGTTCAATGCTCGCTCGGCCTCCCCCTTGGCGAAGAAGTCAGGGTGACGCACCTCGAGGGCGTAGCGAAACGCCCGTGGCAGCCGCTCGATAAAGGCCGCCAGTCTGGCCAGCCCCTGTGGCCCGAAACGGGCGGGCAACTGCAGGGTGAGCAGCCCCAGCTTGTCGTGCAGCGGGGCGAGCAGGCGAATAAAGTCGGCGACTTGTTTGTCTGCGCTCACCAGATCGCTCTGGTGGCTGATGGTTTGCGGAAATTTGAAGTTGAAACGAAAGTGATCGGGCACCGCATCGGCCCAGCGCTGTACCGTGTCCGGTGTCGGCAGGGCGTAGAAGGTGGTGTTACCCTCCACTGAGTTGAACACGGTGGCGTAGTGGGCGAGGTGTTCGGCAGGCTTGGCGCCAAGGCCCAGTAGCTGGCCGGGCCAGCCGGGGTGGGACCACTGCGGCAGGCCCAAATAGAGGCTCATGATGGCTATTCTCTTCACTCTTGGTGCATTCGTGCCGATTTTTTACCCGCTTTTTGCCATCGAGTGCAAAAAACTGGCGAAAGGAGGCTGCTGGCCATTTTACCCAAAAGGGGGTTTTCCTCTATAATGCCAGCCCTTTTGTTTTTCAATTTCTTGTGACCCATGCCTATCTACGAATATCGTTGCGACGTCTGTGGCCATGAATTGGCAAAACTGCAAAAGCTTTCCGATGCCCCCCTGACCGACTGTCCGGCCTGTAGCAAGCCGAATCTGGTCAAGCTGATATCGGCGGCAGGCTTCCGGCTCAAGGGAACCGGATGGTACGAGACTGATTTCAAACCGGGTAAGAAAAAGAATCTGGCCAGCTGTGAGACAGACGGTGCTTGCCAGTCGTGCCCGGCGGCCCAAGGTTAACCGTCTCTCTACAATTTCGAAGGAAGAAGTCCATGCGCTCTATCTATTGCGGACAGGTCAATGAGGCCCATGCAGGGCAGACCATTACATTGTGCGGTTGGGTTCATCGTCGTCGTGATCTCGGCGGTCTGATCTTTATCGATATGCGCGACCGGGAAGGGATCGTTCAGGTGTTCTTCGATCCGGACAAGCCGGACGCGTTCGCCCTGGCCTCCGAGCTGCGCGGCGAGTTCTGCATCCAGGTGACCGGCGTGGTGCGCACCCGTCCCGAGTCCCAGCGCAACAGCGACATGGCCACTGGCGCCATCGAAGTGTTCGCCCACGAACTCAACATCATCAACCGTGCCGAGCCGCTGCCGCTGGACTTCAACCAGGTCAACAGCGAAGAGATCAGCCTCAAGTATCGTTACCTGGATCTGCGTCGTCCCGAGATGGCCAAGTACCTGAAGACCCGTGCCAAGGCCAGCGCCTTCGTACGCCGCTTCATGGACGAGCACGGCTTCCTCGATATCGAGACCCCGATGCTGACCAAGGCCACCCCGGAAGGTGCCCGTGACTATCTGGTGCCGAGCCGCGTGCACAAGGGCAAGTTCTACGCTCTGCCGCAATCCCCCCAGCTGTTCAAGCAGTTGCTGATGATGTCCGGCTTCGATCGCTACTACCAGATCGTCAAGTGCTTCCGTGACGAAGACCTGCGTGCCGACCGCCAGCCGGAATTCACCCAGATCGACGTGGAGACCTCCTTCATGACCGCGCCGCAGGTGCGTGAAGTGATGGAAGAGATGATCCGTAAACTGTGGCTGCACATCCTGAACGTGGATCTGGGCGACTTCCCGATCATGACCTTTGACGAAGCCATGCGTCGCTACGGCTCCGACAAGCCGGACCTGCGTCTGCCGATGGAGCTGGTCGATGTGGCTGATCTGCTGACTGCTGTCGAGTTCGCCGTGTTCGCGGGCCCCGCCAACGATCCGAAAGGCCGTGTGGCAGCCCTGAAAGTACCGGGTGGTGCCGAGCTCTCTCGCAAGCAGATCGACGAGTACACCAAGTTTGTCGGTATCTACGGTGCCAAGGGCCTGGCCTGGATGAAGGTCAACGAAGCGGCCAATGGCATCGAAGGCGTGCAGTCTCCGGTTGCCAAGTTCCTCTCTGACTCCATCGTGCGCGAGATCCTGGCCCGTACCGGCGCGGCCGACGGCGACATCATCTTCTTCGGTGCCGACTCCAAGAAAGTGGTTTGCGATGCCATGGGCGCCCTGCGTCTGAAAGTGGGCCGTGATCTGGGTCTGCTGGAGAACAGCTGGAAGCCGCTGTGGGTCATCGACTTCCCGATGTTCGAGGAAGATGGCGAAGGCGGTCTGGCTGCCATGCACCACCCCTTCACCGCGCCGAGCAACATGAGCCCGGCCGAGCTGAAAGCCAACCCGGTGGGTGCTTACGCCAACGCCTACGACATGGTGATCAACGGTTACGAAGTGGGTGGCGGTTCTGTCCGTATCCACAACAGCGAGATGCAATCCACCGTGTTCGATATCCTGGGTATCACCCCGGCCGAGCAGCGCCTGAAGTTTGGCTTCCTGCTGGATGCGCTGAAGTACGGCACCCCGCCGCACGCCGGTCTGGCCTTCGGTCTGGACCGTCTCAGCATGCTGCTGACCGGCACCGAAAACATTCGGGACGTCATCGCCTTCCCGAAAACGACCGCGGCCGCCTGTCTGATGACAGACGCCCCCAGCCTTGCCAACGCCGCCCAACTGGGTGAGCTGGCGATTGCAACCACCGTCAAGGGCGACGAGTAAGCCGATACCGGCACCGGAGGCCGCCGCCGTGCGGCCTCTGTGTTTCCCTTGGGTTAGTCATGATCAGTGTTACTGACATTTAAAAAATAACGGAGAGTCTCTATGGCAGGTCACAGTAAATGGGCCAACATCAAACACCGCAAGGCCGCTCAGGACGCCAAGCGTGGCAAGATCTTCACCAAGCTGATCCGCGAAATCACTACCTCCGCGCGTCTGGGTGATGCCGATCCCGCCAACAACCCGCGTCTGCGTGCTGCGGTGACTGCCGCCCTGACCAACAACATGACCCGCGACACCATCAACCGTGCCATTCAGCGTGGCGCCGGTGGTGGCGATGGCGAACAGCTCGAGACCATCGTATACGAAGGTTACGGCCCGGCTGGCTCTGCCGTGATGGTAGAGTGCCTGACCGACAACCGTAACCGTACCGTAGCCGAAGTGCGTCACGCCTTCAGCAAGTGCGGTGGCAACCTGGGTACCGACGGCTCCGTTGCCTATCTGTTCAGCAAGAAAGGTCTGCTGACTTTCGTGGGCGTAGACGAAGATGCCCTGATGGATGCCGCGCTGGAAGCGGGCGCCGATGACGTGGTCACCGAAGAGGATGGCACCATCGAGGTGTACACCACCCCGAACGACTTCGGTACCGTGCTGGATGGTCTGGAAGCTGCCGGCTTCAAGGCCCAGAGCGCCGAAGTGACCATGATCCCCTCCACCGAAGCGGAGCTGGATGCAGAAACTGCACCCAAGCTGATGCGTCTGATCGACATGCTGGAAGATCTGGACGATGTGCAAGAGGTGTATCACAACGGCTCCATCTCCGATGAAGTCGCTGCGACCCTCTGATCGCTGAATCGTGCTCTCCCGATGGCAGCCTGATGGCTGCCATTTTTTTATCTTTGCATCGTGGCAACTGCTGATGTGTCGGTTGAGCAATCGGCGCAACAATTCTCTTCACTGACAATCTTTCCCGTTTTCTCTGCGAATTATCATTGCTCTGTCTCTGCCAGTTGGTTGGCCCTGTACGTATGCCAGTCGCAGTTCTGCTGCATTGCGTTAGCGAGGCTCCGCTTATCCTGTTTATCACACCTTTAGCTCTTGAGATGGCGTTGACTGCTCATATCTGCCCGTCAGGGTAATTCGTTGGGGGTAGGGGATAGGAGGTGATGGAGTGTGCTCTTGTTATCACAGGTGCCCATCAATACAGAGTGACAGGTTGGGATGTTGATAGCGGATTGGCTGGGGCGAGTTGGTTAGTTGGTTAGTTGGTTGGTTGGTTGGTTGGTTGGTTGGTTGGTTGGTTGGTTGGTTGGTTGGTTGGTTGGTTGGTTGGTTGGTTGG
>NZ_JAAKPX010000006.1:0-211424 GCF_049172135.1 Aeromonas sp. 603079 | reverse complement strand
GGCCATGACGGTGCGCCAGCAACTCAGTGTGGAGCGATTTGTATGAACCTGTTTAAGCGATTCCTTGAGTTGGTACCGGGCGCTGATCCGTTGCTGGTTGGTACCGTGACCGCAGTAGGTACCACGACCACCACTCTTACCGCGTTGGCGGGTGGAACGGTCACAGTACGGGGTACCGGGGTAGCCATCGGCAAGAAGGCGTTTTACAGGGGAGGGGAGCTGGCAGGAGAGGCGCCGGATTTGCCGACCTATGAAATACAAGTTTGAGTGAGGGCGCACAGTACTCAGTAGAAATCAGTTGCAGAGACGGGCCAAAAAACTGGTCTTTAGACCACACAATCAAAATTAGTACAAAACTTAGTACATACTTTTAATGCGTTGTTATTTTTGTTTTTAAAACAAACTGTTAATGACGTGACTCGTAATCGTGAAAATAGAAGGTAGGATTTGTCTGCTGGTTCATTACGTGGTTCTGAATTGTGTCTATATGTTTGAAAAACAAGTCGTTATACGAGGTGTTATCTCAGATTGTCTCACTTTGTCCGATCTTGATTCAGTCCGTTCCAGACCAGTTTGGTACATATCTGTGTACACGTTAGGACGCGTTAATGTGTCAGTGAAAAATCAGATAACCAGTCACATGAGAGTCATATGCCACTTACTGATACGAAGCTACGGGCCCTCTATGGTAAGCCCTACTTTGGCAAGACGGAATTGTCAGACCGTGATGGATTGTCAGCTCGGATCACCGAGCGAGGCACCATCTCGTGGCAATATCGCTATCGCTGGCAAGGAAAAGCGGCGAGACTCAAAATTGGACGCTATCCCGACCTTAAACTCGCTGATGCCAGGGCGTTGATCCCTGCTATCCGTGGCGCTCTTGAACGTAATGAACATCCCAGAGTTTTTTGGGATAAACTCCACCAGAAGCATGATGTCACCCTGAAACAGTGCTGCGAGCATTTTCGTGAGCACCATTTGCCCAAGCTGCGGCCTCGTACGGTCATGCTCTATGAGCATACCATGCAGCGCTATTTCGAACCTCTGTTTATTGGTATTCCGGTGGAACAGATCCCGTTTTCGAGCTGGCTGGAGTGGTTTGATAAGATTGGCAAGAAAAAGCCGAAAAACGCAGGGCATTTATTGCGCAGGTTAAAGTCCATTCTGAGTTTTTGTATGCGACGTAATCTCATGGGTGGCTCTCCGAAGTCGAAATTACGTATCGAACATGTTGGCTTTCAACCCGAGAGAGAGCCTCGCGTGCCGACCAAGCGAGAGCTGGCTCACCTGCTGGGTTGATAACGAGGTCATGAACAACTGGTTTTACCACGACCATCATGGGCATCAGTCTCTATTCCTCCTCGTTAAAATACGGGGGTATAGGTAAAGGAGCATACGAGGAATGAGGCGGTGCAAACGGAGAGAGTGGTGCACCGAAAGAAGATATTAGGGAGGGGAAGCACCATCGCCCGTTGGCAGTGACGGTAATTTACCGGTTCAAGCAGTTGCTGGCAGGAAATAGCATTCTCAGGAAATGCAACGGTCAGGTAGGAGAAGTGGTGGCGCATATGAGTGCGATAAACAAACGGAACTCCTTGCTCTGCCTGTAAAGAAGCCCCAAGTGTTGTAGCAGCACATGGGGCTTCGGAAGTCATGACTTGCTGGCTGAGTTAGGCAACAATGCCCTGCTCGACATTTTGTGACTCGCAATCAAAACAGTTGCTCGTCGTCGGCATCCACAAAGAGCTGCAGACGGTCGCGTTCCTCATCCCGATGCAGCCGCAGGTGGATTGGATTGCAACAGGCCATGCAATCTTCGTAAAACTCCTGATCACCCTGGCTGGCATCCAGCTCGACCCGGGTATGGTGACCGCAGTGGGGGCAGACGATGCGCTTGCTGGTGTACTCGATCATGATAACCTCCTCGGGCCCTCAGGCCGCCTATCTACCCTGATTCTAGTCGGGCTGCAGGGGGTTAACCGCGAGCAAACGCACGTTTATGACAGAGATCAAGGCTGAGGGATGGCAAGGTGCAACCGGTTGGACTGGTCGTGTGCGAGAGGAACAATCTGGTTGAGAATGACAGGTGAAAAGAGGGAAATTGCCAACGGTTGTTTGGCAATCACAGGGGGCAGGAGCCCCCTGCGGGTATGAGAACGCGAGCGCAACAAGGCGTCGATAGGCGCTACTTGACCCAGCTGGCCAACATGTCGGCATTGAGCTCGGCCAGCGAGCCGAGCTGGTAGTTGGCGATGGCCAAGCGTGGGTCACCCACTAAAGCGGGATCCGGCACGATCAACGCGGTCATGGAGGCCGCCTTGGCCGCCAGCAGACCGGTAAAGCTATCTTCGATGGCCAGACAGTGTACCGGTTCCACTCCCAGCTTTTCGGCGGCGTGGATGTAGACATCCGGGTGCGGTTTGCCGAAACGCTCTACTTCAGCGGAGTGAACCGCCATAAAGCGATCGCGAATGCCAAGTTTGCCGAGCACCGCTTCTACCATCGCAAAGGGTGATGAGGTAGCCAGACCCACTTTCAGCCCGCGGGCCTCGATAAGGTCGAGCGCTTCCAGCACACCTGCTTTGGCCTGACCTTCGGAGAGGATCAGGGCGTTGACCCGATCCAGAATGCGCTGTACTACCTCTTCCTGAGTTGGGCCGCTCCACGGGCGCAGGCGATACCAGTGGGCAACCAGCTGATCGATGCGCACGCCTATGGTCGATTCACAATCCTCAACGGTGTGGGGGTGACCCAGTTCGGAGAAAACGGCGATTTGGGCCCGTTGCCAAAAGGGTTCCGAGTCGATCAGAACACCATCCATATCGAAGATCACGGCAGCTAACATCTTGTACTCCTGACAAATTTGAAGAGGGGATTATAAGCCTGACGGGGAAATGCAAAAGGGGCATTGCCATGCCCCTTGCGCCCGATCACATCGGCAAACGTTTGTTTTGCTGTGGCAAAAAAGCACTTAGAACAGTACTTCGACCTTGGCGGCCACGGCTTTGGCTTTCTCTACCGCATCCTGGCAATCCTCTGCGCGGGCCAGCGCCACGCCAAGACGGCGGCGACCGGCGATCTCCGGCTTGCCAAACAGCCGCAGCTGGGCACCCGGCACCAGCGCCAATGCCTCACCAATCCCCTGATAGCGGATATTCTGGCTGTGCCCTTCGCGCAGCACCACGGCAGAGGCGCTCGGCCCGTACTGGGTGATGGTGCCGACCGGCAGCCCCAGAATGGCGCGCACGTGCAGGGCGAACTCGGAGAGATCCTGGGAGATCAGGGTCACCATGCCGGTATCGTGGGGACGCGGCGATACCTCGCTGAACCACACTTCATCGCCTTTTATAAAGAGCTCGACTCCGAACAGGCCGTAACCACCGAGGGCCTCGACCACCTTGGCGGCCACCTCTTTGGAGCGGGCCAGCGCCAGCTCGCTCATCACCTGTGGCTGCCAGGATTCGCGGTAGTCGCCATCTTCCTGCCGGTGGCCGATAGGGTCGCAGAAGTGAATGCCATCGACTGCGCGTACCGTGAGCAGGGTGATCTCGTACTCGAAGGGAACGAAGCCCTCGACGATCACCTTGCCACGACCGGCGCGGCCACCCTCCTGGGCGTATGTCCAGCTCTCATCCAGCTTGGCGAGATCGCGCAGTACACTCTGCCCCTTGCCGGACGAACTCATCACAGGTTTCACCACGCAGGGCAGGCCGATAGCCTCGACTGCGGCGACAAACTCCTCCTTGCTCTGGGCAAAGCGGTAGGGGGAGGTGGGCAGACCCAGGGTCTCGGCGGCGAGGCGGCGGATCCCTTCCCGGTTCATGGTGAGCTGGGTAGCGCGGGCGTTGGGCACTACCTTGACCCCTTCTTGCTCAAGGGCAGCAAGGGTATCGGTGGCAATCGCTTCAATCTCGGGGATGATGAGGTCGGGTTTAACCTCGGCAACCAGGGCACGCAGGGCGTTGCCATCGAGCATGTCCAGCACGTGGGCTGCGTGGGCCACCTGCATTGCGGGGGCGTTGGCATAGCGGTCGGCGGCGATCACTTCGATCCCGAACCGTTGCAACTCGATGGCGACCTCTTTGCCAAGTTCGCCGGAGCCCAGCAGCAGGGCACGGGTGGCGCCGGGGCGGGTTGCGGTTCCAAACATACGATCTCTCCTGATGTCGATGGTCATTGTTGATGATCGCTATCGCACGAATAGCGGACAAAAAAAGAGGCACGCATGGCGTACCTCAGGAAACGGGTTTGTGAGCGCGCTGCTCCAGATGGGTCAGCAAGGTAATGGCGCCAATGATGATGGCGGCGCCAAGCCACAGACGGCCTGGGGGCGCCCAGCCAAATACCAGCCAGCCCGCCAGCACGTTCATCGGCAGCTTGGCAAAATCGAAAGGTTGTACGAAGGAGGCCTCCGCCACGCTGTAGGCGCGAGCGATGGACATCTGGGCCAGTGCCGTCAGTACGCCGGAGGCGGCTACCAGCAGCCATTGGCTCTCGCTTGGCCACTGCCACTCCGGCAGGGCCAGCATGACGTTGAACGGGGTACTGAAGATAAGCAGATACACCACTATGGTGTGGGATGATTCGTTGGCTGCCTGATAGCGCACCATCAGGGAGTAACCTGCCCAGAACAGCGCCGCCGCCACCGGCAGCAGGGAGGCCCAGTTGAATTCGTCAGTCCAGGGGGCGAGGATCAGCATGGCGCCGGCAAAGCCCGCCAGGGTGGCCAGAATGCGGGCGCGGCTCACCTGCTCCTTGAGCAGCAGGGCGGAGCCCAGGGTGGCAAACAGCGGTGAGGTCATCAGCAGGGCGATCCCCTGCCAGATGGGGACGGGGTACGCCAGTGCCCAGAGCCAGAGCTGGATGCCGATCACTGCCAGCAATACCCGCAACAGGTGCAACCGGAACTGATTGGTCATCAGGGATTGGCGCAGGCCATGACGAACCAGCCAGGGCAGCAGGCAGATCAGGGCGATCAGGTATTGATGAAAAGCGACTTGGGTCGATGGGAGGCCAAGCTTGAAGCTGACATACTGGCTCAGGCTGTTGACGGCGGCGAAGCAGAGTCCTGCCACCATCATCCAGACTGCACCGGCCAGAGGAGAGTGCCTGCGCGAGGGTATCATGGGATCCGGGTCGCTGGAAAAAAGTGCGGCGGATCATAACGGCAATCGTTTGTTCTGCCAAGGGTTGAGGCGTGGCCGCGTGGCTGGCTGGCGAGGAAGTGGCCTTTCATCAAAAATTTTGAACAAGTTGAGCATCTATTTTCGCTATCAGCAAAGAAGCGCAATGTTTAGAGTGACCTCCATCGACAGCGCAGCTGTTCAACCGACAACCAAATGGAGTTTCACCATGGCCAATATCCTCGTTCTCAAATCCAGCATCCTGGGTCAATATTCCCAATCCAACGCCCTGATCGACGGCTTCCTGGCTGACCATCAGGATGATGTCGTCACCGTACGTGATCTGGCTGCCCTCAACCTGCCGGTGCTGGATGGCGAGCTGGCCTCCGGCCTGCGCGGTGGTGACAACCTCAATGAGCGTCAACTGGCGGTGATCGCCCAGTCCGACGAGCTGATCGCCGAACTCAAAGCGAGCGACTTGGTGGTGATTGCGGCCCCCATGTACAACTTCAACATCCCGACCCAGCTGAAGAACTGGATCGATCTGGTTGCCCGTGCCGGCGTCACCTTCCGCTATACCGAGACCGGTCCGGTCGGTCTGGTTGAAAATACCCGTGCGCTGGTGATCAGCCCTCGCGGCGGCATGCACGTTGGTAGCGCCACCGATCTGGTCACTCCCTACATGCGTACCGTGCTAGGTTTCATCGGTATCAAAGAGGTGGATTTCATCTACGCCGAAGGGATGGGGATGGGCCCGGATGCCCAGAGCAAGGGGATGGAAGCGGCTAAAGCGCAGCTTGAGGCTCTGGCTATCTAAGGGCTCTCTTCTATAAGGGCTATCTATCCCGTCAGGGGTTATCTCTTCAAGGGGTTGCCCTGCGAGATACAAGAACGCAGCCATCAGGCTGCGTTTGTTTTTTTGGCTTGGTGTGATTGCGACAAGACCGTAATGCTACAGAGAGTATCGCGGCAAGCGGTCGGTATAGACGCTCTGGCGGAGTCACTACTCCATCATAAAGCGGCGACAACCACGCACCAGCAGCAATGCCACCATGACCAGCAGGCCAAGCAAGAGGGTGGTCAGCCACTGTTCGGTACTTTGCGGCAAGTGGGGCGTGAAGAGGCTGATCATCAACAGGGTACAGAGCGTGATCAACAGGCTCTGGCGGGTCATCAATATCATGGGGTCATCCTTGGTTTGCTCACCTGAAACGATTTTAATGCCCTCTTGTGACAGGGTGATGTATCCGTGCATCACCCTGTTGGGGCTCTTCAGACCATATCAGGTTTTTACCGCAGAGCCAGCGCCATCACTGGCGCTGTGATCCCGATCCCGCTAGCTCTCTTTATCTGAACTGCTTTTGCTCTGGCTGATAGTGAAAATCGCCGCTGGCGAGCCGCGCTTCCAGTGCCGCCTGATCGATCTCCTGCGCTTTGCAGAGATCATCCAGATCGTCATAGCGATCACGCAGCTGCATATTGACGACGCTCAGCAGCATGTTGATGTCCATGGTGGCAAACTTTTTCAAATCCATGATTATTTCTCCCGATCCAGTGATTGCAGCTGCTCGATGGCGGCGCTGACGCTGTGCAGATGCTGGCGGATCGCCTCGCGGGATTCGCTAGGCAAATAGTCTGTCAGGGTATGTTGCCAGCTGCCCGCTTCACTCTTGAGCTGCAGGAAGAGGGCGAGCCCGGCATTGGTGAGGGAGACCAGGCTGATGCGTTTGTCCTGCTCGCTGCTCTCGGTAAAGATGATCCCTTTTTCGACCAGACGGCGGATCTCGCGGGAGATGCGCACCTTGTCCATGCCGCTCGCCTCGACCAGCTCTTTCTGGCTGATGGGGTAGTTGGGGCCGAGCACCATCATCAGGCGCCATTGCGGCACGGTCAGCTGGTAACGCTGTTCATAAAACTGTTCGAAGGTATCCCGTAGCATCTCGGCGGCATGTACCAACTGATAGGGCGGGTAGTGAGCGAGTAACGCTATGATTTTTGACATATTACACCCTGCTGTGACGGCTGCATCAGATGCAGTTTCTTTTGATACTTTGACATTGATGATACGAAACTCAAGCTGATTTGTCTGACCCGGTTGCGATGAAATGTGCGGTGGCGCACGCCCTCAAGGAAAAACCGGGTCTGACCGACGGGATTTTAAGCCAACGCTGTTCAGCCTTTACGCAACCAGATGAGGGCGTTCTGCTTGAGCCAGGCCTCGCGAGTGTGGATAGCGTAGAGCGCGGCCTCGTCGCGGCTGCCCGCTTGCCAGCTTTGTGGCTCCTGTTTGGGCAGCTTGCGCTGACCCAGCAGGCAGGCCGGAATGTGCGGGTTGGCCTCGATGGCGACCAGCAGATGGGGCTTGGCTGCCTCGGCACCCTCGGTAGCAAAGACCATCAGCGCTTTGTTATAGAGCAACCAGCTGGAGGCTTCATCGAAGCGCACCAGCAGGGCGGCCAGCGCCTGCCAATCCCCTTGCAGTGCATAGAGGGTGGAGAGGTTGTAGCGGCAACCCAGCTCATCGGCCACGCAGATTGTCAGCAGCGCCAGATACTCCGCTTTGGCCTCGCCCAGCTTGCCAAGGCGCAGCAGGCAGTCGGCGCGGCCGGCTCTGGCGGCCAGCAGGGGGCGCAGTTCGGGGGCACTCCAGCCGTGACCGGCGATTTGCTGCCAGAAGGCTTCATCAAAGAGCGGAGTGGCATCAGCGATGATCTTCTCGAACCAGCCGAGGCGGGCCTGATGATCGCGGCAGCTGTCGGCCAGCTCGAACCAGGTCTGCCACTGTTGGGCCTGCTCGCCATTGAGGGCCACATCAGCGCTGGGGGCGGCCTGATACTGGTCGAGGTTGAGCAACTGGTTGAGGGCGGTTTTCATATTCTGGCGCTGGCGTTTGCAGAACTCGACAAAGGGGAGTTCGCTGGCGGCGGCGCTATAGAGCATCTGGGCCATCTGCTTGTCGCGAAACAGGCTCAGCTCGGCGGCCAGACTGAAGCGGTACTGGGTGGTCGGGTCGTTCAAATCCTTCGGCTTGGGCCAGGTGGCAAAACCCATGCTGAAGCCATAACACCATTGACCGAGGGGGTGGCTCTGTTCGAACACCTGCTCGGGGTTATCGCTGGGCAGGCGGCACTGGCTGGGCAGGGCCAGCTGGGCGTCGTCGGCTTGGGATTCCAGTTCGGCGATCAGGTGGTTGAGGGCTTCTGCGCTTTTTTCATCCAACTCGGCATCCTGTTCCAGCAGACCAGCCAGCGGGCGTTGCCAGTCAGGGGTCTCTGGCCCCACCAGACGGGCACAGAGAAAACCGTGCAGGGCCGGGTAGGTCATGTCCTGATCGCTGTGGCTCTGGATCCATTGATTAAGATGGCGGGTACGAGTGGATGGGTTCATCGACAGTTCCTCTGGATTTGAACAGCCGCGAAGTCTACCTAAAAGTGGGGTTATTTGCAGCAAATGGCCGCCTGTTTGGCGATTTAATCACCATTGGCGGATAAGATAGGGGCGAAAGGGCGGCTCGTGGTGGCTTGGGGACTAGGCCGGATCACCGCTCTTGAGGTAACATGCGCGCCCATAGGGGCCATGTTCAGTTGGCCCATCCGGGTAATGAAAAAAGAGAGCACCATGATACAGATTGGCAAGATGAACACCCTCACCGTTGTTGAACTCGAAGATCGCGGCGCCTGGCTTGCGGCCGATGAGTACGGTGAACTGCTGCTGCCCAAGCGTCAACTGCCGGAAGGGGTGAAAGAGGGGGATAGCGTGCAGGTCTTCCTCTATCTGGATGCCGATTGCGAACCGGTGATCACCACCGACAAGCCATTTGCCATGGTGGACGAATTTGCCGGTCTGAAAGTGGTCAATGCCAACAAGATTGGTGCTTTCCTCGACTGGGGCATGAAAAAGGATCTGTTTGTGCCGAGCCGCGAGCAGAACAAGCCGATGCAGGTGGGCCACGTTTATCTGGTGCGTCTGCAACTGGATAACGAAGGGCGCATGGTCGGCACCAGCCGCATCGAGCGTTTCCTGACCCCGGCCGGCAGTAACTTCAAGGTCGGTGACGAAGTGACCGCGCTGCCGGGCGAGCACTCGCCCCTTGGCATCAAGGTGATCGTCAACGGTCAGTATCCCGGCATGCTGTTCAAGAACGAAGTGTTTGGCCGGGTGATGACCGGTCGGCCGCAAACCGCCTGGGTCAAGCAGGTGCGCGAGGATGGCAAGCTCGATCTGACCCTGCAAAAGCCGGGTCTTGCGCGGGTTGATGACGCCGGTGAACGCATTCTGAGCCGGATGAAAAAGCAGGGCGGCAGTCTGGCGGTGGGTGACAAGAGCGAACCCGAGCTCATCTACAAGCTGTTCAGCATGAGCAAGGGTACCTTCAAGAAGGCGATCGGCGGCCTCTACAAGCAGGGCAAGATTGTCATCGAAGACAATGCCATCACTCTGGTGGCCACAGAGACCGACTCGGCAGTGGATAGCGAATAAGATGCCGAGCCCCTGTGTTGGCCTCTGCAAGGCGAAAGATGGGCTTTGCCTTGGTTGTGGCCGCACCCTGAGCGAGATCGGCCACTGGTCGGCGATGGATAGCAAGGCCCAGCTGGCGGTGATGGCCGAGCTGAATGGCTCGAAAAGCACCCACTGCTGTCCGGGTTGTGGCGAACCGGCCTATTGCGCCGTCTCTGCCGGTCAGACTATTGCGCAGTGCTGGTGCAGCCAGTTGCCGGTATTGCCGATGCAGGAGGCCAGCGCTTGCTGGTGCCGCCGCTGTCTGGCCAAGGCCATCGCGGCGCAGGATTAGCAGAGAACAGAAATAAAAGAGAATACAGAAACAAGAAAGGCGCCGATGGCGCCTTTTTTATGCCTGCTGCTGGCGATGCCAGCGCACATGCACTTGATCTTCGGTCAACAGACGGGGCAGCAGGAAGGTGGCGAAGATCACCTCAAACTCATCCTGATGATCCAGCAAACCGACCCACACTTCGACCCAGCGCTCCATATCGACCGGCTCACCAAGCTCGGTCGACCAGTCGGCATTGGGCAGAGTCGCCTCCACGGCGCCACGCTGCTCAAACTCCAGGGTGATGTCGACTATTTGTTCGGGGGCCAGCATATCGGCGGCCTGCTCAAGAAACTGATCATAGGCCCATTCGACCAGCTGATCCGGGGTACGCTGTTCCATGAAATCACTCCAGATACATCGAGGTTCGCTACTGTAACAATTATTGGCTGTGGCGGCCAGACCAGTGCGCCGGGCGTGCCTGACCTGTCCAAGTTGCCGTTGGGGGAGTATGGTTAAGGCGCGGATCATCTGGCAGGGAGTAAGGGGATGAAGCAGCGGGGACGGCGGCAACAGATCAAGCGACGGCGCGAGGCCTGGTGGTGGCACTATCTGCCGCTTCACCGCGAGACGGTGGGCGGTCATCTGGGTCCACCGGAGAAACCCGATGAGCCCTGAGGATCAGTCTGCCTGATGCACCCGATTGAGGGTGATCTGGCCCAGTTGACCCATTTGGCGGCGGATCCAGACCGAGCGCTTCTGCACATAGAGTGAAGGGGGCTTGACCCGATAACGCCACGGATTGGGCAGGGCGGCGGCCAGCAGGGATGACTCGTAGCGGGTCAAGCGGCTGGCCGGTTTGCCGAAGTAGGTACGGGCCGCGGCTTCGGCGCCATAGATGCCGGGGCCGAACTCCACGATATTGAGATAGACCTCGAGAATGCGGGCCTTGTCCCAACCCAGCTCCATCAGTAGGGTAAACCAGGCCTCCAGCCCCTTGCGCAGGAAGCTGCGATCACTCCACATAAAGAGGTTCTTGGCGGTCTGCTGGCTGAGGGTGCTGGCGCCGCGTACCCGTTCGCTGTGCTGGTTGTGCTTGAGCGCCGCGTTGATGGCATCCATGTCAAAGCCGTTGTGATCGGCAAAGCGCTGATCCTCGGCGGCGATCACCGCCAGTTGCAGCTCTTTGGAGATGGACTCCAGGTCTACCCATTCATGGCGTACCTGGGTGATCTTGGCGGGCGGAAAGAGGGCCCGCTCGATACGCCAGCTCCACATCGGCGGATCGATAAAACGCAGCAAGGCGACCGAGCCGACCGAGCAGAGCAGCCCGGCCAGCGCGATCTTGCCTGCCCACCTCAACACCCGGCGCCCAAGGGATGCAGATGGACGCTCAGGGGCCACAGAGTCAGGGTCAGACTCCCACTGATAATGGCTGGGATCATCGGGATCCGGAATTATTGGGGCAGCCATTCGATGTGGCAGAACTTCTCGTCAACACGGCGGGAGAGCAGCATGCGGGCAAACAGGTGCTCATACTCTTGTTCTTCATTGCCAAGGCCGACCCAGATCTCGGCATAGTCGGTGTCGCTCACCGCAAAACCCACGTCCGCTTCCCAGTCATCGGCCGGGTCGGTTTCGGCCAGCAGGCCGCGGTCGTTGAACTCCTGATTGAAACGGGCGATCTCCTGCTCCGGCAGGTTGTCAGAGGCCAGCTCCATAAAGAGTTCGAGGGCGGTATCGAGCAGTTCCTCGACGCTGTGCATTTCGTCATTCATAGACATAAGCGGTCTGTTCCAGAAAAGAGAAAAGGTGCCGACGCAGATCACAGCCTGCGGGGCGGCGCTATTCTAGCGGTCGGCAGACCCCTTGGCGAGATGATGCGAGCCGCTGTGACCTGTTTTTGTGCCAATAAAAAACCGGATCCAGTGACAGGATCCGGTCTTCATTGGGGGAAGGGGTCACGCATAGGGCGTCAGCTCATCCCTTCTTGTCATCGGCGAAGGTGATGTTGAGCTCCAGTACCGACAGCTCATCACTCTTCTGATCCAGTTGGACGGTTATCTTCTCCGGATCAATGTTGACGTATTTGCGGATCACATCGAGGATGTCCTGCTTGAGCTGGGGCAGGTAATCCGGCCCCCCTCTGGATGAACGCTCGTGAGCAACAATGATCTGCAACCGCTCTTTGGCCAGTTGTGCGGTGTTCTGTTTCTTGTTGGAACGAAAATAATCCAATAATGACATGTTTAACTCCCGAACAGTCGGCTAAAGAAGCCCTTCTTCTCTTCTTCCAGAAAACGAAATTCCTTGGCATCGCCCAGCAGGCGGGACACCGCATCTTCGTAGGCCTGACCTGCATCGGACTCCTTGTCCAGAATGACCGGTTCGCCGGAGTTGGAGGCGCGCAGCACCGCCTGGGACTCCGGGATCACCCCGAGCAGCGGGATGGCCAAGATCTCCTGCACATCCTGCACGCTCAGCATGTCGCCGCGGTTGACGCGGGTCGGGCAGTAGCGGGTCAGCAGCAGGTGCTCCTTGATGGGGTCTTCACCACGCTCGGCGCGGCGGGACTTGGAGGCCAGGATGCCAAGGATGCGGTCGGAGTCACGCACGGAAGAGACTTCCGGGTTGGTGGTGACGATCGCCTCGTCGGCAAAATAGAGCGCCATCAGCGCGCCCGCCTCGATCCCCGCCGGGGAGTCGCAGACGATGTAATCGAACTTCATCTCCGCCAGTTGATCCAGGATCTTCTCGACCCCCTCACGGGTGAGGGCATCTTTGTCCCGGGTCTGGGAGGCGGGCAGGATAAACAGATTTTCCGAGCGTTTGTCCTTGATCAGCGCCTGATTGAGGTTTGCTTCCCCATTGATGACGTTGACGAAGTCATACACCACGCGCCGCTCGCAGCCCATGATGAGATCCAGGTTTCTCAGACCGATGTCAAAGTCAATGACCACTGTCTTGTGACCACGCTGGGCTAAGCCGGTGCTCAGGGCCGCACTGGTTGTGGTCTTGCCAACGCCACCTTTACCCGATGTAACGACTATGATTCGCGCCATTCTCGCTTCCTTGTAACTCTATTTGATACGGTCTATTCGGAGTTGTTCGTTGTCCAGCCGGACGTGTACCGGTTGCTGGATCAGGCCTGCCGGCAGTGCATCGCTCAGCTGGAATGTGCCCGCGATGGAGAGCAGCTCGGCCTGTAATTGCTGGCAATAGATCCGGGCCTGGGTGTTTCCCCGGGCACCGGCAATGGCTCTGCCACGCAGGGTGCCATAAATATGAATGCTGTCGTCGGCGAGCACTTCAGCTCCCGGACTGACGGACCCCAGCACCACCAGCGAGGTGCCGGCGGCATAAATCTGCTGGCCGGAACGAACCGGTCCCACATGTACCTTGCTCGGGATCAAGGGGACGGGTTCGGGCTCGGGAACCACCTCTGGGGCGGCTGGCGCGGGGGCAGGCTCGGGTTCCGGTTCGCTCTTGCGACTCTTGCCCGAGGCCATCACGGCTAGTCCCACCGCCTTGGCGGCTGTCTTCATCTCTTCACTGCGCGCCCCCGTGATGCCGACCAGCACAAACTCTTCGGACTCCACCAGCTCCTTGAGCTGTTCGAAATCGGGAATATGTTCCAGTCGGGAAACATTGATCACCAGCGGTGCGCAATTAAAAAAGTAGGGTGCCTGGGCCACTTTTTCGGCCAACAACTGACGTATCCGCTCAGGCTCGCCATCGCTGATATGCAACACAGAAATAGTGAAGGTGGTCCCTTTCAATTCGTTATCGCGCTCAACCATGAATCTTCCCCGAGGCAGAGATGCTAATCCGTTATTGTTATTCAATTCCTGATGTTATAGTTTGCCCCCATCAGAGGCAATAAACTCGTCGGATTATATCAATTTCCATGTTGTGTGCAGTCTATAAAAGTCGCAAAAAAGCCGAGACCTACCTTTTTGTTGAAAAAAGAGAGGATTTCTCCCGCGTTCCCGAGCCACTGCTGAGCGCATTCGGGCGTCCCGAGCTGGTGTTGATGACCAAGCTGGATCCGGCCAAGCCCTTGGGGCTGGCTGATGTCGGCAAGGTGATGGCCGCGCTGACCAACCAGGGGTTCTACCTGCAGGTGCCGCCGCCTCCCGAGAATTTGCTGGAGCAGCACAAGGCCAGCCTGAAAAAGCCATCCTGAATATCCAGCCCCGTGGTGCGTTCTGCCCAGCGGGGCTAATTCTTTGTGACTCTGCATGACGCATTCCGGCCCCGGAGAGGTGGCCTGCGATAATCCCGTGACAGGATTTGGCCAAATTAAACCCTCCCTTTGGTGATATTCACTTTTCGCTGTTTAAATAGAAAGTCAATCTGCTCCCAACACCATATCGTCAACCTTTGCTGGCGCTCACAAAAATAGCGAGTAGCGCGCACTCATATCCGCCATTCCAACGGCTATTGGCCCATTCATCGATTATTTTCAGCCTCTTCCTTGGGCGCTTTTTTTGTCTCCACTGCGCGATGAGTTATCCATCAAATGGGGCGCAAAGAGGGCGATGATAACTGTGCTAAAACCAGTTTGCGCGATGTGCTGTGGCCAAAATGATGAGCTAACCCACTGTTTGTGTGCTTGATTGTTTGCCCTGATCACGAAAGTGCCACATAGGTGGAAATCAAAGTGGCGGCGTGATATCCGCAGGGTGAGCGGTAACCGCATTTTGCCAGGCAAGGGTATGCCTAAAGGGGAGGATATTGAGCTGAGGGGCCATCTTGATATCAATTAGTTGTGAAAGCGTGGCAGGGGCAGAACGTCGCTTCCAATCCATTGAGACGAGTTAATCAAGGTATGTAATTAGAGAGGCATTTAGACAAGGCAATCCACATTGCGGTGGCGTAGCAGGGGTATATCAGCAACGCCCTACAGTGAAATGGTCGGTATGCCGTTATAAGTGCCCGGCATCCCATTCGGGCAATAAAAAAGGCGGGATATCCCGCCTTTGTTCAGATGAGGGTCGCAACCCTTATTTATTCGCAAGCAACCTGCATCACCTTGATGGCCAGACCACCACGGGAGGTTTCACGGTACTTGGAGTCCATGTCCTTGCCGGTGATGTACATGGTCTCGATCACCTTGTCCAGAGAGACGCGCGGCTTGGAGGTACGACGCAGGGCCATACGGGAGGCGTTGACAGCCTTCATGGCTGCGATGGCGTTACGCTCGATGCAAGGCACCTGTACCTGACCGGCAACCGGATCACAGGTCAGACCCAGGTTGTGTTCCATGCCGATCTCGGCAGCTTCGCAGACGTGCTCCGGGCTACCGCCCATCAGCTCGGTCAGACCGGCAGCGGCCATGGAGCAGGAGACACCCACTTCACCCTGACAGCCCACTTCGGCGCCGGAGATGGAGGCGTTCATCTTGTAGAGGATGCCGACGGCACCGGCAGCCAGATAGAAGCGGGTGTATTCGTCGCGGCCAACCGGCTGGATGAACTTGTCGTAGTAAGCCAGTACGGCCGGGATGATACCGGCAGCGCCGTTGGTCGGGGCAGTGACCACTCGGCCACCGGCAGCATTCTCTTCACTCACGGCCAGAGCGAACATGTTGACCCAGTCAACGATGTTCATCGGGTCGCTCGAGAGGTTCTCGTTGGTGTTTAGCTGACGGTAGAGCGGTGCGGCACGACGGGGTACGCGCAGCGGGCCGGAGAGAACGCCTTCGGTACGGCAGCCGCGCTCGATACCTTCGCGCATGGTGTTCCAGATCTTGCCGAACTTCTTGTAGATCTCTTCCGGAGTGTTGAAGCACTTCTCGTTTTCCATCATCAGGGCAGAGATGGAGAGACCGGTCTGGCTGCAATGGGCAACCAGCTCGGCAGCGCTCTTGAATGGATAGCGTACGGACATGTCGCCGCTGTCAGCCTTGCCGAAGTTCTCTTCGTCAACGATGAAACCGCCACCGATGGAGTAGTAGGTCTTGCTGTAAACCACTTCATCTTCGATCAGGGCGGTCAGCTTCATGCCGTTTTCGTGCAGCGGCAGGGCTTCGTCGTGGAATACCATGGCGTCACGCGGGAAGCTGACAGTGTGGCAGTGCAGGCCGATCGGCAGGCGCTCGGTCTGCTCAACACGGGAGATAAACTCGGGGATGGCATCGATATCGACATTTTCCGGCAGGTTGCCAGCCAGGCCCATGATGATGGCAGTGTCGGTATGGTGGCCTTTGCCGGTCCAGGAGAGGGAGCCGTAGACATCGACATTGATCCGGGTTACATCGCGGATCTTGCCGCCCGCGCGCAGCTCGTCAACAAACTGTTTGGCCGCTTTCATCGGGCCAACAGTGTGGGAAGAAGAGGGGCCTACACCGATTTTGAAGATATCAAAAACGCTGATCATGTCACTATTACCTCAGGGTAGAAGGGGGCGGCATGCCCACTCACAGAAATTTGGGAGATCCATGGAACGCGCTTGTCAGCGCAGGTCACAGAACCAGATAACCGTAGTGTAACGGCTCCAGGCCTAAAAAAAGTTGAAATAGATCTATTTTTGTTGAATCTGAGGCGCGAGTATAAAATTTATTTTTGTGCTTATCCATTTTGTTAAGCGTTTGCCCATAAAAATACCCGGCGATGCCGGGCATTTCGGAACCAAATGGAGTCAATTGCCGTTTTTTAACATTCGGTAATGTTAACGGCGAGGCCGCCACGGGCCGTCTCTTTGTATTTGGTCTTCATGTCGTTGCCGGTCTCCCACATGGTCTTGATCACCTTGTCGAGCGACACCTTGTGCTCGCCGGTGCCGCGCAGGGCGAGGCGGGCGGCATTGATCGCCTTGACCGCCCCCATGGCGTTGCGCTCGATGCAGGGCACCTGCACCAGTCCGCCGATGGGATCGCAGGTGAGCCCTAGATTGTGCTCCATGCCTATTTCGGCGGCGTTCTCCACCATGGCCGGACTACCCCCCAGCAGTTCGGTCAGCGCGCCAGCCGCCATGGAGCAGGCAACCCCAACTTCACCCTGACAGCCCACTTCGGCCCCGGAGAGGGAGGCGTTCTTCTTATATAAGATGCCGATGGCAGCCGCGGTGAGGAAGTAGCGGATCAGCGTCTCGTCATCCACCTTGTGAACGAAGCGATCGTAGTAGTGCAGCACGGCGGGAATGATGCCTGCGGCGCCATTGGTGGGGGCGGTCACCACCCGGCCACCGGCGGCGTTCTCTTCATTGACGGCCAGTGCAAACAGGTCGACCCACTCCATCACCATCAGCGGGTCCTTGTTGAAGTTGGTCTCGCAGCTTAGCTGGCGGAACAGCCCCGGGGCGCGGCGCCGAACCTTGAGGCCGCCCGGCAGCACCCCTTCGCTTTTGCAGCCTCGCTCGACGCAGCCCTGCATCGCCTGCCAGATCTTGCGCAGCCCCGCTTTTATCTGCTCATCGCTGCGAAAGACCCGCTCGTTGGCGAGGATCAGCCCCGAGATGGAGAGGCCGCTCTCCTGACAGTGGGCCAGCAGTTGGGCGCCGCTGTCGAACGGGTAGGGGACAGGGTGTTCGGCATCAGACTTGGCGGCCTCTTCCTTGGCGGTGGCAAAGTGGCTCTCTTCAATGATGAAGCCGCCCCCGATGGAGTAGTAGGTCTGGCTGAAGCGCAGGTTTTCCTCTTTATCAAAGGCGCGCAGAGTCATGCCATTGGTGTGGGCCGGCAGGGTCTTGCGGCGGTTGAAGATGATGGCACCGGTGCGGGGAAAATGGCTTGGTTGTTCGCCTGCCAGCTGCAGGCTCTGTTCCTTTTCCACTCGAGCCAGAATGGCGGGAATCGCATCGATATCGACCGATTCCGGTTCAAAGCCCGATAACCCCAGAATGATTGCCTTGCCGGTACCGTGTCCTTTGCCGGTCTGGCCCAGCGAGCCGTAACACTCCACTTCGACCCGCGTGACCTGTGGCAGATGCCCTTGCAGCTTGAGCTGCTGGACGAAGGCATAAGAGGCACGCATGGGGCCGACGGTATGGGAAGAGGAGGGGCCAATTCCGATGGAAAACAGGTCAAACACGCTGATCATGACATCAATCCGGTGATGGTTTATGTCTGTTTATTCTAGGATTTTTGCCGTGGATGGAAAGCGGGGATGTGCGGTGCTGTGACATGGACACAGATAATGGGGCTGGGGATTGCCCAAGAAGGTTGAAGGGGGGGCTCCCCTTCAACCGGCCTGATCAGTCGAGAAATTCGCACAGATAGGCAGTAGGAGTTTTCACTTCCAGTTTGAAGGAGGAGTGACCGGCCACCAGGAAGGATTCACCCTGGCTGTAGGTGTGCCACTCATCTTCATCAGCCAGCTGGATGGTGAGGGCGCCCTTGATCACTGTCATCCGTTCTGGGGCGGCGGTGTTGAACAGGTAGTCACCGGCATTCATCACCCCGACGGTTGATTTCTCGCCTTTTTGTTCGAAACCGATGGATTTTACATTTCCGTCAAAATACTCGTTAACTTTCAGCATCTTTACATCCCTGTGTGTACGTTTGTGCAGCCAAACTAGCACAATCTTTTGCCAGTTGTCATGGGGGATGAGGTAAAAATCGCCGAGACCGCTTTGAATCTTCACTTTTTCGCAAACTTATTAATAGCCAAGGTTAATGATTTGCTGATTTAAAACAGCAATTAAATGTGAGATAACACGCGCAAACAGGGGAATGGGCAGCCGCTCATTCCCCTGTTTGGTTAATTGCACTGGGAAAAGTGTGAATTTTGCTACATAAAGGAACATATTGTGTTAACTAAAGGACTCATTAAAAACATCGGCTTCCAGGTTGTGGTCGCCATGGTACTGGGCGCAGTGGTCGGCGCGTTCATGGGTGAACAAGCCACCGTGTTTGCACCGCTCGGTACCCTGTTTATCCAGCTGATCAAGATGCTGGTGATCCCGCTGGTGGCTGTTGCCATCCTCTCCGGCGCCGCCAATCTGGGCGCCAGCCCGGCTGCGGGCAAGATCGGTGCGGCTACGCTGGCCTTCTTCCTCGTGACCTCAGCGTTGGCCGTGTTGCTGGCGCTGGTGATGGGGCAGATCTTCAAGCCGGGTGTCGGGGTCGATTTCGCTTCCGTCGCCTCCATGTTTGGCGGTGACTACGCCGATAAAGGGGCGCTGCCGGATGCAGTCGCCACCTTGCTTGGCATGATCCCCACCAACGTCTTCAACTCCCTCAACGAAGCGAACATCCTGCAGATCCTAGTGTTCTGCATGTTCCTCGGCATTGCGCTGGCCAAACAGCCGCGCGAGCGGGCCAAGCCACTGGTCGATGGGCTCAATACCCTGGTGGATGCCTTCGTCTGGATGATCAACAAGGTGATGATCATCGCGCCGCTCGGGGTGTTCGGTCTGA
This sequence comes from Aeromonas sp. 603079, assembly GCF_049172135.1. Lineage (NCBI taxonomy): Bacteria > Pseudomonadati > Pseudomonadota > Gammaproteobacteria > Aeromonadales > Aeromonadaceae > Aeromonas > Aeromonas sp. 603079. The sequence continues at coordinate 192,169 of NZ_JAAKPX010000006.1, read as the reverse complement.
TGGCGGAAGCCATCGGTACCTATGGCTTCGATGTGCTGACCCTGGTACTCAAGCTGTTCGTGGTCTATGTGGCTGCCATCCTCATCTTCGGCTTCGTGGTCTATCCGCTGCTGGTGATGATGTTCTCCAATACGCCGGTAATGAAGTACCTCTCTGCCATGAAGAAGCCGCAGATCGTGGCCTTCTCCACCGCCTCTTCCATGGCGACCCTGCCGGTCAATATGGAGACCTGCGAGCATGATCTGAAAGTGACCAACGCGACCGCTTCCTTCGTGCTGCCGCTGGGGGCCACCATCAACATGAGCGGCAACGCCATCTATTACGGTCTGGTCGCCATCTTCTTCGCGCAGGTTTACAACATCGATCTGAGCGTCGGTGCCTGGGCGGCCATCATTGTGACCTCCACTCTGGGGGCGATCGGTCAGGCCGGTGTGCCGGGCCCAAGCTTCCTGGTGGTTGCCGTGCTGCTGGCGGCCGGGATCCCCATCGAAGGGTTGCCGCTGCTGTTCGCGCTGGATCGTCTGTTCGACATGATCCGCACCTCCCTCAATATCACCGGCGATGCGGCCTGTGCTGTCATTGTTGACCGCTTTAGCCCGGAATATGACCCAGAGCGCTGGAACAAGGCATAATTGCTTTGAGCTGGACTGAGATATAACAGCCCTGAGCTGACACTGCGTAACGCGAGCCCCTGCCATGATGGCGGGGGCTTTTTATATCTGCCGGACAAGCATCAGAGCAAAGGTGTGCACAAGAGATTGCTGACGGATTTAGCTGTGTTGAATGGATAGCACAGGAGGGGAAAACATCAGTTGTGGGCATGGGCCGTATGGCGTTAACCGGCCTGTTGTAGATGCCGGGGTAGGGGATTGTCAAACGGCGGGTAACAAAAAGGGGAGCCTCGCTCCCCTCGGATATGATTTGCTGCTGGTTCTACTCCATCAAGCCATATGGTTAAACCATCCTGGTTACACCCTTGTGGCGAAAGAAACAGCGTCAACGTGATGAAATCATATCTATGTTGACCATCTCGGCATTATTACTGAAAAGCGCCAGTTGGTGGCGATTAAACAGACATGGCAAAGAGGGTCGGTCCGGATTGATGCCTCTCTATCCGGCTCAGAACTGTGACAGTGAGGGCAGAGAGACAGCAACCAGGGTGAAAAACACCGTGAAAACGGCAGTAACGACAAACTCTTTCATTTTTCTCTCCCTAAGTTGTTGGTTGATGTAGTCAAGATACCATAACAAGGGGGTAAAACAAGGTGTAAATTGATAAAATAGCCATTTTATGTTTCAGGTTGGTTGAAATGGCTGTTTTTGTCATATTGAGCTGATTTTATCACCTGCTCTGGCATGGTAGGCATTCAAGATTCTGTTTTTATGATTATTTCATTTAAATTCAATTGGTTGTTGAGATGTTGGTTGGCTTGGTGGTGGGTCTTTTATGGAGCTTTAGTGGCGTTTTATAAGTTTTCACCCTTGCAACAGTGCCATTGAGGCCATAAAAAGTGTGTAAGGCCATAGTTTGACGATTCCTGACGTAGATAGCTCATCCAAAAGAAGTCTATGGAGACAATCTGGTTGCCAGCCCTTGTCTTACCATCACTTTATCAGTCCGGAGTCTCCGCATTTTTACAGCAATATACTGGGTTCATAGGGAGGAGAGCGGTGCATCGGGGGGATACAGAGTAGCAGCTGGCTGTTTTATAACCGCCAATTTTCCCGTCGGTCTCGGTATAGACATGGCCGCAGCAAGAGTGAGGTGCGCAATAGGCCAGAGGCGTATCCTCTGGCTGGGCTGGGTGCGAGCAGCGATTTGCGTGGGCGGTACATCTGCGTGAGTCATGTGAGTGCAATACGAGAGCTGCGCCGGAGCATGGTTGGGTGAGATATCTGAATCCCTTCTGCAAGATTGAGACATAAAAAGCGGCGTATGACGAGGAGGCCGAACAAGCTCGTTTCAGGGTCGACAGAGTGCAGATCAACGCAATCCGGTTCGCAGTGATAAAACATCCACGACAATACCGGAACTCTGTTCGTAGGCTGAAGCCGGTTGCTGTGAGGAGAGGAAGGCTAGTGATCAGTCAGATGGCGCAAGGGTTGGAATCAGGCAACCCGTATGGTGAGGGCCACACAGCGTGTCGATGCCCCCGTTTTTGTAAGATATTAAAAAACCCTCCGATGGAGGGTTTTTGTCATCAACAGCCGGTAAAAAGCCGCGAGGCTTAGAACAGGGTGGTGGAGAGGTTGTAAAGCTCCTGATCGAACGGACGCTTCATGTTCTCGATGCAGTCGATGATGTCGTGGTGTACCAGCTCGTTGCGCTGGATACCGACGCAGCGACCACCGTGACCAGCCAGCAGCTGCTCAACGGCGTAAGCACCCATACGGCTGGACATGATGCGGTCACGAGCAGTCGGGGCTCCGCCACGCTGGATATGACCCAGGATGGTGGCGCGGGTTTCACGACCGGTCAGGGCTTCGATGTCTTTCGCTAGGGCGTTCACGTCGGTAACGTGCTCGCAGATGGTGATGATGGCGTGCTTCTTGCCCTTGGCTTCGCCTTCCTTGATCTGCTTGAGCAGCTTCTCTTTGTCGAAGGCTACTTCCGGCACGATCACATATTCGGCACCACCGGCAACGGCGGCAGACATGGCCAGGTCGCCACAGTGGCGGCCCATGATCTCGACCACGGAGATACGGTGATGGGAGCTGCAGGTGTCGCGCAGACGGTCGATGGCGTCAACAACCACGTTCAGGGCGGTATCAAAGCCGATGGTGAAGTCGGTACCGGCGATGTCGTTGTCGATGGTGCCCGGCAGGCCGATGCAGGGGAAACCTTCTTCGGTCAGCTTCTTGGCACCCATGTAGGAGCCGTCACCACCGATGACGACCAGCGCATCGATACCGTGTTTTTTCAGGTTTTCGATCGCTTCGGCGCGCACTGCGGGGTCTTTGAAGGCAGGGAAACGGGCGGAGCCGAGGAAAGTACCACCACGGTTCACCACGTCGGAGACGCTGTGACGCTCTAGCTTGACGATGCGATCCTGGTGCAGACCGAGGTAGCCATCATAAATACCGTAAACTTCCAGGCCATGATGCAAACCGGCGCGAACCACGGCGCGAATGGCTGCGTTCATACCCGGTGCGTCGCCACCACTGGTCAAAACACCAATACGTTTGATTTGTTTGGTCATGAGTGCCTCTGGATCTGAGTTGTCAAATACGAATGTTTAAATAGACAAGCCACTTTTACTATATCGGCTTTCATATGGGATGCGGGGGCCACCATAGGAAAAGCGATACAAGAGAGGGGACGAGCCCCTCTCTTTGCCGTAATCAACGATTACTTGGCAGCGCCAGCGATGATCTGGGAGAAGTCGTCCACTTTCAGGGACGCACCACCGACCAGGCCACCGTCGATGTCCGGCTGACCGAACAGGTCGGCTGCAGTGGCGCCAGTGACGGAACCGCCGTACAGGATCTGTACTTTGGCAGCAACAGCGGCATCAAAACCGGCCAGGTACTGACGGATGTGAGCGTGAACGGACTGAGCGATCTCCGGAGTGGCAGTCTTGCCAGTACCGATGGCCCATACCGGCTCGTAAGCGATAACGGCGTTGTTGAAGGAGGCGATACCGCAACGGTCGATAACGGCTTTCAGCTGGGTCTCAACCACGTTCTTGGTCACGCCGGCTTCGAATTGCTCCAGAGTTTCACCGATGCACAGAACCGGGATCAGGCCGCCTTTCTGGATCGCTTCGTACTTGGCAGCAACCACGTCGTCAGTCTCTGCGTGCAGGGTACGACGCTCGCTGTGGCCGACCAGAGAGTAGGTGCAACCAAAGGCTTTCAGCATGGAGGGGGCGTTTTCGCCGGTGAAGGCACCAGACTCGTGAACGTCAGCGTTCTGGGCACCGTAGGCAATCTTGCTGCCAGCGGTCAGTTGCTCAACCAGACCCAAAAAGATAACCGGCGGGCAGACGGCGACTTGCACAGAAGGATGAGCGGCAGCAGCCGGGGTCAGTCCTTTGATCAGAGCTTCTACAGAAGCTTTGGTGCCGTTCAGTTTCCAGTTCCCCATTACCAGGTGCTGTCTCATCTTGTATATCTCCTAGGCATTTGATTGCGCGACATTATATGAATTGAACCGAGCCCAAGATAGCTGACCCGGCGGTAAATGACGTAATTTTTTTTCGCTTTCCTGATCCAAATCAGGAATGAAACGCTTGATCGCTCATTCGTTAACCTGCCCCCGCAAGCGAGCCCACCATACCCCAATCCATTCGTGGATGGCAGCTTCGGAATACATCAGATAACGCCCTTTGGGTAAATAACTGTAGAGGGGCTGGGGTACCTGGCTCTGCTTGGCGGTGTAGTCGGTGGGGGCTGGCACGGCCTTGAGTCCCTGACCCTGATAGAGGGCCATGGCACGCGGCAAATGAGTGGCCGAGCTGACCAGCGCCACCTCTTTTCCTTTCAGATGGCGACTGATACTGACCGCCTCATCATGAGTGTCTTTGTTGTTTTCAAACAACGTCATCCGCGCGCGGGGAATGCCGAGACTCTCGGCCATCCGGGCATTGACCTCGGCATTGGAGAGGGGATCTCCCGATACATAGCCCGAAAAGACAAGCTCTGCCTGCGGATACGCCTGGGCCAGCCGTACCCCCTCGAGGGTGCGAGCCAGTGCAATATTGTTTTGCCAGGAGCGCTCGGGCACCGCCGGATCGCTGACATGGCCATTGCCGAGCACCACGATGGCGTCGATGTTGGGATGCTGGCTCACCTCGAATGGCGGGAAGGTTTGTTCCAGCCCGCGGGCCAGTTCATAGCTCACCGGCCGCATCCCCATCAGCGCCACAATGAGCAGCGAGAGGGTGGCCAGCAGCTTGCCGGTTTTCTGAAAACGGGTGAACCAGAGCAGCAGCAGGGCGACCAGCAGCAGGGAGAGGGAGAAGGGGAGCGGCATCAACAGCTGACCCAGCCACTTTTTGAGCACAAACACGACAGACACTTCCTTGAGTTTTCAGCAAATTCGGGATGTGACAGAATACCTCTCTTTTTTGGGATGGCCACAACCCTGTGGCGCTAATGTTGAGTTTCTCCTTGAAGCACGATCAGAGTTTTGACGGGCGCGCCGACAAGTTCGCCCGCAACATTTACGACTCCACCAAGGGGCGCATCCGCACCACCATTGTCTGGAGCGACATCGAAGCCTGCCTGGCCCGCCTTGGCAACCGACCGCTGCGCATCCTCGATGCGGGGGGCGGGTTTGGTTATTTCGCCCAGAAGCTGGCGGCCATGGGCCATCAGGTGGAGCTGTGCGATCTGTCAGCAGAAATGCTGGAACTGGCCCGCAGCCAGATCGCCGAGAAGGGGCTGGAAGACAAAATCCGTCTCATCCATTGCCCCATTCAGGATCTGAAGCAACACGTGACCGGTACCTTTGATCTGGTGCTCTGCCATGCGGTGCTGGAGTGGCTCGCCGAGCCGCGCCAGACCTTGCTGGGTCTGTTCCCTTTCGTCAATGCCGGGGGCATACTGTCGCTGCTTTTCTACAACCGTCATGGCTTGCTGTTCCAGAGCTTGGTGGTGGGCAATTTTGACTATGTGCGCCTTGGCCTTCGCAAGAAGCGGCAGACAGCGCTTACGCCCACCAATCCCCAATTGCCGGAGCTGGTCTATGACTGGATTGGTCGCGGGGGGCTGCGCATCATCGGCAAGACGGGGGTGCGGGTCATCCACGACTATATGCGTCACAAGCAGGATCAGGTGGAGAAGTTCGACGATCTGCTGGCCATGGAGCAGCAATATTGCCGTCAGGAGCCTTTTGTCGCCCTCGGCCGCTATATCCATGTGATGGCCCAGAAGCCGGCCAGCTGATTGCTCGCTGTTCACGTCGATGTGAACCATGTTTTCGATGCTACCGGATGTAGCCGCGCGCATGATTTTGCGCCCAATACAACAACGAGATGACAACATCATGATGAGTACATCCCGTACCCTGCCAGAGATGGTGGGATGGGTCAGGCAGGAGGGGTTGGCGCTGAGCCTGCCGACCGACCGGCTGGCCTTTCTGATTGCAATCAAGACCCTGTCCGAAGATGAGTCGGACCTGTCGGAAGCGGCGCTGCACGATGCCTTTGGCTATGTCAGCAGCGCCTTCGGCCAGATGGACGAGACCCTCACCGGTCGCGCCAACAACGCCATCAACGATCTCATTCGTCAGCAGCTGCTGTCGCGTTTCAACACCGACATGGTGGCGGGGGAGAGCCTCTACCGCCTGTCGCGTCTGGGTGTGAGCATCGTCGACTTCTTTATGGATCAGCGTCAGGTTGACTCCATCAAGCTCTCCATTCTGCTCGAGCACCTGGCTGCCGAGCTCGACACCGCCCGCAAGGCGGCGCTTGAAACCAACACCCGCGAGCAGTGGGATGCCGAGGTGCTGCCGCGCCTCACCTTCTCGCTGGAAGAGACCTTGGGGCGCATCGATCTCACCCAGCGCGCCATGGATGAGCAGCAGAATCAGGTCAAAAGCGAGATCGCGGCCCTGCTGACCCAGAACTGGGTCGATGCCATTCACAGTTGTGAAAAGCTGCTGCACGAGACCGGCCAGACCCTGCGCGAGCTGCAGGATACCCTGGACGCTGCCGGCCACCGTCTGCAAGCGGGGCTGCTCAATATTCAGGAAGCGGCGCAGGGGCGCGACGATCTGTTCCACGTCGAGGAGCTGACTCACGCCTTGCAAGGTCGTCTTGACGTCATCACCAGCTGGGGTCAGCAGTGCATCGAGCTCTGGTCCCGCTACGACAGACACGTCCACAAATTTATCCGCAACGCCATCGACATGGACAAGAACCGCGCCTTCAGCCAGCGGCTGCGCGAGTCCATCCGCAATTTCGAGCAACACAACTGGCAGCTGCGGGTGGCCGAAGAGCCCCGTCTGCTGGAGCTGCGCGACGAAACCATCGCTATCCACGACGAGGAGGTAACCGGTGAGGTGCCCCTCGAGATGGAGTATGTCGAGATGGTGGATATCAACCAGGAGCTGGCCGAGCGTATCGAGCGCTATCTGGCCCGCTACCCCGAGCAGGGCCAGCAGCTGGATCTGGCCGACGTGCTGCGGGAATACCTGCTGGACTACCCGGCTCATGCCCACTTCGATGTGGCGCGTCTTCTGATCGACCAGGCCGTGCGCCTGGGCCATGCCAGCGGCGAGCGCGAGCTGCATCGCCAACCCGCATGGAAACCCATTAACCAAGCTGGATCCAAGGTTCAGGCCTATGTCATTGATCAATACTGAGTTTCCCTTGCCGCTGCGGCTCGCAGAGGCGATTGCCAACCCCTTGTTTCCGCGCATCGACACCGCCTTGCGCTCCGGCCGCCACATCAGTGCCGACGAGTTTGAGCAGCATTCGGCGCTGGTCGAATATCACAGCGAACTGGAGATCTTCTACGGCCGCTATCAGGTGGAGCTGATCAAGGCGCCGGAAGGCTTCTTCTACCTGCGTCCGCGCCCGAGCTCCGACATCGGCACCACTGTGCTCTCCGAGCTCGATATGCTGGTGGGCAAGGTGCTCTGCTACCTCTACCTGAGCCCGGATCGTCTCGCCTCGGAAGGGGTGTTCGCCATGGCCGAGCTGCAAGAAGAGGTGCTGAGCCTCGCCGACGAGAAGCAGCTGCTGCGGATGGTCAACAGCCGCTCCGGCGGTACCGATCTCGACAAGAAGAAGCTGCTCGAAAAGATCCGTACCTCCATGCGCCGTCTGCGCCGCCTTGGCATGATCACCGCCCTTGGCAACGGGGATAAATTCCGGGTCAACGAATCGGTGTTCCGTTTCGCCGCCGACGTGCGTTCCGATGAAGATCCGCGCGCCGTTCAACTGCGGATGATCCAGGAGGGTGAAGCCATCTTCCACGACGACGAAATGCCGAGCAGCGACTCGCTCTTTGATGACATCGAGGCGGATCTCGATGAAGAACAACTGGATCTGGAGGTATAACCGGTGCGAGGCAAGTTCAAATCCCTGACCATGGTCAACTGGAACGGCTTCTTTGCCCGGACCTTCGATCTCGACCAGCTGGTTACCACCCTTTCCGGCGGCAACGGCGCGGGCAAGTCCACCACCATGGCGGCCTTTATCGCGGCGCTCATCCCCGACCAGTCATTGCTCCATTTCCGCAACACCACGGAAGCGGGATCGAGCAGCGCCTCCCGTGACAAGGGGCTCTACGGCAAGCTGCAGCGCGGCCACTGCTATTCCCTGCTGGAAGTGATGAACAGCCGCGAACAGCGGATCTGGGTCGGCGTTCACCTCGAACAGGTGGCCAACCGCGACAACAAGGTCAACATCACCCCGTTTGCGCTGGTGGATGTGCCGGAGAATCTGGCGCCGACCGATCTGCTGCTGGAGAAGCTCGATGGCGGCAAGGGGCGGGTGCGCGCCTTTACCGACCTGAAAGGAGCGGCCGCCGAGCTGGGGGCGCTGAAAGTCGCCAAATTCAATACGGTGACCGACTATCACAACTTCATGTTCGAGTTCGGCATCACCCCGAAGAAGCTGCGTGACCAGAAGGATCGCGGCAAGTTCTACCGCCTGATCGAGGCTTCCCTCTACGGCGGCATCTCCTCGTCCATCAGCCGTTCCCTGCGCGAATACCTGCTGCCGGAGAACTCCGGCGTGCGCAAGGCGTTTGCAGACATGGAGGCGGCCATCTATGAAAACCGCCGCACGCTGGAAGCGATCAAGGAAACCCAGGGGCAGCGGGATCTGTTCAAGAACCTGATCACCGAAACCACCCACTATGTGGCTGCCGACTATGTGCGCAACGCCGCCGAGAAGAGCCGCCTCTCCGAGCTGGCCCTCAAGGCGCGCCAGGAGCTGGCCGACAAGCGCCGCATTCTGGCCGAAGAGAAGCAGCGCGCCATCTATCTGGCCGACGAGGTGGAGCAGCTCACCAACCGCGAGAAACTGCTGACCGACGAGCTGGAGTCTGCCTCCGAGCATCTGGCCAAGGTGATGGCGGCTGTCAGCTTGCAGAAGAAGATCGAGATGTACCGCGCCGATCTGGCGGATCTCTCTGACAAACTCGAACAGCAGCAGGCGGTGGTGGAGGAGATCCACGGCCAGCTGCTGGAAGTGGAAGAGCGCAAGGAGCTGGCACAGGCAGAAGTAGACAGCCTCAAGACCCAGCTGGCCGACTACCAGCAGGCGCTCGATATCCAGCAGACCCGCGCCATCCAGTACCGTCAGGCGGTGCAGGCGCTGGAGGCTGCCCGCGAGCAGTGCGAGCTGTCGGGGCTCACCGCCGAACAGGCGAGCGACACCCTGCACCAGTTCCGCGCCGCCGAGCAGAGCCTCACCAGCCGGGTGCTGGGGGCAGAACAGCAATTGGCGCTGGCCAAGGCGGCAGTGGCCGAGCACGAAGCGGCGCTGGCGCTGCTGCTCAGCATCGCTCCGGAAACAGTGCGCGAGGCCGCCTGGCCCACCGCCCAGGCGCTGCTCAAGCGTCACATCGAAGACAAGGCTCGCATTGCCCAGGGGCAGGGGCTGCGCGCCGCGCTGGCTCGCCTCGAGAAAGAGAGCGAAAGCCAGAAGAGTCTCTTCAAGCTGCGTGACGAGCTGCAGCAGGCCTCTGGCCAGCTGATTGCCAGCAGCGATGAGCTGGAGATCTTCCTCGAAGCCCAGCGCACCCGTCAGGAGGAGCTCTCCGAGCAGCAGGCTGAGGTGAACCAGCGCCGCGCCAGCCTCGAGCATCAGGGCACCCAGCTCGGCCGTGATATTGCGGAGTTGACCAAGCTGGCGCCGCGCTGGCTGAAATCCTTTGAAAAGCTCGAGCAGCTGCGCGAGCAGAGCGGTTTACCGCTGACTACCGCCGAAGAGCTTTCGGCCGGTATGCAGACAGTGCTCGACAAGGAGCGCGAGTTCGAGCAGGAGAGCAACCGCATCGCGGCGCAGAAACAGGCGCTGGAGCTGCAAATTCGCAACCTGCAGCTGGGCGCTGGGGAGGCGGATCCGCGCTTGGCTCGCATCGCCGAGCAGGTGGGGGGCGTGCTGCTCTCCGATGTCTACGACGACATCTCCATCGACGATGCCCCTTACTACTCCGCACTCTACGGCCCGGCTCGCAGCGCCCTGGTGGTGCTCGACCTTGAGGGCGCCATCGAGCGGCTGAAAAAGCTGGAAGATTGCCCGGAAGATATCTACCTGATTCAGGGCAACCCCGACTCCTTTGACGAGGATCTGGTGGAAGCCGATGAGCTGGGGGACGCCGTGCTGGTGCGCACCAGCAAGCGTCAGGTGCGTTTCTCCCGCTACCCCGAGCTGCCGCTGTTTGGTCGCGCCGCCCGGGAAAAACGGATCGAGCAGCTCGACCTTGAGCGCGAAGGGCTGATCGAGGGTTACGCCAAGGCTGCGTTTGAGCAGCAGAAGTACCACCGTCTCTACGGTCACTTCCGCGACTTTATCGGCCAGCATCTGGATATCGCCTTCCGCCCCGACCCCGAAGCCGAAGTGCAGGCCAAGCAGGCCGAACTGCGCGCGCTGCAAGGTGCCATCGGTGAGTGCGACAAGCAGCTGGCCGAGGCCAAAGCTGCCGGCGCCCAGCTGACTCGCCATATCCAGCTGGTGCAGGGCATGCTGCCCTTTGCTCACCTGTTTGCCGAGACAGAGCTGGCGGCCCGCCTCGAGGCGGCTCACGCCGATGTTGAAGCCCTGAAACAGGCCGAAGCCTTTATCGCCAAACACGGCAAGTCGCTGGAGAAGCTGGAAACCATGGTGCAGGTGCTGCGTCAGGATCCGCAGGATCTGGCCGCGCTGCAGGCAGCCTATGATGAGGTGAGCGACCAGCTGGCCGAGCAGAAGCGCCGTTGCTACGCCCTCGATCAGCTGGTGGCCCGTCTGCCACACTTTGCCTATCAGGATGCGCAAGACCTGCTGGGCAAGGCCTCCGAGATGAGCGAGCGACTCAAAGAGAAGCTGAAAGCGGCCGAGCTTGCCGCCCGCACCGCTGGCGAGCAGCACAAGCAGATTGCCCTGCGCCACACCGAGGCGCTACAACTGCGCACCGCCCTCAACTCCAGCGTCGAGGCCAAGCGCCAGACCCTGACCGAGTTCGAGCAGGAGCTGGCGGCCATGGGGCTGACCCTCTCTGATGACATGGAAGAGAAGGCGCGCGCCCACAAGAAAGAGATCGAAGAGCTGCTGATCCGCACCCGTTCCCGTCGCACCAGCGCCGAGGCCCAGTTGCAGGTCACCAAGCGCGAGATCGAATCCCTTGGCGGTCGTCTCAAGCTCGAAGGCAAGGATTACTACAGCGCCCGTAAATCTCTGGTGGGCCACAAGGCGAGCTGGTCGCGGGTGGTGCGGCTGGCGCGGGAGACCGACGTCGAGAAGCGTTTAAACAAGCGCGAGCTGGCGTACCTAGACAGCGACGAGCTGCGCTCCATGTCGGACAAGGCCCTCGGCGCCCTGCGGGTGGCAGTGGCCCACGACGAGGCCCTGCGCGATGCGCTGCGTCTCTCTGAGGGCAACCGTAGCACCGAGCAGAAGGTGGCCTTCTACGTGCAGGTCTACCGTTACCTCAAGGATCGCATTCGCAACGACATCATCCGCTCCGATGATCCTGTCGAGGCGATCGAGGAGATGGAGATCGAGCTGGCCCGTCTGGCTGACGAGCTCAAGCAGCGGGAAACCCATCTGTCGCTCTCCTCCCACGAAGTGGCGGCCAAGATCACCAACATCATCCGCCGCGAGCAGAACCGCATCCGGGTGCTCAATCAGGGCTTGCAGAACATTGCCTTCGGTCTGGTGCGCGGGGTGCGCCTCAACGTCAATATCCGCGAGGCCCACACCCGTCTGCTGACGGCGCTGGCCGATCAAACCGCCATGCACAACGATCTGTTCGCCGACAAGGAGCTCAGCTTCTCCGAGGCGATGGCCAAGCTGTTCCAGCGCCTCAATCCTCAGATCGAGCAGGGGGATCGCAGCTATCAGGTGATGGGCGACGTGCTGCTCGACTATCGCAACTATCTGGAGCTGGAGATCGAGGTGCAGCGCGGGGCCGATGGCTGGCTGCGTGCCGAGAGCGGCGCGCTCTCCACCGGCGAGGCGATCGGTACCGGTCAGGCCATCCTCTTGATGGTGCTGATCAGCTGGGAGGAGGAGTCCCGCCGTCTGCGCGGCAAGGATATCGCCCCCTGCCGCCTGTTGTTCCTCGACGAAGCGGCCCGTCTGGATGGCAAATCCATCGCCACCCTGTTCGAGCTGTGCGAGCGGCAGGATATGCAGCTGCTTATCGCGGCGCCCGAGAACATCAGCCCGGAGAAGGGCACCACCTACAAGCTCATCCGCAAGGTGCAGGGCAAGCACGAGCATGTGCATGTGGTGGGCCTGCGTGGCTTCGGCTTTGCCGACGACAAGCTGATTGCCTGAGAAGTCTCTGGCCCATCCCGACAAGGGATGACCGGTAACTAGTTGAAAGGGAGGCATTTGCCTCCCTTTTTACATGGAAGATATGGCAAAGTAGCCGCACGGTCGCTGCTGCCTGACAACAAGGCGAGTAACATGGTGAGTGCCTTGGAGCTATGGCAAGGTGAGATCTACCGCCTGCAAGCGTGTCGCAAGCGTCACCGGCAGCATCGAAGATGCAAAAATAGCGCAGAGTGGAAAGAAGAAGAGAGGAGAGGGGAAAGGTGCAACATATCCAGAAAGGGCTGCTGTTATCTCTTTACCTGTTGCTGGCGGCCTGTAGCAGCCGTTATGACGAGAGCCACGGCGGCAGCTGGCGCGGCTATAGCGAGACCGGCTATGCCAGCTATTATGCCGACCGCTATCACGGCAAAAAGACTGCCAGCGGCGAGATCTATCGCAACAACCTCAATAGCGCCGCCCATATGGAATTGCCCTTCGGCTCCATGGTGCGGGTCACCAACCTCGCCAACGGCAAGAGCGTGGTAGTCAAGGTCAATGATCGTGGCGCCTTTAAAAGCGGGCGTATTATCGATCTCTCCAAATCGGCCTTTAGTACCATTGGCAATATTCGCGACGGGATTATCAAAGTAAAAATAGAGGTGCTCTAGGCCGGGTGAACCCGTTTATACACGAAAATAGATGTTGATGAATGATATTGGAAGGCTGACATCGACCAGTCAGCCTTTCGGTAGATAAAGATATAACATTGATATGGATCAATATTTCATTCAGCTAAAAATGGATTTGTTATCAATGGAAAAAATCGATGATCGTGATTGATATTTATTTTAGCTTATCTCGCCTGTTCGGCCTTACTATGGGGCAAACGGAAGGATTAGTGATGATTATCTATGGTAAATATGGTGGTGCAGCGCTGAGAGCTGTTCATCTGATGGTGCAGAAAAATTATGGGCATGCCACCGCCTGGGATATGGCTATTGCTGAAGCATTTGGTGGTGATATCAGTACAGGAAAATTCAAAAATAATCCAAAGGTAACTTTTTTGACTCTTTGCAGTCTTGGTTGTATCAGTTGCATCATGCCAGTTCATTATGTAGCTGCGACCAAAACCAGAGCATATGTGTTGGCTGCCATTGATTTATTGTCACACAAGGATATTACCAAACCGATCAATCCCGAGCAGTTATGGCTGGAAGTGATCTCGGCCTGTAAGAGCGGCAAGGTTGTAAAGCATAACAATCAGATGGATGTCATTCTGACACTCTGGTATGCCGGTGTGCTCAATCCCGAGTGGGATAGGGATGCCATCAGGATAGATTATCGACGAATATAAAAAGCCAAGGTAATGAATACCTTGGCCATGAAACATCAATTGGTTTTGGTCAGGGATGCACTATCGGAGTGTGCGAATGGCTTGCCATACACCATCAGGTTGGTGGTTTGACTGTATTTGAGGAGATCTTTCTCTGAGAAGTCCAGAGTCATCGAGAAATCCGTGGTGGAATCATTAATGGTCATATAATTACTTTCCGCAATACCGCGCTTGCCCGTCTTGAACTCGATTTTGTTACCCGCTTTGCCTTCAGTGACCACACAGACTGCACGAGGTATACAGTATGAGTTGTAAACAAGCTGATTGGTCTTGTCATAAATCAGATAACCGCGTTGGTCATGAAATTTCCCATTATCGCTTTTTCTGAATACTTCCTGTTTGTAATACATGGCTACCAGATATTGTTCGCTGGCATTTTTAGCATCGGCAGCCGGTTCAAAAGTAATGACTTCGTAAAAGGGTTCCACTGCCGGCCCCCCTTTGCCAACGTTGCTACCCTCCTGGCCGGGTGCTACATCTACACCACCAGCATCGGTGCTTTTCCATGTGCCAGCCAACTGAGCTAATGGACCAAAATCCAGACCGTTGATAATAGTGCTGGACTCTGCGTGAGCGAGCGTGGCACAGGTAATTAATGCTATGGGTAAGATAACTTTATTCATTGTGATAACTCCATCACTAATAATGACTTGCGAATAAATATGTTCAGCAAAGTAATTGTTATAACGCACCAAGGGTGTGGTCAATTATATTGAGTGATGGTGGTTCGTTTTTGTGATGTATGATTTGCTTTTTCGTGGCTAAATAAATTGAATTTGATATAAGACAATGTTGTATTTTTTCATCGCGCTTCCTCAGATATATCGTGATAGAGATAAAGGAACATTGACATGATGCGATGATTATTATGTCAACGGCGTGAATATTTCACTCAGCCCCATCAATTGAAGGAGATAGCCACTAACTCTGTGGCACCCTGACCCCTTTATCGAGATAGAGGCTGCTGTAGTGGGCGCGGTGGGTGACAAACATCACCTGATGGCGGCTGCCGTCGGAGAGGATAATAAAATCCCCCGCCTGGGCAGGGCTCTGCAAGGTGATCTCCTGCTCGGGGGCGGTCAGGCGATCGACATCTTCCTTGAAGGTGAGGGTGTAAGAGTACATATGGCGCTCCACTGCTGGCTCATATCAAACACTCCGTTGAAGGTAGTTGCTGGCATGGGCGCGCGCGGCGCCCGATTGGCGCTGTTAGACCAAATATCAGCGATGAGAACGTGCGTGGCTTCAGTCGGGTTGTTCTGCTGAGGTGCGCTTGAGGCGTTTACATCAAGGCCATTGGTATCAAAAGATGGTAAAGGGGCGAAAGGGGGATGAAAAAACCGCCTATTGGCGGTTTTTCTTATGCGGTGGGCCCTACTTCAGGGCCTTCTTCAGCTTCTTGATCTTGCCTTCATGCTTGGCAATTTTCTCAAGACGAGCGGCGATCTTCTTCTTGATCTCTTTCTTGCTTGCTTTGGCCATCGGTGGCGCTCCTTTGCAGTGGGGACACATCAAGTGTCAGTGTGGGTCTTCCCTTTGACGTCCCAGAGTGCCACAGGGCTCCTGTGTGAACCAGCATTCTGTTGCTTTAATAGCCAGCTCGCTATAACTGCAAGGGGCTGAGCCAGCGCAGCAGTTGCTGGCCAACCTGCGGGTTGGCGAGCAGGGCCATATGGCTGGTGCGATAGACAATCAGGGTATGGGCAGGAAGAAAAGCCAGCTGATGGCGCGCTTCGTTGTGCTGACCGAGGGCACTGCGTAGCGGCACCAGTCCATCGCCAATCAGCCGGTCGGCCAGCAGGCTGCGCTTGGCGGCAGTGGTCGCGGCGATGGCATAACAGTTGACGCTGCAGGGTAAGGGGAGTGGAACGCGGGGATCGCGCAAGGGCACGGCGGGCTCGGGTTGGGCCACTTCATCGATCACCTTGCCGTGGCGCAGATCCTTGATGCCTGCACTGCGCAGCCGCGCCAGTCTGACGAAGGGTTCGCAGTAGGCGGTAGCGGGCAACAACTGTTCCAGCCAGTGACCTGCATGTTCGAGCGGTGCGCCGTGGTGTGGTGTGCCGAGAAATATCAGGTTGGCAAGGTGCGCAGGCCAGGTGAGCCCGGCCACGCCGGCATGGTGGCAGGCGCTGCGTGCAACCAGTCCCCCCATGCTATAGCCCATTATCGTTATCTCTTTGAGCTCTCCCGGCCAGTGGGCGAGCAACTGCTCCAGCAACAGAGCAAGTTGCTGCCCGTTTTGTGCGATGGGCAGGCCCGAGTTGTAGCGCAGGTAAAGAGGCTGATAGCCAAGCGCGTTGGCAAGTTGCTCTCCGTGATTGACCGGCTTGCCTTGATGCTCGGTCTGCCACTGCAGATCGTTCATGCAGAGGCCATGGATCATCAGCAGCACCCGTCCCTCGCGGGGTAGATCCTTTGGCATCGCTTGCCAATCGAGGGGCTTGCCCTGATAGCGCAGTGTCATGGGGGTGGCGAGGGCATTGTGGTGCTCGACCAGCTTGTCCCCCAACATGCCGTTGAGCGTGGCGATCAGGGCTGCACGTTTCGGGGTTTCGGGGATCTGGTGGGGCGGCGGTGTGGCTGGCAGGCTGCTGAGTAGTTGGTTGATACCGCTGCTTAGGGTGTTGGCGGTGCCATGTACCCCCTTGTAGACCAGCCCGGTGATCCCGGCTGTTTTTCCCTCATCCCGTCCCTTGAGCCCCATACCGCTCAGTACCGCCTGATGTACCGCTTCGGTGATCTCTACCGCGGCGGGCAGCGCCAGAGTCAGCAGGTGCGCCAGCTCGCGGATATCCGAAAGATGCCAGGAAGAGGATGGCAATGGGTCTGTGGCGTCGGTCATGGCAAGCCCTTGTGAAAGCGGGTGTCTCGTTGTCGTGTCGCGAAGAGCGCAACGTATCTCTATATCAAACCAGCTTGCGCCCTTTGTGGCGGGTTTACCAGTAACGGGCCATGCATGGCGGGGCTGATAAGAACCGCTTGCGAAGCCGGTCACGGTAATGACAGGGAAAATCACCTCTACTTCGTCATATGAAGCCACATGGAGAAGTGATGATGTCGCTGTTTGATGAGGTGCGGGTACAGGATTTGTGTGCATGGTTGCTCGATAGCCAGAACGGAAAGGGCTGCTCCCTTGAGAGTCGGCATGGCCGCGAGTTGAAGGATCTGTTGCAGGCAGTGGCGGGGATCAAGCCGGTTGGCCGAGGTGCTCATTATGCGTTGACCGACGCGGGGCGGACTTATCTGACCGGACAACTGGCACGGGCTGCGCCCCCCGAACCGGACAAGGGGGAGCAGCTGCAACGAATGGGAGTGAGTTTGCCTGCACGGCTCAATCAGGCCTGCTTTTATGCCCTTTGGCAGGGGGACAGCAAGCATCCGCGGTCAGCATCCCTTGCCGCGCCACTGCTTGCGGAATTGTCGCTCACGCAGGATGAGGTGATCCGCATCCGTACCCTCGAACCGCTCTCACTGGTCGATCTGCAGGGTCAGCAGCACGATATGACTGCAATGATGGCGTTGTTGGGAGAGTTGGCGTTGCCGGAGCGGACTCTGGACACGCTGGCGGCCATCGGCTGGCAGGGGGAGCGGATCATTACGGTGGAGAACAAGGGGGCCTTTGTCGACTACCCGCTGCAACCCGGGCAACTGCTGCTCTTTGTCCCCGGTCGCAATACCACCCTGGCCAAACAGCTGATCCCGCTGCTGCCTGTGGGCGTGCAGTGGGCCCATTTTGGCGATCTCGATCAACGGGGTATCGATATTGCCATCGAGCTGGCGCGTGAGCTAAATCGACCGGCCATGCTATGGCTTCCCTGTGAGCTGCGGCCTTATCTGGATCACTACGCCCGTCCGGTGCGCACCTTTGCAACGGACAGTGGCAAGGTGCCCTGGCGTGTGACGATGCAGGCTGAGCAGGTTGATGGTCATGGCACGCCGGCAGGCGTTCCCTGGCTTGAGAAACTGATCACAGACGGGACTTGGCTGGAGCAGGAGGTATTGATTCTGGCCCCTCACTGGCGGAGCTGGTCATTGGACGCGATGGGCAATCAGGGGTGAAACGGGGAGCCCGCTCTCCCCGTCATTTCGTGGTCAGCTGTTTACTTGGCCTTGATGGGCCCCTTGGTGCCGGCATCATTATCGACCCAGCCATCTTCACCCTTGATGCGGCGACCCCCCTGAATGGTGTAGATGACCATGCCATCCTTGAACACCAGCGCGCCATCTGATTTCTTGGCATTGACCTTCTTGTCGTTGACCCACACCTGATCCTTGCCATCGATGCGGATATTGGCCACGGTGGCGCCGGTTTGGGGGAAGGTGGCGATCCAGTTGCCCGCATAGGGGCTGGCGCTGGTTGCCGCGGCCGGAGCATTGCCAACACCGGCAGCTGCGTTCTCAGCCTTGGTTTTGTTGATATCGCAGCCATTGAGCTCGCTCACCTGAGTGCAGCCCGAGCGCTCCAGCTTCTGCTCATAGCTCAGATTCAGACCGCCCTTCGCGGCCGGGGCGGCCGCGCCAAATCCCGCCTTGGCATTTTCCGCTTTGGTTTTGTGAATGTCACAGCCCTGCGCCTCGGTAACCTGGGTACAACCGGATCGCTCCAGTTGCTCGGCATATTTGGCGCTGATGGCGTAGGCAGGGGCGATCCCGAGCAGGGTCAGGGTGATGAGCAGAGCAGCATTCCTGGACATAGATAATCCCTCAAAGATGTAAGTCATGCAGGTTCTTCCGCGCAGTTGTGGCAGTGAACGTCGGGCTCTTCTGAGCATCCGAGACAGATGCGCAGCTGGCGTATTCACGTTAGCTCCTTGGGCCAACCGCGCCCAGCGATGTGGCCGGAAGATAAGGCGAGAGGCGATACGGGAGTGCAGGGGAAGCGAGATAGCAGCAGTGTCAACGCTGGAGAGATCATTCCAAGAGAAAAGGTGTTGCGGGCATTATCATAATGATAACAACAGCCCCGTCGATATCATTTCAGCCCCTGAAACTGACCTTTGATGATAATTCTCACCGATGCCGAGATATCGCCTCTGATTATTATCACTCGGCTATTTTATGGCTTGGCTGATCCGCTCACCTTTTTATGGATTAAATCGCTGAAATAGCCGCTGATTTTGTGGGTGGCATCACACACTTTTGCCATTTATTAATATCTGCCTGCATTTTATTGGTTTGGCACGGTTATTGATTGCCTCATATCGACGCTAACCGACGCGCTCACCCACAACCGGGATGCTGGTGACATCGTGAGTGAAAGGGGAGCTATCCATATCTCATCCAATGATTGGGGCGAACGATGAAAGCAGTTAACGAATTAATCAAAGAGATCAGAGCACTCAAATCCAACCTGCATGAAAAAGATTTTCTGCTGACCTGGGAGCAAACGCCTCAGGAGCTGGAGCTGGTATTGAAACTGGCCGAATCCCTCAAGACCCTGCGCGCCGAAAATATCTGCACCAAACTGTTTAACAGCGGGCTCGGTATCTCGGTTTTCCGCGATAACTCCACCCGAACCCGCTTCTCTTACGCCTCTGCCCTGAACCTGCTCGGCCTGGCCCAGCAGGATCTGGATGAGGGCAAATCCCAGATCGCCCATGGCGAAACCGTCCGTGAAACCGCCAACATGATCTCGTTTTGCGCCGATGCCATCGGGATCCGTGACGACATGTTCCTCGGTGCCGGTAACGCCTATATGCGCGAAGTGGGCGCCGCACTGGATGAAGGGTTCGAGAAGGGAGTGCTGCCCCAGCGTCCGGCGCTGGTCAACCTGCAGTGCGACATTGATCACCCGACCCAGTCCATGGCTGATCTCGCCTGGTTGCAGGAGCACTTCGGCAGCCTGGAGAGCCTCAAGGGCAAGAAGATTGCGATGACCTGGGCCTACTCCCCCAGCTACGGCAAGCCGCTCTCCGTGCCCCAGGGCATCATTGGTCTGATGACCCGTTTCGGTATGGACGTGACCCTGGCCCACCCGGAAGGGTATGACCTGATCCCGGATGTGATCGAAGTGGCCAAAGAGAACGCCAAGGCCTCCGGCGGCAGCTTCCGTCAGGTCACCTCCATGGAAGAGGCTTTCAAGGATGCCGATATCGTCTATCCCAAGTCCTGGGCCCCCTACAAGGTGATGGAGCAGCGCACCGAGTTGCTGCGCGCCAATGATCACGCCGGCCTCAAAGAGCTGGAGAAACACTGCCTTGAGCAGAACGCCAAGCACAAGGATTGGCACTGCACTGAGGAGATGATGAAGCTCACCAAGGGGGGCGAGGCGCTCTATATGCACTGCCTACCGGCCGATATTTCCGGCGTCTCCTGCAAAGAGGGCGAAGTGACCGAAGGGGTATTCGAGAAATACCGTATCGACACTTACAAAGAGGCGAGCTGGAAGCCCTATATTATCGCCGCCATGATCATGGCCCGTAAATTTTCCGCCCCGGCAGAAACTCTGGAAAATCTGATTAAAGAGGCGCAAAAGCGGGTGAAATAAATAACGGCAGGGCAGGGTGAATATTCATCCTGCCCATACTGTCGAATTCATTATTTCGAGTTTTCTCCCCGTGGTATCTGAATAACGGATCTCCCGGCGAGGCAGCTCTTTGTCAGGTAACGCCTAGTGAGGTAAGCATGTCCCAATTTTCGCTGAAGATGGATATTGCCGATAACCGCTTTTTTACCGCCGAGCCATCTCCGCTGTTTTCTCGCGCCGAAGCACAAAAGGCTCGCGTTTTTCATAAAAAACTGGCCGGTTATGAACCGACCCCATTGTGCGACCTGAAAGATCTGGCCGCCTATATCGGGGTGAAAAATATATTGGTCAAGGACGAGTCAAAGCGCTTTGGCCTCAACGCCTTCAAGATGCTGGGTGGCGTTTATGCCATCGCCAACTTGCTCTGTGAAAAGTACGGGGTGGCCATCGAGGATTTCTCCTTCGATCTCATCAAACGCACCATCAAGGAGCCGATGACATTCGCCACCACCACAGATGGCAACCACGGTCGTGGCGTTGCCTGGGCCGCCAAACAGGTGGGTCAGCATGCGGTGGTCTACATGCCCAAGGGCTCGGCCCAGGAGCGGGTGGATCACATTCTCAATCTCGGTGCTGAGTGCATCGTCACCGACATGAACTATGACGACACCGTGCGCCTGACCATGAAGATGGCCGAAGAGCGCGGCTGGCACATAGTGCAGGACACCGCCTGGGAGGGCTACACCAAGATCCCGACCTGGATCATGCAGGGTTACTCCACCCTGGCCGACGAAGCGGTCGAGCAGATGCAGGCCATGGGCATCAAGCAGCCGACCCACGTGTTGCTGCAGGCTGGCGTTGGTGCGCTGGCGGGCGGTGTGCTCGGTTATCTGGTGGACTGCTTCGGGGCGAAAAACCTGCACAGTATCGTGGTCGAACCGGATCAGGCCGACTGCATCTACCGCTCCGGTGTGGCGGGGGAGATGGTCAACGTGGGGGGCGACATGCGCACCATCATGGCCGGTCTCGCCTGCGGTGAACCCAATCCGCTCGGCTGGCCGCTGCTCAGAAGCTGCACCACCCAGTTCATCTCCTGTCACGACAAGGTGTCGGCATTGGGCATGAGAGTGCTCGGCAACCCCCTTGGCAATGATCCGCGCATCATCTCCGGTGAGTCCGGCTCGGTCGGTACCGGCGTGCTGGCGGCAGTACGTCACCACCCGGATCGCGCGGCGCTGATGGCGCGCCTCGGGCTAAGTCGCGACTCCGTGGTGCTGATCATCAACACCGAAGGGGACACCGATGTGACCCACTACCGGGAAGTGGTGTGGGAAGGCAAACACCCTGCCAGCGAGTAAGCCACCACGAATTAAAGAACTGATCGCGCCTCGCCAACGGGGCGCGGTAACGGGCACAGGGCGCTGCCGACGAACAGGCCGCGCACTCTCAGTTGTTATGGAGAATCACAATGAGCAAGCAAATTCCGTTTGAAATGGTGTTGGAGAAGGCCTACCAGTACAAGGCCGAGATGAGTCAGTTCCTGCGCGACATGATCGCCATCCCGAGCGAGAGCTGCGATGAAGAGCGCGTTGTGCTGCGCATCAAGCAGGAGATGGAGAAGGTCGGTTTTGACAAGGTCGAGATCGATCCCATGGGCAACGTGCTGGGCTATATCGGCCACGGTCCGCACCTGATTGCCATGGATGCCCACATCGATACCGTCGGTATCGGCAACCGTGCCAACTGGACTTTCGACCCCTATGAGGGGATGGAAGATCACGAGATCATCGGTGGCCGCGGTGCGTCCGATCAGGAAGGGGGCATGGCCTCCATGGTTTATGCAGGCAAGATCATCAAGGATCTGGGTCTGGAAGACGAGTACACCCTGCTGGTGACCGGTACCGTACAGGAAGAGGACTGCGACGGTCTGTGCTGGCAGTACATCATCGAGCAGAGCAAGATCCGCCCCGAGTTCGTGGTCAGTACCGAGCCGACCGACTGCCAGATCTACCGTGGCCAGCGTGGTCGCATGGAGATCCGCGTTGAAGTTCAGGGTGTCAGCTGCCACGGCTCTGCGCCGGAGCGCGGTGACAACGCCATCTTCAAGATGGGCCCGATCCTCGGCGAATTGCAGGAACTCAGCCACAACCTCGGCAACGACGACTTCCTCGGCAAGGGCACCCTGACCGTCTCCGAGATCTTCTTCACTTCGCCAAGCCGCTGCGCCGTGGCGGACAGCTGCGCCGTCTCCATCGACCGTCGCCTCACCTGGGGCGAGACCTGGCAAGGTGCGCTCGACGAGATCCGCGCGCTGCCTGCGGTAAAAGCCGCCGGTGCCGAGGTCTCCATGTACCAGTACGATCGTCCGGCCTATACCGGTCTGGTCTACCCGACCGAGTGCTACTTCCCGACCTGGAAGGTGGAAGAGGATCACATCACCGTCAAAACCCTCTCCAAGGCTTATCGCGAGCTGTTCAACAAGGAGCCGGTGGTAGACAAATGGACCTTCTCTACCAACGGGGTCTCCATCATGGGCCGCCACGGTATTCCGGTCATCGGTTTTGGCCCGGGTAAAGAGCCGGAGGCCCACGCCCCGAACGAGAAGACTTGGAAAGAGCATCTGGTCAAGTGCGCCGCCATGTACGCCGTGATCCCCATGCTCTATCTGGCCGAGCTGGACAAGTAAGGGGTCTGCCGGGTGGTAACTCTCATCACCGCCCGGCTGTTGCAAGTGCCCCGTCTCCATTGAGGCGGGGCTTTGCTGTTTGAAGTGATGTTCGAGGTGGTGGGGATGAAACGGCTGATCAAAAACGGTGTGCTGGTCGATGCACAGGGTGAATATCGTCAGGATCTGCTGATCGATAACGGGGTGATCCGAGCGCGGGCCGCCGCTATCCAGCCCGATGGCGAGACCGACGTGATCGATGCCAGCGGCTGCTACGTGATGCCTGGCGGTATCGATGTCCACACCCACTTCAACATCGATGTTGGCATTGCTCGCAGTTGCGATGATTTTTTTAGCGGTACCCGTGCTGCCGCCTGTGGTGGCACCACCACCATCGTCGATCACATGGGATTTGGCCCGGCGGGGTGTAACCTGCATCACCAGCTGGCCCGCTATCACGACTATGCCGCCGATCAGGCGGTGGTCGATTACAGCTTTCACGGCGTTGTCCAGCATGTGGATGACGCTATCCTCCACGAAATGGCCGCCATGGTTCAGGAGGAGGGGATCAGCAGCTTCAAGCTCTATCTCACCTACCAGTACAAGTTGGGGGATCACGACGTGCTGCGCGCGCTGGCCCGCCTCAAGGAGGTGGGGGCGCTCGCCACCGTCCATCCCGAGAACGATGCCGCCATCGCGGCGCGCCGTGCGGCCCTGCTCGCCGCCGGTCACCATGAACCCTGGTATCACCCGCAAAGCCGCCCACTGGAGTGCGAGGCGGAGGCGATCGCCCGGATGATCAATCTGGCGGGGCTCGCGGGCAATGCGCCACTCTATATCGTCCATCTCTCCAATGGCTTGGGGCTGGAGTATCTGAAACTGGCGCGCCGTCAGGGCCAGCCGGTCTGGGTCGAGACCTGCCCGCAATATCTGCTGCTCGATGAGCAGTGTTATTACAAGGAGAACGGGGTCGACTATCTGCTGAGCCCGCCGCTGCGCTCGCGCCGCGAGCAGGACAAGCTGTGGGTCGGTATCGCTGCGGGTGACATCGACACGGTGGCGACCGATCACTGCAACTTCTCTCACGCCCAGCGCATGACCCTCTCAGGGGGCGATTTCAGCCGCTGCCCCAATGGTTTGCCTGGGGTCGAAAACCGGATGCTGCTGCTGTTTTCCCACGGGGTACTAGGCGGGCGCATCTCGCCGTCGCGCTTCGTGGCACTCACCAGCGCCAACCCGGCGCGCCTGTTTGGCCTCTGGCCGCGCAAGGGCAACCTGCAAGCGGGGTCTGATGCCGATCTGGTGATCATGGATCCCCGCGGTGACACCCTGATTTCTCACCCACTGCTGCATGACAACGGCGACTACAGCCCCTACGAGGGGATGCATTGCCCCGGCCGGATCAGGATGACCCTCAGTCGTGGCGAGATAGTCGCTCGCGACGGCGAGTTTCTGGGGCGGCGTGGTCATGGTCGGTTTTTGGCCAGAGCGCCCTTTGATCCGGCGTTGGCTCCGGATCTGCACTCGCCTTGCCCCGCGGTGTCAGGCTGACAATCCGTTCGAAATACGCAAATCAGCAAGCTTATGTGAACAACGAAAGGTGAGCCGGTATCGCGCCGGCTTGTCCCATCACTGGAGATAACAAGATGAAACAGAGAATCGTACTGGCCCTTGGTGGCAATGCGCTGGGCAACAACCTGCCCGAGCAGATGAAGGCGGTGCAGAGCACGGCGGGCACCATTGCCGACCTGATCGCCCAGGGGCACGAGGTGGTGGTGACCCACGGCAACGGCCCGCAGGTAGGGATGATCCAGCAGGCGTTCGAAGTGGCGGCCCGCCACGAGCCAAAATCCCCCCATCTGCCGATGTCGGTCTGCGTGGCCCTGAGTCAGGGTTATATCGGCTATGACCTGCAAAATGCCCTGCGCGAGGCCCTGCTTGAACGCGGCATCCACAAGCCGGTCGCCACTCTGGTGACCCAGGTTGAGGTAGATAAAAACGATCCCGCCTTCCTTGACCCGAGCAAACCCATCGGCGGTTTCTTCAGCAAGGAAGAGGCCGAGGCGCTGATGGCCAAGGGCGAGCGGCTCAAAGAGGATGCCGGTCGCGGCTATCGCCGGGTAGTGGCATCCCCCAAACCCGTCGATATCATCGAGAAAGAGACCGTCTCAGCGATGCTGGCCGCCGGTCAGGTGGTGATCACCGTCGGTGGCGGCGGCATTCCGGTGCTGCGGGAGGGCAATCACCTGCGCGGTGCCAGTGCGGTGATCGACAAGGATTGGGCCAGTGCCAAGCTGGCGGAGCTTATCGACGCCGACATGCTGATCATCCTTACCGCGGTAGAGAAGGTCGCCATCAACTTTGGCAAGCCGGATGTGCAGTGGCTCGATCAGCTGAGCGTGGCCGATGCCAACAGCTTTATTGCACAGGGGCAGTTTGCCAAGGGTTCCATGCTGCCCAAGGTGGAGGCGGCGCTCTCGTTCGCGACCTCCATGCCGGGGCGCAAGTCCCTGATCACCTTGCTGGAGAAGGCCGCCGACGGCATTGCCGGCAAGACGGGAACCCTTATCTGCCGCTAGGCGTTCCAGCTCGGGTTGAGTGTGATTGCGGGGGCCGTCGGCCCCCTTGTTCATTTCGGGGGCGACCATGGTCAGCGGAGGATGAGCGGCGTAAGATGGCCGCCTTCAAGCGCGGGCAAGACGTCGAGAGTTGAACCGGCGCAATGAGTGACAAGAGGTGAGTAACAAGCAAATGAGCGGAAAGATCAATATGGCGGCGTTGGTGGGATTGATCCTGCTCACCGCTATCTGGAGTTACAGCTGGATCGTGATGAAGCAGGTGATGCTCTACGCGGGGGCCTTCGAGTTCACCGCCCTGCGCTGTCTGTGCGGTTCATTGGTGTTGTTGCTGGTGCTGGCACTGCGCGGGCGCCGTTATCTCAAGCCCACCCCGTTTCGCTATACCCTGGCCATCGCCCTGTTCCAGACCTGCGGCATGGTGGGGTTGGCCCAGTGGGCGCTGATCAGCGGCGGGGCGGGCAAGGTGGCTATTCTGAGCTACACCATGCCGTTCTGGGTGGTGATCTTCGCGGCGCTCTTTCTCGGCGAGCGGATGCGCAAGCTGCACTATCTGGCGGTCGGGGTGGCGGCCTGCGGGTTGCTGTTGGTGATCCAGCCTTGGCTGCTGCATCTTGAGTCCCTCAAGAGTGCGCTCTTGGCAATCCTCTCCGGCATCTGCTGGGGGATCAGCGCCATCATCGCCAAGCGGATGTATGCCCGCCACCCTTCGGTGGATCTGATGTCCCTCACCACCTGGCAGATGATCTACGCCACCCTGGTGATGACGCTGGTGGCGGCGCTGGTGCCGGAGCGCCCCATCGACTGGCAACCCTACGTGATGGGGGCGCTGGCCTATAGCGCCATCTTCGCCACCGCCATCGCCTGGAGTCTCTGGCTGTTTGTGCTGAAAAAGCTGCCGGCGGGGATTGCCAGCCTCAGCACCCTGGCGGTGCCGGTGACCGGTGTGCTGCTCTCCTGGTGGCTGCTCGGCGAAAATCCGGGGCCGGTGGAGGGGAGCGGTATCGCCCTTATTGTGCTGGCATTGTTGGTGATTAGCCGCAAGGGCAAGCGCTCCGTGGTATCGGTGGCGGGGGAGACCCGCATCAAGCACGGTTGAGGGGGGACTGGGCTGCCAGTGGCACAATAAACAGCACTCAAAAGAGCCCGCGACAGGGGACCAGCCCCTAGTTACAATGGCGTGGTCTGACTGTGCTTGGAGCACAGGCATCTGATTTATTGTGATTATTTCAACGAACCTAACGGCAAGGATGAGACCGTATGATGACGCTGGTGTGGTTGGCTGTAGGCCTGGTGTGTCTGGTGGTGGGGGCCGAGTCTCTTGTGCGGGGCGCATCTCGCCTCGCCACCATGATGGGGATATCGCCACTGGTGGTGGGATTGACCATAGTGGCCTTTGGGACCAGTGCTCCCGAGCTGGCGGTGAGCATCCAGTCTGGCCTCGAGGGGCAGGCAGGGATAGCGGTGGGGAACGTGGTCGGCAGCAATATTTTCAACGTGCTGTTTATTTTAGGTATTTCGGCACTGATCGTACCGTTGACCGTCTCCCAGCAACTGGTACGTCTCGACGTTCCCTTGATGATAGTGGTCTCTTTTCTGGTGTTGTTGCTGGGCTACGATGGCCGTATTGCGCCACTGGAAGGGGTGCTGCTGTTTGCCGGCATCATCGCCTACACCGGGTTTCTCTTTGTCCAGAGTCGACGGGAAAACAAAGCGGTGCAGGCGGAGTACGAGCAGGAGTTTGGTACCCGTGAAGCGAGTACGGCGGGCAACTGGTTGCGCAATCTGCTCTTTATTGCCGCAGGTCTGGGTCTGCTGATCCTCGGCTCCCGCCTGCTGGTTGGCAGTGCAGTGGAGATTGCCCACTACTTCGGGGTGAGCGATCTGATCATCGGCTTGACCATAGTGGCTGCCGGTACCTCCTTGCCCGAAGTGGTGACCTCCATCGTCGCAGCCCTGCGCGGGGAGCGGGATATCGCGGTGGGCAACGTGGTCGGCAGCAATATCTTCAATATCCTCTGCGTGCTGGGACTCACCTCCATGGTGACGCCGGGAGGGCTTGAAGTGTCGGCCACCGCCCTTCAGTTCGATATTCCGGTAATGATTGCGGTGGCGCTTGCCTGCCTGCCCATCTTCTTTACCGGTTACACCATCGCCCGCTGGGAAGGGGCGCTGTTTCTGGCCTACTACATCGGCTACACCTGCTGGCTGATCCTCCACGCCACATCCAGTCCGCTGCAAGGTCAGTTCAGTGCAGCGCTAACCGGTTTTGTATTGCCGCTCACCGCCATCACTCTGGTTGTGCTGGCGGTGCGAGCCTGGCGATTGCAACGAACCCGGTCGTGATGCAGGTTCTCCTGATGTAAAGGAGCTGCATCAACCGACAGGCCGAAAAAAGCCCCACCATCATGGTGGGGCTTTTGCTTGGTGAGGGGGACGCGAAGAGCCGTTATCGGCGCTGGGCCAGATGCATCATGGCTTCCAATACGGCGCCGCCGATGGCGCGTGCCTTGTCAGAGACGGTGGTGGCATCGGCGCGCTCACCACGCGGGTCTATATCACCAATCTTGAAGCCGACCGGCACTTCGATGCCATCGCTGAGCAGCCCCCGCACCATGCCGGAGAGCGGCGCGATAATGGGGGCATCCCCCACATGGGCAATCACATCTCCCTCCTGCACCAGATCGCCGAGCTTGAGCAGGCTCTTCATCACCCCGGGGGCGGGGGCGCGCACCACTCGGCGGGCAGAGTATCCCTCGATCACCCCGGGAATACCGGTATTGGGCTGGGCGGGGCCCTGATAGATAACCCGCCCCAGATGGTGGCCACGGTTGGTCTCGATCACCGCATCGCAGTCGCGCCCCGCCTCAAAGCCCGGGCCGAGGGCTACCGTAATGGGGGCCATCTCCTTGTGGGTGCCGAGGTTCTGCTTGGCGAGGATGGCATCCACCAGATAGCGGGGCTTGAGCTCGGCGAGGGTGGCACAGTCGGGGTCAACCAGCAGCGGAATGATGCCCCGATCCAGCTGCTCGAACGCTTGCTCAACGCTCTCGACCCGCTTGGCGCGCACACCCTCGACGCTGGTTTCACCATCAAACATCCCTTGCGCGAAGGCGACGGTGCGGCGGATCACCGTGGGTTTGTCGAGATCCAGCATCACCACCTTGAAGCCGGCATTGTGCAGGCGCAGCGCCACCCCGGTAGCGATATCGCCGGAGCCGCGCATCACCACCAGTTGATCCCGCTTGAGGCGCACGTCATCCTGCATTAGCCCACCCGATTTGCCGTTTTTCACTTGAAGCAGCTCGGCGAGGATGCTGATGGCGATCTCCTCGGGGGTCTCGGCACCTATGTTGTAGCCGATGGGGGCGTGCAGCCGCTGCAACTGCTCCTGACTCACCCCTTGTTGGCGCAGCGCCTGGGTGAAGGTCTGTACCTTGCGCTTGCTGGCGAGCAGCCCCAGATAGGCGAGGGGGCGATTGATGAGCCGCTCCAGCGCCTCCTTGTCCTGATGGTTGGTGGCGATGATGACGAAGTTGGCGGGCTCGATGGCCAGCGCCTCGATCACCGCGCTGATGGTATCGGCCTGTTTGAGATGGGTGCCGGCCGGGAAGAGGTCAGGGTTGAGGCTTCCTTCAAAACAGTCGCCCACATGGATATCAAAACCCAGTGGCGCGGCGGCATGGGCCAGCGCCCGGTTGACGTGACCGGCGCCGATCAGTACCAGACGGGGGCGCAGGCCATAGACATCGATATAGACCGACATGGCGCCACCACAGTCCGACCCGACCGCATGTTCGCCGTTGCGCGCCATCCGGCCGTGGAAGATGCGCGGCTTGCGCTCGGCAATGGCGGCCATCGCTTCCTCGATCACCAGCCGCTCGATCATGCCGCCGCCTATGGTGCCGAGGATCCGGCCATCGGCCATCACCAGCATCTGGGCCTGATGGCGCGGGGTGGAGCCCCGGCTCTCGATGATCTGGGCCATGGCAAAGGGAGTGTTCTCCTGTTCCAGTCGGGCTGCGTGTGAAAACAGATTCATAAGGTACCTCTTCTTATCCTTAAACCATCATGGGCGAGGCGGCTGTGCCTCATCCTGAGCGAAGTAACCGAGTGCGAGGCGAATGGGCTGTGGTTCGTGAACCGCCCCCTGCCAGATGGCATGGAGCTCGGGGTGGCGGCTATGCAGCTTTATCAATTCAGCCAGCCACGACGCCTCATTTTGATAATCCCCATTGATAAACCAGATCCGGCGCGCCTTGGCCGGGGTGCCCTTGAACAGCCCCTCGGGGTGGGAGAGCAGTTGGTGAAACAGGGCCCAGTCGAGGGGGTCACCGGCCTCTATCCCGCACAGGGCCTGAAGCTCTGCCCAGCGGTGGATCTGCTGCGGGTCGGCCTTGGCCCCCACCATGGCGCCGCCCGTCAGGGCGATCACCCAATCACTGCTCTGGGGAATGCAAGGTTCGTGCAAAGCGGGCACTTTCAATAACTTGTGATGGGCGCCATCCGCTTCGACCAGGATGAGATCGAAGCGCCGCTGCCCCTTGATGAGATCAATCTGCTGGGGCGTGGGGCCCGCCACCTTTCCGGTGCGCTCGTCGAGATGGCTGAACAGGGCAACCAGCGCCGGGCCATCCGGTAGCGCCTGACAGCGGGTAAGTTGACGAACGGGATCCGTCTCGATAATCAATTCCCGATAGTGTGACGGGGCAGGCAGAAACATCCGGGTGGTGGTGGTAATTAGCACCCTTTTACCCTGTTGATAAAAATATTCCGCCAGCCAGAACAGGGTGCTGGTTTTTCCACCGGCGCCGCAGAGGCTAATTAAGGTGGTATGGCTATCAATATTTTTAGTGAGCGGGTTTAATAGCGGATCTATATCTGGAAATGCGACAGCAACAACGTGCGGGTGCGACATAATGACGACCAAAATAAATATCGAAGGGATTGGAAAACAACGTTGCCAGGAACAAGTGCAGTGTGACTGTATAATAACGGCGGCGGGTTTATCTTCCCGAATGGGTACCTGGAAAATGATGCTACCTTATTGCCAGGGGACAATGCTTGATGCAAGTCTCAAAAATGCCCTGGCCTTTTGTCAGCGGGTTATTCTGGTGGTGGGCCATCGTGGCGAGGAGCTTGAAGCGCGCTACGGATCACGGCCGGATATTGTTGTCGTCCACAATCCCGACTATCGGCAGGGACTGGGCAGCTCCATCCGCTGCGCCCTGGCGGCCAGCGATGCTGATTACCTCTTTATCAGCCACGGGGATCTCCCCTGTATCCCGCGCGAGGTCTATCAACAGCTCTGGCAGGCACGGGGTTGTGAGGCTCTTTTCCCCACCTGGCAGGGGGAGGCGGGCCATCCGGTGTTGCTGCCAAAATCCCTTGCCCGCGAGCTGGCTACCGCGCCGGCACAGCAGTCGGTGCGCCGCTGGTTGCAAGAGCATCCGCACCGTATGGTGCCGGTCGACAGCCCCGCCATCCTGTTTGATGTGGATACCCCGGAGCGCTATCAGGCGCTGCTGGGTGGCATTCTTGAAAATGAGAGTTAGCCCACGAAATAACCCAGTTTAAAAAGATAACGGGGAGATAAATGGCGTATCAAAGTGATATTTCTCGCACTTAATCTGATAGGGCGAGTTCTTTTTAATCAGCTTATTAAGTAAATTTCAGAGTGATTGATAACTACTCGCAATACCCATAATGGTGACATCGTAAATTCTCATCATTAATTGGAGCTGCCTCACGCTTTTACCCTAAAAAATAGTTTTGCCGATGGAGTGGCCTGATAGTTGCTCCTCTCCTTGCCAAGGGGTAATGCCCGTGCGGGATACCCCATTTATTCATGCTGCCAATGCGCAGAACAGCTGCAAGGAGATAGCCATGGGCGATATTATGCGACCCGTTCCCTTCAAGAACCTGCTGACCCGTATTTTTGCGGAATATAAAGAGAGTCAGAGCATTTTCGGTATTCCCGCCGCACAATTTTATCGCAAGCAGGACGAGCGCAAGATCAAGGTGTTCGGTGAAACCTGCGAGACCCCCATCGGCCCGGCAGCCGGCCCCCATACCCAGTTGGCCCAGAACATCGTCACCTCCTGGCTGACCGGCGGGCGCTTTATCGAGCTCAAGACGGTGCAGATCCTGGACCGTCTCGAACTGGAAAAGCCCTGCATCGATGCCGAAGACGAGTGCTTTAACACCGAGTGGTCTACCGAGTTCACCCTGCCCAAGGCGTTTGACGAGTATCTGAAGGCCTGGTTTGCCCTCTACCTGTTAGAAGAGGTGTTCGACCCGCGTCTTGAAGGGGAGGCCAAGTCCTTCATTTTCAACATGAGCGTGGGTTACAACCTCGATGGCATCAAACAGCCGCCGATGCAGCAGTTCATCCACAGTCTGATGGATGCAAGCCAAAGTCCGAAGTTTGCCGAGTACCAGCAGGTGCTGCGCGAGCTGGTGGTCGACGAGCAGTTTATCGCCGAGCTGGGACTGGGGGCGCGGCGCGATCGCCTGCAACAGCTGGTGGAGCGTATCCCGGCTGAGCTGGTGCACGGCGTTACCCTCTCCACCATGCATGGCTGCCCGCCCAACGAAATTGAGGCCATCTGCCGCTATATGCTGGAAGAGAAGGGGCTCAACACCTTCGTCAAACTCAACCCGACCCTGCTGGGTTACCCGCGGGTGCGCGAGATCCTCGATACCTGTGGCTTTGATTACATTGGTCTGAGCGAAGAGTCGTTCGATCACGACCTCAAGCTGGATCAGGCCAAGGCGATGCTGACCCGCTTGATGGCGCTGGGGGCCGAGAAGGGGCTCACCTTCGGGGTGAAACTCACCAATACCCTTGGCACCATCAACCGCAAAGGGGCACTGCCCGGCGATGAGATGTATATGTCCGGCCGTGCGCTGTTCCCGCTCTCCATCAACGTGGCCGCCGTGCTGTCCCGTGCCTTCGATGGCAAGCTGCCCATCTCCTACTCGGGCGGTGCCAGCAAGTTCAACATCGCCGAAATCTTCGAGACCGGTATCCGTCCCATCACCATGGCCACCGACCTGCTGAAACCGGGCGGCTACCTGCGCCAGATCGAGTGCCTCAAAGAGATCGACGCTTCTGACAGCTGGGGCATGAGTCAGGTGGACGTGGCCAAGCTGGAGGCGCTTGCCGCCAAGGCGCTCACCATGGATTACACCCAGAAGGAGTGGAAGTCCGAGGATCGGATCGAAGTGGGTGGTGGCCTGCCGCTGACCGACTGCTACGTGGCGCCCTGCGTCACCGCCTGCGCCGTGCATCAGGATATCCCCGAGTACATTCGTCTGATGGGCGAGGGAGAGTATGTGGCAGCCCTTGAACTGATTTATCAGCGCAACGCCTTGCCTGCCATCACCAGCCACATCTGCGATCACCAGTGCCAGTACAACTGCACCCGTCTCGACTACGACAGCGCGCTCAATATCCGCGAGCTGAAAAAAGTGGCGCTGGAGCGCGGCTGGGAAGGGTACAAGGCGCGCTGGCACAAACCGGCTGGCAGTGGTGACAAGCATCCGGTGGCGGTCATTGGCGCCGGCCCGGCCGGTCTCTCCGCCGGTTATTTCCTGGCCCGTGCCGGCCATCCGGTCACCGTGTTCGAGCGCGAAGCGGATGCCGGTGGTGTGGTCAAGCACATCATCCCCGAATTCCGCATTCCGGCCGAACTTATCCAGCATGACATCGACTTTGTTGCCGCCCACGGGGTCAAGTTCGAGTTTGGCTGCGATCCGGCGCTCACCGTCGATAAGCTGCACGCCCAGGGCTTTACCTATGTCTTCGTCGGCATCGGCGCCGACAAGAATGGCGGCATGCGTCTCGAAGGGGGACACGAGCGGATTTACAAATCCTTCCACTTCCTGCGCAGCTTCAATCAGGGCAAACCGCTGCCGCTCGGCCGCCATGTGGCGGTGATCGGCGCCGGTAACACCGCCATGGACTGCGCCCGCGCTGCCCTCAAGGTGCCGGGTGTCAGCGATGTGACCGTTATCTACCGTCGCAGCGAGAAAGAGATGCCCGCCTATCGCGAGGAGTATCTGGAAGCGGTGGAGGATGGGGTGCGTTTCTGCTTCCTCACCAATCCGGAGCGCTTTGACAAAGATGGCAAGCTCACCGTGCGGATGATGGCGTTGGGGGAACCTGACGAGCAGGGCCGCCGCCGTCCGGTGCCCACCGAGCAGACCGAAGTGATGCAGATGGATGCGCTGATCACCGCCATCGGCGAGCAGCCTGACGGCGAGGTGCTCAAAGCGATGGGCATTCCCTTGGGCAGCGATGGCTGGCCCGAGGTGGACAGCCAGACCGGCGAAACCAGCCGTCGCAACGTCTTCCTTATCGGTGACGTGCAGAGCGGCCCGTCCTCCATCGTCGGTGCCATCGGTGGTGCCCGCCGCGCCGCGGATCTGGTGCTCTCTCGCGAGCATATCGCCAGCCAGCAGAGTGAAGTGACCATCCAGCCGTCGGGCAAGGATGAGATCTACCGTCGCAAGGGGAGCATCGCCGTCACTATGGTCGACAAGAATGAGCGGGATGCCTTCGTGGCGCAAGAGGCGCACCGTTGCCTCGAGTGCAACTACCTCTGCAGCAAGTGCGTGGATGTCTGCCCCAACCGGGCCAACGTCGCCATTGCGGTGCCGGGCTTCAAGGATCAGTTCCAGACCCTGCACCTGGATGCCTACTGCAACGAATGTGGCAACTGCGCCCAGTTCTGCCCGTGGCAGGGCAAGCCCTATCAGGACAAGGTCACCATCTTCAGCCTGCCCGAGGACTTCGACAACAGCCGCAACCCCGGTTTCTATCTGGCGGATGGTGGCGAACTGCGGGTGCGTCAGGGTGGCGAGACCTATCGCCTGACCATAGACGCCCAGAGCCGGATCAAGGATGCGCCAGCGGCCCTTGGCGATATGTGCCGGATCATCAGCCATGTCCATGCTCATCACCACTACCTGCTGGGGGCCGTCGAGGCCTGAGCGAACCACGAATAAGCGAAGGAGCACACCATGTTTATTCTGAAAAACGTCACCGCTGTCCAGCTGGAGCCGACCCGGGTGCTGGAAGGGGTGGATATCGCCATCGAAGGCACCCTTATCAAAGCGGTGGGGCCCAATCTGCGGGCCCTCTACCCGGAGGCCAACTATCGGGAGATGGGCGGCAAGCTGGTGATGCCGGGCATCGTCTGTGCCCACAACCACTTCTACTCAGGCCTGTCGCGGGGGATCATGGCCAACATTGCCCCCTGCCCGGACTTTATCTCCACCCTGAAAAACCTCTGGTGGCGGCTCGATCGGGCGCTCGATGAGGAGTCCCTCTACTACAGCGGTCTCATCTGCTCGCTGGAGGCGATCAAGAGCGGTTGCAGCGCGGTGATCGACCACCACGCTTCGCCCAACTTCATCAAGGGCTCCCTGAATGTGCTGCGCAAAGGGTTTATGGAGGCGGGCCTGCGCGGCATGACCTGCTTCGAGACCACGGATCGCAACGGCGGCCTCGCCGAGCTGCAGGCTGGGGTGGAGGAGAACATCCTATTTGCGCAGGCCATTGATGCCGCCAAGGCCAAGGGGAACGAACCCTATCTGGTTGAAGCCCATATCGGCGCCCACGCCCCCTTCACCGTACCAGACGAAGGGCTAGCCATGTTGCGCGAAGCGGTGCAGGTTACCGGTCGCGGGCTGCATATCCATGTGGCGGAAGACCGCTACGACATGGCCCACGGCCACCACCACTATGGCAAGGAGCCCATCGCCCGGCTGGACGAGTTTGGCCTTATCGACAGCAAGTCACTTGTCGCCCACGGCATCTACCTGAGCCCGGCTGACATTGAGCTGCTCAACAGCCGCGATGCCTTTCTGGTGCACAACGCCCGCTCCAACATGAACAACCACGTGGGCTACAACATGCACCTGCCGGAGTATCGCAATCTGGCGCTCGGTACCGATGGCATCGGCTCCGACATGCTCGAAGAACTCAAGTTCGCCTACTTCAAGCACAAGGATGCCGGTGGCGCCCTGTGGCCCGACAGCTTTGCCCGCTTCCTCTGGAACGGCAACACCCTGCTGGAGCGCAACTTCGGTGCCAAATTTGGCAACCTGGAGCCGGGCTACAAGGCCGACCTCACCATTTGCGACTACGACGCACCGACCCCGCTGGCGCCGCGCAACCTCGGCGGCCATCTCGCCTTTGGTATGGGATCGAACAGCGTCAACAGCGTGATGGTGGAGGGGCGCATGGTCTATCAGGATCGCGAGTTCCCGTTCGATGTCGCGCCCATTTACGAGCAGGCCAGCAAGGTGGCGAGCCGCCTGTGGCAACGGATGGATCAGCTGGCCTAAGGCCACCTTCCACAGTTTTGGACCGGATTGCCCGCCCTGTTGATTTTCCCGGCGGCGGGCAGCAAGAGTAAGGACGACACATGATTGAGCAATTCTTCCGACCCGAGCAACTGGGTCAGGCTTTGGAACTCAAGGCCAGTTTCGGCAACGACGCCGTCTACATGGGAGGCGGCAGCAAGCTTAACGCCGCTCCGACTCGCACCGACAAGAAGGTCGCTATCTCGCTGGACAAGCTGGGACTGAACCAGATTGAGCAGCAGCACGGCCAGCTCCATATCGGCGCCACCGTCACCCTGCAGACCCTGAAAGAGGATCCCCGTACCCCGGCCGCCCTGTGCGATGCGCTGGGGTTTGTCTACTCCCGCCATCTGCGCAATCAGGCCACCATCGGCGGCGAACTTGCCTGCCAACAGCAGGACTCCCCCTTGCTGCCGGTGCTGCTGGTGCTCGAAGCGGTGGTGGTGCTGGAGAACAACCTGCTGCAACCCATCGACGCCTATCTGGCGGGTCAGCGCAATGCCCTGGTGCTGGGGGTTGTGCTGCCGGAGCCTGAACTGCGCTGCGCCACTCGCCGCATCAGCCGCAACGCCGATGGCTTGGCGGTGATGACCGCCGCCGTGGCCCTCGACAGCATTGGCGAAATGCGGGTGGCTGTCGCTGGCGTCACCCCGCAGCCGATGCGCCTGCGGGATCTGGAGCGCCGCGAACTGCACGATGCCGCGCTGGAGGCCGCCGTAAGCGAGCTGATTGCGCCCCGTGAAGATCTGGCGGGCAGCATAAGTTACAAGCGGTATATCACCGGCGTGGTAGTGGCGGATCTGCTGGTGGATTGCCAGCAGCAGGAGGTGCAAGCATGATGGAACTCAACTTTACCCTGAACGGTGCCCTGCGCACCGTCATCTGCAAGGCCGGTGACAATGCCCAGCGGGTGCTGTTCAACCAGTGCCGGATGCACTCGGTGCGCAACAGTGACGACGGCTTCGGCTTTGCCGGTTCTGACGCCATTCTCTTCAACGGCAAGGTGATCAACGCCTCTCTGCTGATCGCCGCCCAGCTGGATGGATCAGAGGTGCGCACCGCCGAGTCGCTCGGCAGCTGGAACCAGCTCAGCCTGGTACAGCAGGCGATGGTAGATGTGGGCGTGGTGCAGTCCGGCTACAACGATCCGGCTGCGGCACTCATCGTCACCGACCTGCTTGATCGCCACCCCGAGCCTACCCGTGATCAAATCGACGATGCCCTCTCGGGCCTCTTTCACCGGGACGGCGGTTATCAGCAGTTTTATCAGGCCATCGAGCTTGCCTGTTCACGGATGAAGGATCCCGATTACCTGTGCCAGATTGCTCCCGAGTTTCGTGACGACCTGCGCCATATCGGCAAGAGCTGTCCGAAAGTGGACGCCGCCAAGATGGTGCAGGCCAAGCCCTGTTATGTGGAGGATCGGGTTACTGAAGATGCGTTGATCATCAAGATGCTGCGCAGCCCCCATCCCCATGCGGTGATCACCAAACTCGATGTGAGCCGCGCCGAGGCGCTGCCGGGCGTCGTGCATGTCATTACCCACCTCAACTGCCCGGATGTGTTTTACACTCCGGGTGGTCAGAGTGCTCCCGAGCCGTCACCGCTTGATCGCCGTATGTTCAGCCGCAAGCTGCGCCACGTAGGTGACAGGGTCGCCGCCGTGGTGGCCGAGAGCGAAGCCATCGCATTGGCAGCCCTGAAACTCATCGAGGTCGAGTATCAGGTGCTGCCAGCGGTCATGAATATCGATGAGGCGATGGCCCCCAATGCACCCCTGGTACACGACGAGCCCATTGTCTACATGGCCGGTGCGCCTGCGGATCTCGAGCAGCAGAACGCCTGCTCGGTACGTCGCGGCGACGAGCACATGATCATCAACTTCCCCATCGGCTCCCGCCCGCACGAGAACCTGGCCGCAAGCGTCCATGGCCAGATCGGCGATGTGGCCAAGGGCTTTGCCGAGGCGGACGAGATAGTCGAACGTACTTACGAATCGACCCAGGCCCAGCAGTGCCCGACCGAGCCGCACATCTGCTTCACCTATATGGATGGGGAGCGTCTGGTCATTCACGCCTCTACTCAGGTGCCGTGGCACGTGCGCCGTCAGGTGGCGCGTATCGTCGGCCTCAAGCAACATCAGGTGCACGTGATCAAGGAGCGGGTAGGGGGCGGTTTTGGCTCCAAGCAGGACATCCTGCTGGAAGAGGTGTGCGCCTGGGCGACCAAGGTCACCGGCCGTCCGGTCACCTTCCGCTACACCCGTGAAGAGGAGTTCATCAGCAATACCTCGCGCCATGTGGCCAAGGTGAAGGTGAAAGTGGGGGCCAAGAAAGATGGCACCATCACCGCCATCGAGATGGATTTTCGCGCCAACACCGGCCCTTACGGCAACCACTCGTTGACGGTGCCGAGTAACGGCCCGGCGCTCTCCCTGCCGCTCTATCCGTGCGACAACGTGCGCTTTACCGTCAACACCTACTACAGCAACATCTGCCCGACCGGCGCCTATCAGGGCTACGGCGCGCCCAAGGGCAACTTCGCGCTGACCATGGCCATTGCCGAACTGGCCGAGAAACTGGGTATCGATCAGCTCGACATGGTGGAGCACAACCGGGTGCATGAAGGGGACATCCTCAAGGTGCTGGGGGCCATCGGCGAGGGCAAGATGCCGACTTCTGTGCCCCACGCGGCCAGTTGCGCCCTCGAGCCCATCCTCAAACAGGGTCGCGAACTGATTGCCTGGGATAGCCCCAAACCCGCCGATGGAGATTGGCGCATCGGTCGTGGCGTCGCCATCATCATGCAAAAATCGGGGATCCCGGATATCGATCAGGCCAACTGCATGGTCAAGCTGGAATCGGACGGCACCTTTATCGTCCACTCCGGTGGCGCCGATATCGGTACCGGCCTCGATACCGTGGTCGCCAAGCTGACCGCCGAGGTGCTCGGTTGCCCGCTCAGCGATGTGCATGTGATCTCTGGCGACACCGACCACGCCCTGTTCGACAAGGGGGCTTACGCTTCGTCAGGCACCTGCTTCTCCGGCAATGCGGCCAAGATGGCGGCCGAGAACCTCAAGGCGAAGATCCTGTTCCACGGCGCCGCCATGCTGGGCGAGCCGGTGGAGGATGTGGAGCTGGTTCATCCGGGTATAGTGCGCGGCAAGCAGGGGGAGGTGACCCTTGCCAAGCTGGCCCACAAGGCGGAGACCGGTACCGGCTTCGGTATCCTCGTGGGCACCGCCAGCTACATCACCTCTGAGCTTGCCTTCCCGTACGGGGCCAACTTCGCCGAGGTGGCGGTCAACGTCAGAACCGGCGAGATCCGGCTCGACAAGTTCTACGCCCTGCTCGACTGCGGCACCCCCATCAACCCGGAACTGGCGCTCGGTCAGATCTACGGGGCGACCATGCGGGCCATCGGCCACACCATGACCGAGGAGATCTGCTACGACAGCAAGGGCATCCCGCTGACCCGGGATCTGAAGAGCTATGGCGCGCCCAAGATTGGCGACATTCCCCGCGACTTCCGGGCCTTCCTGGTGCCGAGTGACGACAAGGTTGGCCCCTACGGCGCCAAGTCCATCTCGGAGATCGGGGTCAACGGCGCGGCGCCTGCCATCGCCACCGCCATCCACGACGCCTGTGGTGTCTGGTTGCGCAAGTGGCACTTCACGCCGGAGCAGATCCTGCGCGAACTGGGCAAGCTGGAGCAAAAAGTGTCGGCATAACAAAAGAAAAGGTGAGGGGCGGGCACCAGCTCGCCCCCAGCGCCTGACGGCGGAATGAGTACTCCGCCTACATTCTGTGTGATGGGACAAACACGATGTCTAAAACAACACGCAAGCACTCGGATCTCATTTACGAGCTGGAAGACAACCCCCCGTTTTATCAAACCCTGATGGGCGCAGTGACCCATCTGCTGGCGATTTTTGTCCCCATGGTGACCCCGGCGCTGATCGTCGGCGGCGCCCTGGGCCTCTCCACCGAGATCACCGCCTATCTGGTCTCCATGGCGATGATCGCTTCCGGTATCGGCACCTGGCTGCAGGTAAACCGTTATGGCCCCATCGGTTCGGGGCTGCTCTCCATCCAGTCGGTCAACTTCTCCTTCGTCACCGTGATGATCGCGCTCGGCGGCGCCATGAAAAAAGATGGCATCCATGAGGAGCTGATCGTCTCGACCCTGCTCGGGGTCTCCTTTGTCGGCGCCTTTCTGGTGATGGGCTCCTCCTTTGTGCTGCCCTACCTCAAGCGGGTGATCACCCCGACCGTGAGCGGT
The DNA here is from genome assembly GCF_049172135.1 of Aeromonas sp. 603079. NCBI lineage: Bacteria > Pseudomonadati > Pseudomonadota > Gammaproteobacteria > Aeromonadales > Aeromonadaceae > Aeromonas > Aeromonas sp. 603079. The sequence goes on along the minus strand of NZ_JAAKPX010000006.1, from coordinate 151,989 downwards.
GTGGTGGTACTGATGATTGGCCTGAGCCTTATCAAGGTGGGGATCATCGATTTTGGCGGCGGCTTCTCCGCCATGAGCAGCGGCACCTTTGGCAAATACGAGCACATCGGGCTGGGGCTCTTGGTGCTCTGCGTCATCGTCGCCTTCAACTGCAGTCGAAGCCCGCTGCTGCGGATGAGCGGGATCGCCATCGGCCTGCTGGTGGGTTACGCAGTGGCTTTGATGCTCGGCATGGTGGATTTCTCCGCCCTTGAGAACCTGCCGCTTATCACTGTGCCGATCCCGTTCAAGTACGGTTTCTCCTTCGATTTTCACGCCTTTATGTTAGCGGGCACCATCTATCTGTTGAGCGTGCTGGAGGCGGTGGGGGACATCACCGCCACCGCCATGGTCTCCCACCGGGATATTCAGGGCCCCGAGTTTCAAAAACGGCTCTCCGGCGGTGTGCTGGCGGACGGGTTGGTCTCGGTCATTGCCTCGGCCCTCGGCTCTTTGCCACTCACCACCTTTGCCCAGAACAACGGAGTGATCCAGATGACCGGGGTGGCCTCACGCCATGTGGGCAAGTTTATTGCCGTCATTCTGGTGCTGCTGGGGCTCTTCCCGGTGGTGGGGCGCTTCTTTACCACCATACCGTCACCTGTGATGGGGGGAGCCATGGTCATCATGTTCTCCATGATCGCCATCGCTGGTGGTCGCATCATCATCAGCCACGGTTTCGATCGGCGGGAGACTCTGATTGTCGCCACCTCCCTGGGTCTTGGGCTCGGGGTTTCCTATGACCCGAACGTCTTCAAGGTGCTGCCGGCGGGTATTTACATGCTGGTGGAGAACCCCATCTGCGCCGGTGGTATCACCGCCATCATCATGAATCTGGTGCTGCCGCAAAGCCGCAAACGCAAGGCGGCCGTCAGGGATGCCGAGGCGGTGGAGGTGATCCAGTTGAGCGACAAGCCGGATGTGATCTTTACCGCCCGCAGCGCGGGCCTGTCATCGGCCAGCAAGGGGGAGGGGTCACCAGAGCCAGTGCCCGGGCAGGCGGTGGCGCCACAAGTGGAACGGATCTGACGGTTAAACCGGCAAAAAACGTCAACAGAACAAGAAAAACAGGGAAACGGTTATGAAAAACGACAACTCTGTCAAAGCGGTACGCGGCAGCTTCTTCGATATCACCCGGGTGGTGGATCAGCCCGAGGAGATTGAGTCCAACGCGCGCCTTATCGAGGATGGTCTGCTGATCATTCGCAACGGTTGCATCGACTGGTTCGGTGAGTGGGAGGAGGGCAAGGATCGCATTCCGGCCGAGGTGCGGGTGCGGGATTATCGCGGCAAGATGATAGTGCCTGGCTTTGTCGATACCCACATTCACTATCCCCAGAGCGAGATGGTGGGGGCCTATGGCGAGCAACTGCTGGAGTGGCTCAACCGCCACACCTTCCCGGCCGAACGGCGTTACAACGATCTCGAATATGCCCGCGAGATGTCCACCTTCTTTATCAAGCAGCTGCTGCGCAACGGCACCACCACGGCGCTGGTGTTCGGCACCGTTCACCCCGAGTCGGTGGATGCCCTGTTCGAGGCGGCCAGCCGCATCAACATGCGAATGATCGCGGGCAAGGTAATGATGGATCGCAATGCGCCCGATTATTTGCTCGATACCGCCGAGAGCAGCTATGTGCAGAGCAAGCAGCTCATTGAGCGCTGGCATGGTAACGGTCGGCTTCTATATGCCATCACACCAAGATTTGCACCCACTTCGACATGCGAGCAGCTGACGATGGCGCGGCGGCTGCGCGAAGAGTTTCCCACCACCTATCTACACACCCATTTATGCGAGAACAAGGATGAGATCGCCTGGGTAAAATCTCTCTTCCCGGCACACAAGGGTTATCTCGACGTCTATCACCAGCATGGGCTGACCGGCCACAACTGTGTGTTTGCCCACTGCGTCCATCTGGAAGAGCAGGAGTGGGATTGTCTGAATGAGACCAATTCCACCATCGCGTTTTGTCCCACCTCGAACCTTTATCTCGGCAGCGGTCTCTTCAAGCTGCACAAGGCGTGGCGCAAGCAGGTGAAAGTGGGGATGGGTACCGACATCGGCGCCGGTACCACCTTCAACATGCTGCAGACCCTCAACGAGGCCTACAAGGTGATGCAATTGCAGGGAGAGCGCCTTTCGGCCTATCAGGCCTTCTATCTGGCGACTCTGGGCGGTGCCCATTCGCTCGGGCTTGATGAGAAGATCGGCAGCTTTGCGGTGGGCAAGGAGGCGGATTTCGTGGTACTCGACCCCGTCGCCACCCCGCTGCAACAGCTGCGGTATGACAACTCCACCACCTTGCGCGACAAGCTCTTTGTGCTGCTGACGTTGGGTGATGACAGATCCATCTACCGCACCTATGTGGATGGCCAACTGGTGCATGAACGGGGGTAGGGGCTGGAGTGGGCTGCCGCGGCGCAGCCCCAACGAATACGGCGGCTGGCGTGCTCCACAGGGGCGCCAGTCTTGCCGCACGACAGGGGATCTCCCCGCATAGAACGTGAAATGGCCCGGTTTTTTTGACCAGCAAGGCAAACGTTTGAGTCAAGGCTGCCTGCCCTGGTCTGTCTGTCGCATCCTCTGCCACCATCGCCTGTTTCTCATCAGACTGGCGTTCGGCAGACCCGCAGATCCTGTCGCCATTTCGTCATGGAACATTCAGGCGCGTGTGAAGGAGTTGGGTATGACCCAAGCAAACAGCAGGACAAACAGCGTGGAACAGCTGGCCAATGATGACGCCAGCCAGAGCGCAGCAAAGCAACAGCCGCTCACGGCTCTTGATCGCTACTTTATGATCAGCGAGCGGGGCAGCAACGTCAGACAGGAGGTGCTGGCGGGCCTCACCACCTTCCTTGCCATGGTCTACTCGGTGATCGTGGTGCCGAGCATGCTCGGCAAGGCGGGCTTTCCTCCCGGCGCTGTGTTTGTCGCCACCTGCCTGGTGGCGGGGTTCGGTTCGCTCTTGATGGGGCTCTGGGCCAAGTTGCCGATGGCCATCGGCTGCGCTATTTCCCTCACGGCGTTTACCGCCTTCAGTCTGGTGCTGGGGCAGCAGATCCCCATTCCGGTGGCGCTGGGGGCCGTATTCCTGATGGGGGTGCTGTTTACCGCCATCTCGGTGACCGGGGTGCGTAGCTGGATCCTCGACAACCTGCCCATGGGGATTGCCCACGGTACCGGCATCGGTATCGGTCTCTTCCTGCTGCTTATTGCCGCCAACGGGGTGGGGCTGGTGATCAAGAACCCGCTGGAGGGGCTGCCGGTGGCGCTGGGGGCTTTTACCTCCATGCCGGTCATCATGTCCCTGATCGGCCTTGCGGTGATCTTCGGGCTGGAGAAGCTTCGAGTACCGGGGGGGATCTTGCTGGTGATTATCGCCATCTCAATCTTCGGCCTGATTTTCGATCCGGCGGTGAAGTATCAGGGGCTGTTCGCCCTGCCGAGCCTCTCGGACGATCAGGGCAAGTCCCTCATCTTCAGCCTGGATATCATGGGGGCCCTCTCGCCGCTGGTGCTGCCCAGCGTGCTGGCGCTGGTGATGACAGCGGTATTCGATGCCACCGGCACCATCCGCGCCGTGGCGGGGCAGGCCAACCTGCTCGATAAGGATGGTCACATCATCAACAGCGGCAAGGCACTCAGTGCCGACTCGGTCAGCAGCATCTTCTCCAGTCTGGTGGGGGCGGCCCCGGCTGCCGTCTATATCGAATCGGCCGCGGGCACGGCGGCGGGGGGCAAAACCGGCCTCACCGCGACCGTGGTCGGTGGCCTCTTCCTGCTGATGCTGTTCCTCTCGCCGCTCTCCTATCTGGTGCCCGCCTATGCCACCGCGCCAGCCCTGATGTATGTGGGGCTCTTGATGCTGAGCAACGTCACCAAACTCGATTTCGATGACTTTGTCGGGGCCATGTCCGGGCTGGTGTGCGCGGTATTTATTGTGCTCACCTGCAATATCGTCACCGGCATCATGCTCGGCTTCAGTGCGCTGGTGATCGGCCGCATCTGCTCGAAGGAGTGGCACCAGCTCAACGTCGGCACCGTGGTCATCGCCCTAGCGCTGGTGCTCTTTTATGCTGGGGGGTGGGCTATTTAGGGATAACCCGCCCGTTTGGGGTCGCACTGGCGGCCCCATTTTTATATCTGCGGCGCTCTGACCGTCAACGCTGGTTACCATGCCTCAGCCGCTGGTGCCATCGCGATACCATTTTGATAAATCCTCCTACCAGATTGATAGGCTCCCACCCTTGCTCTCCTCGCTCTGCCGCTTTTTTCACCGCTGATGTGCCCCGTTTGCTCAGGGGCTGCCCTTGGCTTGTCGCTTCGGGCCAACAAAAGCGGGCTAGATGGGATCCCCTTCACACTTCTTCCCATCGCCGGGGAGAGAGGGGGAAACAGGCGCATATCTTGCTGTTTTTTATCCCGGTTCTGGATTTTTCTTCCCTGAAAAAGGACTTGATCATGTCCATAGGATTACCGCTCAAGCGGGTGGATGCCGAGGCCAAGGTGACCGGCAGTGCCCGTTATACCGATGACAACATCATGCTCGGCATGCGCCACGCCAAGTACGTGCGCAGTAATATCGCTCATGGCAAGGTGCTTGCTATCGACGCCAGCGAGGCCCTGGCGCTGCACGGGGTCGAAGCCGTGTTCACCCATGAAGATGTGCCCACTACCTGTTTTCGCACTGCCGGCCACGCCTGGTCCCTCGATGAGGCCAAGCGGGATGTGAAAGACCGCCGTCTGCTCACCGACCATGTGCGCCACTTTGGCGATGGGGTCGCCATCGTGGTGGCCCGCGATCCGCTGGTGGCCGAGAAGGCTGCCGCCCTGGTCAAGGTGACCTACGAACCGCTGCCGGTGATGACGGATGCCCACAGTGCGCTGGCCGAGGATGCTTATCCCATCCATCCGAATGGCAACCTGCTGCGGCAAAGCCAGATCCGGGCGGGTGAGCCGGAACAGGCAATCGCAACAGCGGATCTGCAGTTCAAGGCGCACTATCAGACGCCGGTGGTACAGCATTGCCATCTGGAGACGGTGACCTGCTACGCCTATATGGATCAGCCGGACCACATCATCGTGGTCAGCAGCACCCAGATCCCGCAAATTGTGCGCAGCCGGGTGGCCAAATCCCTCGGTCTGCCCTGGTCGAGCGTGCGGGTGATCAAGCCCTATATGGGCGGCGGCTTTGGCAACAAGCAGGATGTGCTGGAAGAGCCGATGGCGGCGTTTCTGAGCTACAAGCTTGGCGGCGTGCCGGTCAAGGTGACCTTGAGCCGGGAGGAGTGCTTCTTTGCTTCCCGCACCCGCCACGGCTTTGCCATCGACGGCACCCTCGGTATCAACCGGGATGGCACCCTTAAGGGGTATCAGCTTGACGTGCTCTCCAACACCGGCGGCTATGCCTCCCACGGCCACTCCATCGCCAGCGCTGGGGCCAACAAGATCAGCTACCTCTATCCGCGTAGCGCCTTTGGCTACGACGCCCAAACCTTCTACAGCAACCTGCCCACCGCCGGTGCCATGCGCGGTTACGGCGCGCCGCAGGTGATTTTTGCCCTCGAATGCATGCTGGATGATGCCTGCGCCGAACTGGGGCTGGATCCGCTTGATGTGCGTATCGCCAACGTGGCGCGCGAAGGGGACGTCAATCAGGTCAACCAGAAGACCATCTACAGCGCCGGGTTGCCGGACTGCCTGCTGCGTGGCCGCGAGATGTTCGAGTGGGATCGACTCAAGGCCGAGTGCTTGGGGCAGGATCCTGCGAGTCGGGTGCGGCGTGGCATCGGGGTGGCCTGTTTCAGCTACGGCTCCAACACCTATCCGGTGGGGGTGGAGATCGCCGGTGCCCGCATGCTGCTCAATCAGGATGGCACCGTCAATCTGCAGATCGGCGCCACCGAGATAGGGCAGGGGTCGGATACCGTCTTTGCCCAGATGGCGGCCCAGACGTTGGGCATTCCGTTTGAGCAGATCCGGGTCATCTCGACTCAGGATACCGACATTACCGCCTACGATCCTGGCTCGTTCGCCTCGCGTCAGAGCTATGTGGCGGCCCCCGCCATCCATCAGGCGGCGCTGCAACTGCGGGCCCGCATCCTCTCGCTGGCAGCCCAGCTCTGCCATCAGGATGTGGGGTCCCTCACCCTGATCGACGGTTACGTGGTATTGGCCGGTGCGCCGGAGAAGGTGCTGATCAGCGTCGCCGAGGTGTCGGTCAACGCCTATTACCACCTCACCATCGGCGGCCAGATCGCCTCGGAAGTCTCCCACAAGACCACCACCAACCCGCCGAGCTTTGGTTGCACCTTTGTCGATCTCAGCGTCGATATCGATCTCTGCAAGGTAACCATCAATCGCATCATCAATCTGCACGATGCAGGCAAGATCCTCAATCCGCAGCTGGCGGAGGGACAGGTGCACGGCGGCATGGGGATGGGGATCGGCTGGTCCCTGTTCGAGGAGATGATCATCGACGCCAAGACTGGCGTGGTACGCAACCCCAACCTGCTCGACTACAAGTTCCCCACCATGCTGGATTTGCCCGAGCTGGAATGCGACTTCGTGCAGACCTACGAGCCTCAGTCGGTCTATGGCCACAAATCCCTGGGGGAACCGCCCATCATCTCGCCGGGCCCGGCGATCCGTAACGCCATTCGCATGGCGACCGGGGTGGCCATCAACGAGCTGCCCATCACCCCCAAGACCCTGTTCCGGGAGTTTGTCGCGGCGGGTTTGATTGGCGAGGGATCAGGGGAGGAGCAACACCATGTTTGATATTGTCCGTTACTACAAGGCGCACTGCGTGGCCGAGGCGGTTGCCCTGCGTCAGGCTGACCCCGAGGCGCGTCTCTTGGCTGGTGGCACCGATGTGATGATCCAGCTTCATCACCTCAACGCCGCCTATCGCCATATCGTTGATATTCACGACTTGCCCGAACTCAAAGGGGTGTGCGAGTTGCCTGATGGGTCGATCCGCATCGGCTCCGGCACCACCTTTACCGAGATCATCGAAAACGAGCTGGTGCAGCGTCGCCTGCCGATGCTGGCCGAGGCGGCCGCTACCATCGCCGGCCCGCAGATCCGCAACGTCGCCACCTATGGCGGCAATATCTGCAATGGCGCCACCAGTGCAGACTCGGCGGCGCCGACTGTCGCGCTGGAAGCAGAGCTGGAAATCGCCGGCCCCGATGGTACGCGCCGCATACCCATCGCCGGTTTTCACACCGGTCCCGGCAAGGTGGCGCTGCAACCGGCGGAAATTCTGGTGGCATTCCACTTTGCGCCGGATTCTCACCCCCATGTGGGCTCCCACTACTTCAAATACGCCATGCGCGATGCCATGGATATCGCCACCATCGGCTGCGCCGCCTACTGTCAGATTGAGAATGGTCACTTCAAGAGTCTGCGGCTGGCCTATGGGGTAGCGGCCCCGACACCGGTGCGCACCCCTCACGCGGAAGCTGCGGCCGAAGGGCAACCGCTGACTCGCGCCACACTGGCAGCGATTGCCGAGGCGGTGGTGGCCGATGTGGCGCCACGATCCTCCTGGCGGGCAGAGAAGGAGTTTCGCCTGCACCTTATCAAAACCCTGGCGCAGCGGGTGGTCGCCTGCGCAGTCGAACGTGCCGGAGGCAAGATCCTATGATGCAACCGCAAAGCTGTCCCGCAGTGGAGATCCAGTGCGAGATCAACGGCAAGCCTTACTCCTATGCAGTGCCGCCCACCATGTCGCTGCTCCACTTTCTGCGCGGGCAGGGGCTTATCAGCGTGAAAGAGGGGTGCAGTGTCGGTGAGTGCGGCGCCTGTACCGTGCGGGTGGATGGCACCGCTATCGACAGCTGCCTCTATCTGGCGGTCTGGGCCGATGGCAAATCCATTCGTACCGTGGAGGGGGAACGCAAAGGTAACGAGCTCTCTGATGTGCAGCAGGCCTTTATCGACGAGGGGGCGGTGCAGTGCGGTTTTTGCACCCCAGGCCTCGTGATGGCGAGCGCCGCCCTGCTCGACAAGACCGAGCGCCGTCCGCTGACCGATGCGGAGATCCGCCGCGGGCTATCGGGCAACCTCTGCCGCTGTACCGGTTATCAGAACGTGGTACGGGCGGTGAAGAAGTGCTGCAAAGGGTGATAGTTCGGGTGCCGTGAGTGGTGCGTGCTGTTGTGTGAGAAAGGAAATCAAGCCGCCCAAAAACACAGGCCCGCCTCGAAAGAGGCGGGCCTGCTGCTGAGTGGGGTCAGGATAAATCACACTTTTGGCTGGTCGATCACCAATTTGCCATCTTTGACCGGAATGGTGGCGCCCGGGGCTTGCTTCATGCGGATCACCCCCTCCTGACCGGCGAGGCGATAGGTCACGTCATAACCAATGGTGTTGACGCTCGTATCCTGTACGGTTTTGCAGCGCTGCTCGGTGGTGGTGTAGGTATCGCCCGCCTGCATATTGCCCTGCACCTGATTACCGGCATAACCCCCCGCGACGGCCCCGGCTGCGGTGGCCACCTTCTTGCCGCTGCCGCCGCCAAACTGGTGGCCAACCACGCCACCCAGCGCCGCACCCACCACTGTGCCGAGGATCTTGTGCTCATCCTGTACCGGCTTGCGGTGGGTCACGGTGACGTTGCGACACTCCTGGCGGGGGGTCTTGATGGTCTCGGTGATCGGCTTGCTGGCGATCACCTCGGCAAAGGTGGGCTGGGGTGTAAAGAGGGAGCCGCTGGCCGCCGCCGAGAGTGCCAGGGCCGAGGCGATGCCAATACCGATACCTGCCATCATGGATCTGTTCATCTTATGGTTCTCCTGCATACCCATCCGGGCTGTTCCAATCTGGCGCCATCTTGTCATAACCGGTTGGCCGGACAAGGCGCGGGGGATGGGCCTGCGACAGGCGCTGGCAAGGTCAAAAAACAGCCACCATGAAAAACTGTCTGGCTTTGGCGACAACGGACTAAAAGTGACCAGTTTCCGGCGCATGGCGGGCTTTGCCAGTGTGATAAGGAGCAATTCGAGTCGCAATTTGCAAGGCGGGCGGTGAGCAGAATGCCAGAGTGCTGACGGGTGCAGGTCAAGGGAGGTCTTGAACAAGGGCTCTGTTCGTTGAGATGGCCACGCAAGTGGTTGATAAATGGCTCCAGCCCCATCGGATGTTGGCCGATAAGAGATCACGGCAAGCATTTTGCCTTGATTGGGTGAAGCAGAGGGTGAACGGGTCGGCAGACAACTGCGTAAGACCTGATATGAAGATGTTCACCCGAGATCACCGGATCAACGAGGTGGAGATATGTCAATGTTACCCAGCTGGATCACCCCGGCCATCCAGGCCAACATCATTACGGTGCAGCAGGCCGAACGTCTGCTCTCATCCCTCTACCGGCCCTTGGCCGAGCAGGGAGAGGAGCTTCCCGCCGATATCGCCGACATCAGCCTAAAGCTCTACTGCTTCCGCCAGCAGGGGCGGGTGCGCCACTAAGGCTGACAAAAGAACACCCCGCGCCAGGCACGGGGTGTTGTCACTCATGTATCACAGGCCCATCAGGCCAACATCACTTGCGTCACCAGCATCAGGGCGCCAAATCCCAGCACAAAGCCCACCATGGGCAGCACGAACTTGACCCACTTGTTGAACTGGATGCCGAGCATCTGCAGAGTGACCAGCACCAGTCCGGTGGGGGCCAGGAACAGCATGGCGTATTGGCCCCAGTTGTAGGCCGACACCACGATATAGCGGGGGATCATCACAGTATCCGCCAGCGGCGCCATGATGGGCATGGAGAGCACCGCGAGCCCCGAGGAGGAGGGCACCACCAGCCCCAGCAGGGTGAACACCAGCATCTGCGCCACTGCGAACACGGCGCCGTGCATGCCGGAGACCAGATCGGAGGCGTAGGCCAGAATAGTGTCCGAGATCATCCCCTGATCCAGCACCAGATTGACCCCCCGTGCCAGCCCGATGATGAGCGAAACGGCCACCAGCTCCGACGCCCCCTGAGTAAAGGCCTCGACAGCCTCTTTCTCTTTGAGACCCGAGATAAAAATGATGATGATGGCGATGGTCAGGAAGGAGGCCGCCATCTGCGGGAACCACCAACCGGCCATGGAGACGCCCCACACCATCAGCGGGAAGGCGAGGATAAACAGGGTCAGAATAATCTTGCGGCGCAGGGTGAAGGGCACCCCTTCGTCCATAGAGCCCTCTTTGAGAAAACGGGCGCGAAAACTCTCTCTGTCCTCATAGGTGTAGGAGAAGGCTGGATTGGCCTTGATCTTCTTGCAGTACCAGTAGAGATAACCGATCACCACCAAGGTGCCCACCAGACAGCCAATGGCGCGAAAGATCAGCCCCTCGGTAAAGGGAATGCCGGCGGCATTGGAGGCGATCACCACCGAGAAGGGATTGATGGTGGAGAAGGTGGTTCCCATGGAGGCGGCGAGGAAGATGGCCCCTACGCAGACGATGGAGTCATAGCCGAGCGCCAGAAAGATGGGTACCAGTATGGGGTAGAAGGCGACCGCTTCTTCCTCCAGTCCGCAGGTGGTGCCTCCCAGCGCCATCACGAAGCAGACCAGCGCCACAAACAGGAACTCGTTGCCCCGGGTCTTGTGTGAGAGGGCGACCAGCCCCGCACTGAATGCGCCTGTCTTGTTGATGACGCCGATCAGCCCCCCGAGCACCAGAATAAAGACGATGATATCCGCCCCCTCGATGGTGCCCTTGACCATGCTGACTGCCACGTCACTGAGCCCCTTGGGTGCTTGCTCCAGCCGTGCATAGGTGCCGGGAATGGCGATGGGCTTGCGGATGGTGCCGTTGGTAAATTGCTCCACCGCAATATTGATATTGAGTTTTGCCAAGGCATCCTGGGTTGCGGGAAGTCGGCTTATTTCCCCCTGTGGGCTATTGACCATCAGGCTTTCACTGGCTGTATTATAAGAGAGCTTGGCATAGGCGCCCGCCGGAATTATCCAGGTCAGTGCAATGGCCAGTAACATAATAAGAAACAGAATGGTAAATGCAGTAGGGAATTGTCTGCGTGGTGTGGTATTCGGCACGGCACACATAAAATGCTCCTTGATAAAGCAGGTTTGGGCTCGGCGGAATATCGGGTCGATAGGGTTTCTGCGTCATACATCCAAGGTACGCAAAATCACTGTAGATTGCGTAGTGATTGGCGAGAAATCTGGCCTGATATTGAACATCCGGTGGATTGTTTCACGTTGTAACCGTAACCCGTGTGCGGCTGGATGAACATGGTGCCATGCTCGCTTTATGGGATGGCTCACAGAATTTATTTGTCATGGATTTAATGACTGGGGTGAAATAAATGGCGTTATGCAATAACTATTTCAGCTTTCATTTAACGTGCTTTGCCTTAAATAAACGGCATGAAAATAGTGCGTGCCGAGATGAATGAAATGACACATAAAGCAGCTTTGACGGAATAATATTCCACTATCGTCATTTTTTGTTTTTCGCCAAAAACAGCCTGTGAAAAAAATGGCACGCTTTCCAGTAACGAAATATTTTTTGCAACGAAAACAGGGGTCCCCTATTGGCAGCAGGCTGCCCCTGTCTAAGACGTTTTGCTAATACCTGCCGCCACAGGCTCACTGTTAGGCTGTCATCCCCATAAGAGACCAGTGACGGGCAGGATGCCCATGTCGCTTGCTGATCTCTGAATCATCCCGAAACTGCCCGTTTTGTGCCACTTGTGAGGAAGGAATCCGATGACAGTGCAGAACATCTATGAGCGCAACCTTGCCAAAACCGCCGCCAATTTTGAGGCCCTGACCCCCATCAGCTTTTTGGGGCGGGCGGAGCGGGTCTATCCCGACTATCCGGCGCTGATCCACGGCTCGCTACGCCAGAGCTGGGGCGATACCGCCCGCCGTTGCCGCCAGCTGGCCTCGGCCCTGCGGCTTAGCGGTATCGGGGAGGGGGATACCGTCTCCATCGTTGCGCCCAATATCCCGGCGATGTTTGAAGCGCACTTCGGGGTGCCCATGAGCGGCGCTGTGCTCAACACCATCAATACCCGGCTCGATGCCGAGTCGATGGCTTTTATCTTTCAGCATGCCCAGAGCAAGGTGGTGCTGGTGGACAGGGAGTTTGGCGCCGTGGTGCGCAAGGCGCTGGATCTGCTGGAGCGCCAACCGCTGGTCATCGCCATCGACGATCCCCTCTACCGGGAAGGGGCGCTTGTCAGTGACCTCGACTATGAGACCTTTATTGCCACTGGTAACGGCGATGAACCCGGCTGGTTGCCAGAGGATGAGTGGCAGGCCATCTCCCTTAACTACACCTCCGGCACTACCGGCAACCCCAAGGGGGTGGTCTATCACCATCGCGGCGCCCACCTCAACGCCATCAATAACGTACTCTCCTGGGAGCTACCCAAACATCCCGTCTACCTCTGGACCTTGCCGATGTTTCACTGTAACGGCTGGTGCTTCCCCTGGACGCTGGCTGCGACCGCCGGGGTGAGCGTCTGCTTGCGCCATGTGCAGGCCGCCGCCATTTATGAGGCGCTGCACGAGCACAAGGTGAGCCACTTCTGCGCGGCGCCCATCGTGCTCAATATGCTCAACAATGCCGATCAGGCGCTCAAGCGGGGGCTGGATCACCCCATCAAGGTGATGACCGCTGGCGCTGCGCCCCCCGCCACCGTGATCGCTGGGATGGAGGCGATGGGGATTGCCGTGACCCACGTCTATGGCCTCACCGAAACCTATGGCCCCTGCGTGTTGTGCGAGCCGCAAAGAAGCTGGCAAGGTCAGGATGCCACTGCGCTCTCCCGCCTCAAGGCGCGGCAGGGGGTTGCGTCGCCTCTGCAGGGGGAGATGCGGGTCATCAATCCGGTCAGTGGCGAGCCGGTGGCCAAAGATGGCAAAACCATGGGGGAGATAGTGCTGCGGGGCAATGTGGTGATGAAAGGCTATCTCAAGAACCCGGCGGCCAGCGCCGAGGCGATGGCGGACGGCTGGTTTCGCAGTGGGGATCTGGCGGTGTGGCACCCGGACGGTTATGTGGAGATCAAGGACAGATCCAAGGACATCATCATCTCGGGCGGGGAGAACATCTCCAGTCTGGAGGTGGAAGATGTGCTCTATCGCCATCCGGATGTGGACGAAGCGGCGGTGATCGCCATGCCCGATGAGAAGTGGGGGGAGGTGCCCTGCGCCTTCGTCAAACTGAAAGAGGGGCGAGAGACTACCCAGGCGGAGCTGATCGCCTTTTGCCGTGAGCAGATGGCCCACTTCAAGGCGCCCAAGCGGATCATCTTTACCCCGCTGCCGAAGACCTCGACCGGCAAGGTGCAAAAGTTTGTGCTGCGCAAACAGCTGGGTTAGGTGCTAATCGAGCGTGAGTGAAAGCAGCGTGCAATAGGATGACTAAGCTGTCGGGATAAATGCAGCAAGGGAAGTGGGAGTGCCTGACTGGCCAGCCAGCTATCGTGCCTTGCACGCGACGCAGTTGCGGCCGCTCTGTTTGGCCTGATAGAGCATCTGATCGGCGCGCGCGTAGAGGCTCTCCATCTGCTCCCCCTTGCTATTTTCCACCAGCCCGGCGCTGATGGTGATGACCAGCTCATCCCCATCGGCAAGGGGTAACGGGCTTTGCATCACCTGCTTGCGCAGCCGTTCGGCCAGTGATGCGGCGGCTGAGAGGGTGGTGTTGGGCAGCAAGATGGCAAACTCGTCACCGCCGATGCGGGCCAGCACATCTTCGCTGCGCAGCACCGATTGCATCACCCTGCCCAGATGGATCAGCGCCTGATCGCCCAGCGGGTGACCGTAGCGATCGTTGATGCATTTGAACTGATCCACATCCAGCACTATCAGCACCGAGGTGAGCTGGTGGCGCATGTTCATACTCAGGTTCTTTTCGCACACCTCGAAGAAGAAACGGCGGTTATAAAGTCCGGAGAGGCTGTCACGAACCGATTGATATTGCAGTTGTTCCTTGAGCTGGTGCAGCTCGGTGATATCGGAGGAGATACCGATCAGGGTGGGGGTACCATCAGCCAGCTTGAAGGGGACTTTGACAGACCAGTAGTAATGTTGCTTGCCTTCGGTATCGGTCAGTGACTCTTCACCGGCTTGCAGCTCACCCGTTTCGAACACCCGGTTGTCCAGCTGCCACAGCTGGTTGGCTCCGTGTGGGGAGAACAGCTCATTATCGCTGCGGTTGATGATCTGTTCGGCGGGTAAACCGAGCAGGGCACACACCTTCTGATTGACGTAGAGAAAGCGGTGCTGGCTGTCCTTCATATAGATATGGGCATCCACGTTGGCCAGGATGATCTCCAGCAACTGATGCTGCTCGGCCATACGGGCCTCAATCAGCTTGTGTTCCGTGATATCGGTGGAGATGCCGCACAGACCGATCAGCGTGCCATCCCGGTCGTACATCGGCTTTTTCACGCTCCAGTAGACCCGTTTCTCTCCCGTGGGTTTGAGGTAGTTGATCTCCTCCCGGGCGATGGCGACCTGCTGCTCCAGCACCTGACGATCATTTCGTCTCAGATCTTCCGAGAAGTCGAGGTCAAAAAAGGCGCGATCATCCTTGCCTTGCAGTTCGGCCAGGGTACAACCAAAGAGATCCAGCACAGCCTGATTGGCATAGATATAACGGCCATCCAGATCCTTGGTAAAGAGGTAAGCCCCCATCTCGTTAAAGATGGATCTGAGGTGATCCAGCTCGTGCTGCAATCGGGTGGAGAAGGGTTCATCCTTCATGAAGTTGGCCATCCTTGGGTCGCTGTGATGGGTTGGCTGAACACGAGGCCAACGTGCATCAACTGCTTTAAATTAAGCACTCTTCACGGCATATTTCTCATTTATTTCCGCAGGTTCTGCGTTATGTCACATGGTTGTAACCTCTTAGCAAATCAAAGGAAATCAGTTGAGTCCATGGTTGTTGAGATAGCTTGCCACCATGTATCGACCCCGTATCATCGGCTCTCGACAGAGAAGTTGAACAACAGCTAAATAAACCTCCCCGAGTGGCAAAAAGGGTAACGAACAGGTCTTTAGTCAAACTATTTCCTCGGTGTCCCTGATATCATCTCCAGCAACGCAATATGGAGAGATACGAGATGGTAGTGGCACCGTTTAATTGGAATGACACAGTTCAGTGGGACGGGCCGGGGGCCATTGCGGGTAGCGAAGAGAGTTTGAGCGCAGATCGGCTGGATCGCGCCCGCTATGCAGAATTTCTGACCAACTACCTCGCCGCCGAAGGCAAGCAGCGCAACTATGTGCTCAACCTCAATGCCGAGTGGGGGGCGGGTAAAACCTGGTTTATCAAGCGCTGGTATATGGAGCTGAAAGCGCACTATCCCACTGTCTATATCGACGCCTGGCAGCAGGACTTTTCCGATGATCCCTTATTGACGGTGATTTCGTCGATTATCGATCAATTGAAAGATGCAACAGGAAATAAGGTTTCCATACCTGATGGCATCAAGCCCAAGCTATTGGGTTTGCTCAAGCTGGGCGGAAAATTGGTGCTCAAGTCTGCTATTAAAAAAGCTGGACTTGAAGATGGTGATTTTTCTGTGGAAGGCGAAGACGCAGATAAGCTGGTTGATACACTTTGCAGCAATCACAAAGAGCGTTATGAATCTATCCAGTATCTTAAACAAGAGATCCGTCAATGGGTGGAAGGGGCTGTTGGTTTAAGTGAAGGAGAACTGGATTATCCCGCATTTATTTTGATAGATGAGCTTGATCGTTGTCGTCCCTCTTATGCTGTAGAAATGCTGGAGACCATCAAACATATTTTTGATATTCCCGGGGTGGTGTTTGTACTGGCAACAGATACTGAGCAGTTGCAGCATGCTATCAAGGTCATTTATGGCGATGGTTTTGATGCAGAAAGCTATCTTGGCCGATTTTTTCATAGACGATTTACGTTAGGCAGTATCTCTCGGCGAGAGTTTATTCAGCAGGCAGTTGTAGATAAAAAATTGCATTTTGAGCATATCAATGCATGGCCGAAAATAACTGATAGTCAAGTGTTGGTAAATGTATTAACAGCTGTCTGTGATCATTTTTCATTGAGCTTAAGAAGAACAGAGCAAGTGTTGGACCGAATGATTGCTTCCATCGTCAATTACCAAGGTTGCACAATAAATCTGATTTTTCTTGTTTATCTGTTTTCTCTGTGCGAGAAAAACAATGAAGATTATCGAGCTGTAGTGGATGGAAAAATGCCTACTACAGATAATCACCCTAAGCTAAAAGGCTTTAACGCTCTAATCAATGAATATGTAGAACAAAATTTTTCTTGTTTTATAAAGGCAGAAAGCTCCATGGGTACTCATATAGAGTTTATGGGTGATGGTAAATATCGAAACCCCTTCGAAGACAAGGAGTATAATGTTTCTTTAAAGGAACTGTTGGTGGCGTCATATAAAAGTATGCTAAATCCAGCACTAGATTATAGTTATTCGAATCGACTTCTAGATTTAGTAAAAGAATATTCAAGTCAATGTCGTAAGTTAACAGTAAAAGAGAGTTCTACTTTGGCAGAAAAAGAGCTGTCACAGTTGGAACGACGTTTAACAACGTATAAGAATTTAGTTGAGTTGGCCGTGCATCTTGACTAAATAAAGCCGGGATAACCCGGCTTTATTATCAGTTTATTTATTGTGCCGCTCATTAAGCCGCTGTACCACATCCTGTAATCCCAACCCTTCGTTTTGCAGCAGCACGGTCAGGTGGTAGAGCAGATCGGCGGATTCGTTAATGAGCTCCTCCCGATCCTTGGCCATGGCGGCCAGCGCCACCTCAACTCCTTCTTCACCGACCTTCTGGGCGATGCGCTTGGTGCCTTTGCCGTAGAGGCTGGCGGTGTAGCTGGTGGCCGGATCGGCCCCTTTGCGGGCAGCCAGTACCTGCTCCAGCTCTGCCAAAAAACCGAGCGGTGGCAGCGGGTGGCCATTAAAGCAGGAGGTTGTCCCTTTGTGGCAGGTGGGGCCGACGGGGTTGGCGGCAATCAGCAGGGAGTCCTGATCGCAATCGGTGCTGATGGCCACGAGTTGGAGCACATTGCCCGAGCTTTCACCCTTGGTCCAGAGCCGCTGTTTGCTGCGGCTAAAGAAGGTGACCTGACCTGTGGTCTGGGTCTTTTCCAACGCTTCGCGGGTCATAAAGCCCTGCATCAGCACCTCGCCGCTGGCGGCGTGCTGGACGATGGCAGGGATCATGCCATCACATTTAGCCCAGTCGAGTTGCTCGGCAAGGGGGCGCGCGCTGGCGGTTGTTTGCGTGTTATCAGAGAAGTTATTCACGGATGGCGACTCCTTCGGTTTTCAGCCAGCGTTTCAATTCGGGAATGGGGATAAGGCCCTTGTGGAACACAGAGGCGGCCAGCGCCCCGTCCACATCGGCGAGGGTGAAGGCATCGCGAAAGTGCACCATGGCACCGGCGCCGCCGGAGGCGATCAGCGGCACCTTGCAGACGCCGCGAACCAGCTTGAGCTGCTCGAGATCATAACCTTGGCGCATGCCGTCCTGATTCATCACGTTCAGCACGATTTCGCCCGCGCCGCGCTTTTGCACCTCCTGCACCCAATCGAGGGTGTGCCAGGCGGTAGTGCGGGTGCGACTCTCGTCGCCGGTAAACTGTTTGACCTGATAGTGGCCCGTGTCGGCGTCGAAGTAGGAGTCAATGCCCACCACCACGCACTGTACGCCAAAGCGCTCGGCCAGTCGGCTGATGAGGGTCGGGTCGGCAAGGGCCGGGGAGTTGATGGAGACCTTGTCGGCGCCAAATTCTAGGATCTGGCGGGCATCTTCGACGCTTTTGATGCCACCGGCGACACAGAAGGGGATATCGATCACCTCCGCTACCCGGCTCACCCAGCTCTTGTCCACTACCCGCGCATCGCTGGAGGCGGTGATGTCATAGAACACCAGCTCGTCAGCACCCTCTTCGGCGTAGCGGCGCGCCAGCTCGACAATGCCGCCCATCACCTCGTGGTTGCGAAATTGCACCCCTTTGACCACCATGCCATCTTTCACGTCGAGGCAGGGGATAATGCGTCTTGCCAGCATCAGTTGCCTCCTGTGGTATCAGATGCGGGGGCTTGCCAGCAGGCGATGGCGTCACCCACCGAGAACTTGCCCTCCAGCAGGGCGCGGCCAAGGATGATCCCCTTGACGCCGGAGCCCTTGAGCGCCTCGATATCCGCGATGCCGCCAATGCCGCCGGAGGCCTGAAAGGCGACGCTCGGGTAGCGGGCGCAGAGATCCCGATAGAGCTCGACGTTGGTACCAGCCAGGGTGCCGTCACGGCTGATGTCGGTGCAGAGCACATGCTTGAGCCCGGCGGGGAGGAAGCGCTCGATCAGCGCTTCGATGGTCACCCCGCTGTTCTCCTGCCAGCCTGCCACCGCGATATGGCGATTGCCCTCCCCATCGATATTGACGTCCAGCGCCAGCACGATCTGCTCGGGGCCATATTTCTCCATCCAGCTCGTCACCAGATCCGGGGATTTGACAGCGGTGGAGCCAATCACCACCCGGCTGGCACCGGCGGCCAGCAGATCTGCCACATCCTGCTCGGTACGCACGCCTCCGCCGACCTGCACTGGTGCTTCGGTGGCTGACAGCAGTTGGGTCAGCAGGGGCAACTGGCGCGCCTTGGCATCCTTGGCACCGTCCAGATCCACCAGATGGAGCTGCACCGCCCCCTGGGAGACATATTCATCGAAGCGGGCCTGCGGGCTGCTGCTGTATTCGGTCTTCTGGTCGTAGTCCCCCTGATAGAGGCGAACTACCTGACCGTTGATAAGGTCAATTGCGGGAATGATCATGCTAGTCACAGCTCCAGAAAATTTTGCAGCAAACGGGCACCGGCTGCGCCTGAGCGCTCCGGGTGGAATTGGGCGCCGAAGAAGTTGCTGTGCTCTGCAACCCCACCGACGATGGCGGTAAACGGCTGGCCGTAGTCGCAGGTGGCGATGGTTGCATCGGTCACCTCCAGCGCATAGGAGTGGACGAAGTAGAAGTAGCTGCCGCTCGGGATCCCCTTGAGCAGAGGATGGGTCTCGTCATGCTCAATCTGGTTCCAGCCCATATGGGGCAGGCGCAGATTGTCCACCTCCATCAGCCGGATCTTGCCCGGCACTATGCCAAGGCAGTCGATAAGGCGCTCTGACGAGTCATCCGTACCCATGCTCTCTTCGGAAGCCTCCGCCAGCATCTGCATGCCGAGGCAAAAGCCCAGCAGCGGCTGCTTGGCGGCGCGAATAAGGGGCACCAGCCCCCGTTCGTTGAGGTTCTTCATGGCGGCCACCGCGGTGCCGACACCGGGCAGGATCAGCTTGTCCGCCTGCTCGATATCGGCCGCCACGCTTGAGACCAGCGGCTGCACGCCGAGGCGCTCGAACGCCATCCTGACCGAGGCCAGATTGGCGCAGCCGGTGTCGATAATGACCAGCTTCTGCTTGCTCACATCCATCACAGCACTCCCTTGCTGGAGGGAAGCTCGCTCCCTTCCACCCGAATGGCCTGACGCAGGGCGCGGCCAAAGCCTTTGAACAGCGCTTCCACCTGATGGTGGGTGTTGCCGCTGCCCACCTTCATCTGCAATGTGATGGCCATGGCATCGGAGAGGGAGCGGAAGAAGTGGGGCACCATCTCGGTGGCCATCTCGCCCACCTTGTCACGGCCAAAGCCGCTCGGGCAGTCAAACACGAAGTAGGGGCGACCGCTGAGATCCAGCGCGGTACTCACCTCCTGCTCGGTCAGCGGGCGCGCATCGATCACCGCCTGCACCTCGTCCATTGCCAGCACGAAGCCGAAGCGACCGATGCCGCGCTTGTTGCCAAGGGCCTGACGCAGCGCCTGGCCGAGGGCCAGCCCGACATCTTCCACCGTGTGGTGATCGTCGATGTGCAGATCGCCGCTCACTTTGAGCTTGAGCCTGAAACCGGCGTGGGTCGCTATCTGATCCAGCATGTGATCAAAGAAACCGATGCCGGTGGCGATCTGGTTACCGCCGCTCTTGTCGAGATCCACCGCAACCTGAATGCGGGTCTCCTTGGTGTAACGCTCCACCTCGGCCACACGCCCCTTGGACAGCAGTTGATCACGGATGGCGAGCCAGTCGTGATCCTGCGGGTGGTAGCGAATACCGCGAATGCCCATGTTGTCGGCCAGTTGCAAATCGGTCTGGCGATCGCCAATCACGAAAGAGTTGGCAAAGTCGATGCGACCGGAGGCGAGATACTCCTTCACCAGCCCGAGGTGGGGTTTGCGGCAGCTGCAGCCATCGGTGGGGAAGTGCGGGCAGATCAGTACCTGCTCCCAGTTCACCCCTTGTGATTCGAACAGGTGCATCATCAGGTCGTGGGGCGGCTGGAAGTTCTCCAGCGGCAGGCTGGCAGTGCCCAGCCCGTCCTGGTTGGTCACCATCACCAGCACGTAGCCGGCGGCCTGCAATTCGCGCAGCACCGGGATCACCATGGGCTCGAAGCGAAGCTTGGCAAGGCTGTCCACCTGCTTGTCGGTCACCGGCTCTTCAATCAGGGTGCCGTCGCGGTCGATAAACAAAAACGGGGTCTTCATCGCTACATCCTTGTCTTAAAAAGAGGGAGAGGGCAGGTCACGCAATACCGCCAGCACGGCGTCCATCTCGCCCTGATAGCCGATGGTGACGCGAATGCTGTTGTCCAGGCCCGGCTTGCTGGAGAAATCCCGCAGTATGATGCCGGCGGCCTTCATGGCGGCAAAGACGGCGGCACCATCCACAAAGCGCACCAGCACGAAGTTGCCCTTGTCCTCGAACACCTCTTTCACGCAGGGCAGGGTTGCCAGTGCGGCCTTGAAGGCGGCTTTCTGCTTGTTGAGCTCCACCACTCGCTCCTGCATCAGTTCCAGTCCCATGGGGGAGAGGGCCTGCGCGGCTATCTGGGCGATGGGTTCGGGAATGGGATAGGGGGCGATCACCTTGGCCAGCATGGCGATCACCTCCGGGTTTGCCAGCGTAAAGCCGCAGCGGATCCCCGCCAGGGCAAAGGCCTTGGAGAGGGTGCGGGTCACCACCAGATTGGGGAAGCGGGCCAGCAGGTCCACTACGGACGCTTCTGGGCAGAACTCGATATAGGCCTCGTCTACCACCACGATGGCGCGATCCCGCGCTTTCTCCAGCAGGGCGATGAGACCGTCGCGACCCACCAGATCCCCGGTGGGATTGTTGGGGGAGCAGAGGAACACCAGCTTCACGTCGGACAGGCGATCGGCGATGGCGGGCCAGTCGGGCTGGCGGCTGGCGGTGAGCGGCTGCTCGACGATGCCGACGCCGCAGGTTTCGGCGCTGATGGCGTACATGCCGTAAGTGGGCGGGCAGATGAGGATCTGATCTTCACCCGCTTCGCAGAAGGTGCGGATCAGCAGCTCGATAGCCTCGTCGGCGCCGCGGCTCACCAGCACCTGATCGGGGTTGACCCCGGCGTAAGCGGCATAGCCATTCACCACCTCGGCCGGTTGGCACTCGGGGTAGCGGTTGAGACGGCCGCCCTCGATGGTGAAGGGATAGGCCAGCGGCGCCTCGTTGGCGTTGAGCCAGACGTGGCCCTTGCCGCCGATGCGGCGAGCGGATTGATAGGGGGTGAGGGCCCGCACCACGCGGCGCGCCAGGTTGGCAATGCTCATGACAAATCCTTCTGCTGTGCTGTTTGTTGGGGCGCGGCGGACAGGGCGTTCAACCTGAGGGTGACGGCATTCTTGTGGCCATCAAGCCCCTCGGCCTGGGCGATGCGCTCGACGATGGGACCAAGGCCCTGAATGCCGCGCTCGCTCAGCTCCTGCACCGTGTAGCGGCGCTGATAATCGGCGAGGCCCAGGCTGGAACAGGTGCGGGCATAGCCATAGGTGGGCAGGGTGTGATTGGTGCCGCTGGCGTAATCGCCGACCGATTCAGGTGTCCATGCTCCCAGAAAGATGGAACCGGCATTTTCAAGCAGGTCCAGCAGATCGCGCGGGGCGCGGGTCTGCACAATCAGGTGCTCCGGCGCGTAGGCGTTGGAGATGGTGCAGGCTTCTGCCAGATCGTCGCAGAGGATCACCAGACTGCTGCCGAGCGCCTGCGCGGCGATATCGCGGCGGCTCAGCTTGGCCAGCTGGCTTTTTATTTCCCCTGCGATGGCATCGGCCAGCAGGGGGGAGGTGGTCACCAGCACCACCTGGCTGTCGGGGCCATGCTCGGCCTGGGAGAGCAGATCCGCCGCCACGAAGGCGGGGTTGGCGCTCTCGTCGGCGATCACCAGCACCTCGGAGGGGCCAGCGGGCATGTCGATGGCGGCGCCGCGCCAGTCGCGGGATACCTGCCCCTTGGCTTCGGTCACATAGGCGTTGCCCGGGCCGAAGATCTTGTCCACTTTGGGAATGCTCTCGGTGCCGTAAGCCATGGCGGCGATGGCCTGGGCGCCGCCAATGGCGAACACCTTCTCGACGCCGCAGGCGCGGGCGGCAAACAGGATCTCGTCGCTGGCGGGGGACGGGGTGCAGAGCACCACTTCACGGCAACCGGCTAAGCGTGCCGGAATGGCCAGCATCATCACGGTGGAGGGGAGCGGCGCGCTGCCCCCCGGCACATAGAGACCGACCCGACTGATGGGCTGGGTGCGCAGCTCGCATACCACCCCGGGCTGGGTTTCTACCCGTACCAATGGCTGCACTTGCGCGGCGTGGAAGGTGCGAATGTTGGCAATGGCCGCTTCGATGGCATGTTTGATGTCGTCATCCAGCCGCGCGCAGGCAGCTTCAATCTCATCTTCGCTGACGCGCAGCTGCTCACGGGGGGCGCGCTCGAAGCGCAGGCTCAGCTCGCGCAGGGCCTCATCGCCACGGCTACGCACTGCAGCGATGATATCCCGCACCACGGCGCCGATATCGGCCTCGTCATTGAGGGCCGGTCGGGTCAGCACGTCGGCCTGCTGGGCAGGAGATAGGGTCTTCCAGATCAGGGTCTGCATGATGTCCCTTCCTTATTCCATCATTTTTTCGATGGGCAGCACCAGAATGGAGCTGGCACCGAGGGCCTTGAGCTGCTCCATGGTCTCCCAGAACAGGGTCTCGCTGGAGACGACGTGCAGCGCAACCTGATTGGTGTCACCGGCCAGCTGCATGATGGTGGGACGCTCGGCACCCGGCAGCAGATCGGTGATGGCATCGAGCTTGTCTTTGGGGGCGTGCAGCATGATGTACTTGCTCTCGCGGGCCTGCTGCATCCCCTGAATGCGGGGTAGCAGTTTGTCGATGAGCTGCTGCTTGGCATCGGACAAGGGGTTGGGGGCCTGTACCAGCACCGCCTTGGAGCGGTAGATCACCTCCACCTCTTTCAGACCGTTAGCCTCCAGGGTCGCGCCGGTGGAGACCAGATCGCAGATGGCATCGGCCAGGCCCGCGCGGGGTGCCACTTCCACCGAGCCGCCCAGCATCACGCTCTTGAAGCCGAGCCCCTTTTCGTCAAAGAAGCGCTTGAGCAGCCCGGGGTAGGAGGTCGCGATGCGCTTGCCGGCAAGGCTCTCTGGCCCTGTGTAGGTCACATCTTCCGGCACCGCCAGCGAGAGGCGGCAGCCACCAAAGTCCAGCTGCTTGAGGGTTTTGACCTCGAAGGGGAGGCCTTGGGAGGCGCGAATAAGCTGCACCTCTTCCAGCACGTTCTCGCCGATGATGCCAAGGTCGACCACCCCTTCCATCACCAGACCCGGGATGTCGTCATCACGCACCCGCAGGATATCGATGGGCATGTTCTCGACATGGGCGATAAGGCGCTGCTCGCGCAGGTTGATTTTCAGGCCACAGCTCTTGAACAGGGCTTGGGAGTCCTGGCTCAGACGACCGGACTTTTGCATGGCGATACGCAGACGTTGTGTTTCCATTGCTCGATTTCCTTCTAGTCAAAAACGAAAAAACCCTCGGAAGTGGGTGCTTCCGAGGGTTTATGAATCTTGCGGTCCTTTTGGAAGTCACCAGTTAAGTGTCTTCCAGCAGTCAACCTCCTGAAAGACTAGTCGGGATGATGATGGTGGTGATGAGTCTTCAGGGTGGTGAACTTCATGTAATCAATCCTTTACAAAATAAGATGTCGTAATTGACGCCTGATTTAAACTACCTGCCTTGACAGAAAATGCAACCCGAAATTGTGATTTGATCGATTAAAGTGGCGAAAACGGTTTTCTGGTCGATAACTAGACAATAACCCTTTGCAGGAGTCGCCATCATGCCCAGCCAGGACCTGTTGTTCCCCATTTTGCCTCGGGCCCCCGCCGCGCCCGGCAGCGAAGAGATCAAGCGGGAAGTGAACCAGATCAGCAAAAAGCACCAGCTGCGCAAGACCAGCACTGACAACAGTGACTCCCAGCAGCGTCAGCAGGCGTATAGCACCCCCGCCAAGCGTGATCAGCCCAAGGTGGAAGAGGATGATCACAAGCCGGATCCCGAGCATCAGATCGATCTGTTCGTCTAGGCAGATTATCTGTCCCGCTTTTGCCGCGCTTTTGGCATAATGGCCGCTTTTGCTGCGGGACGCCCTTTTGACCATCCAGACCCTGTTCAAGCCAGATGGCCCTCTGGCCAGCCATATCGACGGTTTCAAAGCCCGCGCTCCCCAATTGGAGATGGCCGAAGCGGTCGCGCGCGCCATCAAAAGTGGTGGCCGTCTGCTGGTGGAGGCGGGGACCGGTACCGGCAAGACCTACGCCTATCTGGTGCCTGCGCTGGAATCCGGCAAGCGGGTGGTGATCAGCACCGGCTCCAAGAACCTGCAGGAGCAGCTCTTCTATCGGGATCTCCCGACCATCACAGGAGCGCTCTCCTACACCCCGCCGGTGGCCTTGCTCAAGGGGCGCAGCAACTATCTCTGCATCGAGCGGATGAACCGGCTCTTGAGCGAATCCCATCTGCAAAAGCCTGAGATCCTGAACGATCTGGTGAAGGTCAAATCCTGGTCTACCGCCACCGATAACGGCGATGTGGGGGATATTCCGGGATTGCAGGAGAACGCCGAGATCCTCGCCCACGTCACCAGCACCAACGACAACTGCCTCGGTCGCGACTGCCCCTATTACGACGACTGCCATCTGGTGGTGGCCCGACGCCGAGCCATGGACGCCCAGGTGGTGGTGATCAACCACCACCTCTTCTTCGCCGATATGGCGGTGAAAGACACCGGATTTGGCGAGTTGGTGCCGGAGGCGCAAGTCTATGTGTTTGACGAGGCACACCAGCTGCCGGAGATCGCCACCAACTACTTCGGCAAGTCGGTGGGCAGCCGAACGATTCAGGATTTGGCGCAGGATATCCAGCTTGCCTATCGGGCCGAGGCCCGCGACATGGCCCAGCTTGGCAAGGCGGCAGACCGGCTCGCTATCGCCAGTCAGGATTTACGGCTAGCCTTCGGAGTGGATGGCGGTCGCGGCAATACCCGCGACATGCTGCGCCAGCCGCTCTGGGGTCAGGCCTTGGCTCGTCTCAACGATGCTATCGGGCTCTGCTACGAGGTGCTGAAACTGGCTCTCGGCCGGGGCGAGCAGCTGGATCACGCCTTCGAGCGCATCAGTGAATTGCGCACCCGCTTGGGTGAAGTGCTGGCGGTCAACCAGACCGGTTTCTCCTACTGGTACGACTGCTCGCGGCTTCATTTCACCCTCAATCTGACGCCGCTATCGGTGGCCGAGCGATTCAGTGCCGAGGTGCAAAGACCGGAAGTGGCCTGGGTCTTCACCTCCGCTACCCTGACGGTGGATATGCGGTTTGATCACTTCAAGGCCGAGCTGGGGCTGGCGGGCAGCGCCGAGCTGATCCTCGACAGTCCGTTCGACTATGGCGAGCAGGCGCGGCTCTGTGTGCCCCGCTATCTGCCGGAGCCCAACGCCTTTGGCCGTGGCGAGCAGCTGGCCAATCTGATGATCCCGCTGATCAACAAGACACCGGGCGGCTGCTTCTTCCTCTGCACCAGCCATCAGGTGATGCGTCAGGTGGCCGAGGTGCTGCGCCGGGAAATTGGTCGCACCGTCTTGCTGCAGGGGGAGGATAACAAGCAGCGGTTGCTCAAGGAGTTTGTCGAGAATGGCCGCGCCGTGCTGGTGGCGACCAGCAGTTTCTGGGAGGGGATCGACGTGAGAGGGGCGGCGTTGTCGTGTGTTATCATCGACAAACTGCCGTTTGCCAGCCCTGATGATCCGCTGCTCAAGGCGCGGGTGGATGATTGCAAACTCAAGGGGGGGGATCCCTTCGCCGAGCTGCAGTTGCCCAAGGCGGTGATTGCCCTCAAACAGGGGGTGGGACGGCTTATTCGTGATCGCAGTGATCACGGGGTGCTGGTGATCTGTGATCCACGAATGGTCAACAAACCTTACGGCGCCACCTTTATCAAGAGTCTGCCCGCCATCCCCCGTACCCGGGAGTTGGGAACGCTGGGGCGTTTTTTCGATCGCACTGAACGCGGTGAATAAGTGTGCCGCCAGCTAACAGATTTGAACAACGGGTGAGCGTATCTCGCTTGCCGGTTATGTAATTGACTGATTTTATAGAGATTGGAAAGCATGAACGAGTTGAAGATCCTGGCCGTTGATACCGCCACCGAAGCCTGCTCCGCCGCCTTGCTGGTGGGTGACAAGCTGTTCTCCCGCTGGGAGGAGGCGCCACGGGATCACACCCGAAAAATCCTGCCCATGGTTCAGGCTGTGTTAGAGGATGCCGGGATAAGTTTGAGTGACCTTGATGCCATTGCGTTCGGTCGCGGCCCGGGCTCCTTTACTGGCGTGCGGATCGGCATCAGTGTGGCGCAAGGTCTGGCGTTTGGTGCGGGTGTGCCGCTGATTGGCATCTCGACCTTGGCCGCTATGGCGCAAGGCGCCTATCGACTGGATGGCGCCGAGCAGGTGCTGACCGCCATCGATGCGCGGATGAACGAGGTATATTTCGGCCGCTATGAGCTCATTGATGGCCGCATGCAGCTGGTGGGGGACGAGGTGGTGAGTGAGCCCGCGGCGCTGGTTGATGCCCGTGGCAAGCTGACGGGCCCTGTGACCTGCGTCGGCACCGGTTTTGAAACCTATGGCGAGACCCTGAGTGGTCTGGCCGATGAGCTGGCGGTGAGCCAGGTGCGCTTCCCGGCGGCAGAGGACATGCTGCCGCTGGCCCGCGCCGCCTGGCTGGCGGGGGAGGCGGTGCCTGTGGAGCAGGCGACGCCGGTCTATTTGCGTGACAAGGTGACCTGGAAAAAACTGCCGGGTCGCGAATAAGGGCAGGAGCGCTGACGTCATGTCGCTCTTGCCGCTCATCAGCTGCAACACAATCGGGTGGCCCGACGGGCCACGCCGGCAACGGGAGAGTGACATGATGTGTAAGTCCAGAAGCGACATGATGAAACGCACTATGGTGGTCGGGGCGCTGGCCCTGCTGCTCGGGGCCTGCAGCTCGGTCCCCAAGGAGCTGGCCTATGAGCCAGAGAACCAGCTGGTGGCCTATCAACCCGCCCTTGGCGGAATGGAGGGCAAACCGGCCCGCTGGAGCGGCGTTATCTCTGCGGTGCACAACAAGGCGGATCAGAGCGTTATTGAAGTGGTCTATCTGCCGCTCAAGTCCAACGGTGTGCCGGAGCAGACCGAGCAGAGCCCGGGCCGTTTTCTGGCCATCATGAAGGGTTTTGTCGATCCGACCCTCTACGCCAAGGGGCGCAGTCTGACGGTGCTTGGCACCATAGGCCAACCGGTGGATAGCCAGATTGGCGAGCACAAGTACCGCTTCTCGGTGCTCAATGTGACGGGCAGCAAGCTATGGCCGCCAGTCAAGGAGGTAGAGGTTCGCTATATGGACCCCTACTTCTACGACCCCTTCTATGATCCCTTCTGGCCGAGACGGCCGCTGCGTCGCTAAGGCTTGCCATGATTAACGTTATGATGAGCTCCATGCACGAGAGGCTGCTGACCCTGGCAGATGGGCGGCGGGTAGCCCTGCTGGATAACCAGTCTGCGGAGCATGATCAGCAGGACAAACCCCTGTTGATCGCCTTGCATGGCTGGCTCGACAACAGTGCCAGCTTCTTGCCGCTGGCGCCGCATCTGGGTGATTTTCACCTCATCTGTGTCGATCTGCCGGGGCACGGTCACTCCGATCACAAAACCACCCCTTATGTCTTTGTCGACTGGCTGGACGATCTCTACCAGATCGTCCAGGCCGCAGGGTGGTCGCGCTTCACTCTGCTCGGCCACTCCCTCGGGGCGTTGATCGCCTCGGCCTATGCCGGGGTGTTTCCCGAACAGGTGGATCGGTTGATCATGCTGGAGGGGTTGGGCCCGCTGAGCCAGCCCGATGAGGAGGTACCTGCCCAGCTGCGACGTGCGATTTTAAACCGCAGTCGCACCCGGGAGCGCAGTGTCAACGGCTTTGCCTCTATCGATGAGGCTGTCGCCGCTCGTTGCAAAGTGGCGGATATCACGCCGCAGACGGCGCGCCTGATCTGTGAGCGGCAGCTTGAAGAGCGGGCAGGGCGCTGGCACTGGCGCAGCGACCCCCGCTTGCGGGATCTGTCACCCCTGAGAATGAGCGAAGGGCAGGCTCGTGCATTGATGGCGGCTATCCGCTGTCCGGTGCTGTTGATTCAGGGGGAGCAGGGCTTTGCTGCGCTTGAAGCCCAATGGCAGGCCCGTCAGGATGCCTTCCAGCAGATCGAGCGGGTCATATTGGGTGGAAACCACCATTTTCATATGGAAAATTCGGTTGATACGGCCGTTTGTATCGTAAAGTTTTGTCAAGTTCGGTAGAATCGCCAGCTTTCAATAATTCCAGGTTTGTTTTCTCCCTCACATTTTTCCGTTGTTAATTAGCTGTTAATTGATGTTGCGCTGTGTAAATATGTGCGGCATTAGAGCATCAGCTTAAAACAACCGATTAAAATGGATGTGAACCGGGACGGAGGCAACACAGTGAGCGCACAGGTGCTAGTTATGCAGGAGAAGTTTGTGGAAAAAGTCTGGCTGAAACGTTATCCGGAAGGGGTCCCTGCCGAGATCAATCCAGACCAATACAGCTCCCTGGTCGAGATGTTCGAGTCCTCGGTAACCCAGTTTGCCGATCAGCCCGCCTTCGTCAACATGGGCCAAACCATCACCTACCGCCGACTGGAAGAGCAGTCCCGCGCCTTTGCTGCCTACCTGCAAAACGAGCTGAAGCTGGAGAAGGGGGATCGGGTCGCGGTGATGATGCCGAACCTGCTGCAATACCCCATCGCCGTGTTCGGCATCCTGCGTGCCGGCATGATAGTGGTCAACGTCAACCCGCTCTATACCCCGCGCGAGCTGGAGCACCAGCTCAAGGACTCCGGTGCCAAGGCCATCGTTATCGTCTCCAACTTCGCCCATACCCTGGAAAAAGTGGTCTACGACACCCCGGTCAAGCACGTCATCCTGACCCGCATGGGTGACAACCTGGGGCTGGCCAAGGGCACTCTGGTCAACTTCGTGGTCAAGTACGTCAAGAAGCTGGTGCCGAAATACAATCTGCCCCACGCCACCACCATGCGTCAGGCCCTCTCCAAGGGGCGTTTCCTGCAGTACATCAAGCCGGAGATCACCAACGACGATCTCGCCTTCCTGCAGTACACCGGTGGCACCACCGGCCTCTCCAAAGGGGCCATGCTGACCCATCGCAACATGATTGCCAACGTCGAGCAGTGCCTCGGCGTCTACGGCCCCATGCTGGAGCGTGGCAAGGAGTTCGTGGTCACCGCATTGCCCCTCTATCACGTCTTTGCCCTGACCGTGAACTGCCTGCTCTTTATGCGTATCGGCGGTTACAACCTGCTGATCAGCAACCCGCGCGACATTCCGGGTTTTGTCAAAGAGATCAAGAAGTATCCTTTCACCTGCATTACCGGGGTCAACACCCTGTTCAATGCGCTGGTCAACAACGAAGAGTTTCAGGGGATCGCCTTTGACAAGCTCAAGCTGACCATCGGCGGCGGCATGGCAGTGCAGCGCGCGGTTGCGGAGAAGTGGAAGACGCTGACCGATACCCCGTTGCTGGAAGGCTATGGCCTGACCGAGTGTTCGCCACTGGTGAGCGTCTGTCCCTACGACCTCACTGATTACAACGGCTCTATCGGTTTGCCGGTCTGCTCTACCGAGATCCGTCTGGTGGATGACAACGGTCAGGTGATCCACGCCCTCGGCACCCCGGGCGAAATGCAGGTACGTGGCCCGCAGGTGATGGTCGGCTACTGGCAGCGCCCCGAGGCCACTGCCGAAGTGATGCAGGATGGCTGGCTCTGTACCGGTGATATCGCCGTGTGCGACGAGCAGGGCTTCTTCAAGATCGTCGATCGCAAGAAGGACATGATCCTGGTCTCCGGTTTCAACGTCTATCCCAACGAGATCGAAGATGTGGTGGCGCTCCATCCGAAAGTGCTGGAAGTAGCCGCAGTCGGCGTGCCGCACAAGGTCTCCGGCGAGCTGGTGAAGATCTTTGTGGTCAAGAAAGATCCAAAGCTGCAGGAGGACGAGATTATTGCCCACTGCCGCAAACATCTGACTGCCTATAAGGTGCCGAAACTGGTAGAATTTCGTGACGAACTTCCCAAGACCAATGTGGGCAAGATCCTGCGCCGCGTACTGCGTGACGAGGAGATTGCCAAGCAGTAAGGCGCTGCACCGGCTTTCTGGTGTGTCGCAGTGATGCAAAACCGTGGGTCATCCCACGGTTTTTTCTTTTTGGCCCTGATCAACCGCGCAGGCACAGATGCAATATCAACTTATCACTCAGCAAGCCGAACTTGAGCAGTATCTCGCTTCTCTGGCCGACGTTCCCCTGGCTATCGATACTGAATTCGTTCGCACCCGCACCTATTATCCCCAGCTTGGCCTGTTCCAGATCTATGACGGCCAGCAACTGGCGCTGCTCGACCCGCTTACTCTCGATCTGGCACCGCTCTGGCAGCGGCTTGGCCGGGCAGGGCAGATCGCCATTTTGCACGCCTCCGGTGAAGATCTGGAGCTGATCCAGCATCAGGCGGGCCACCTGCCCAATCAGATGCACGACACCCAGCTTGCTACCGCCTTTCTCGGTTACGGCGTCTCGGTCGGCTTTGGTGCGCTGGTGAATGAATTCCTCGGGGTCGAGCTGGAAAAAGATCAGGCGCGCACCGACTGGCTGGCACGCCCGCTTACACCGCGTCAGCTCGAATACGCGGCAGCGGATGTCTTCTACCTGATGCCGCTCTACGAGAAAGTGATGGCCAAACTGCGGGAAAGCGGCAAGTTTGCCTGGTTCGAGCAGGAGTGTCAGAACCACTCCGCCCGCAAGACCCAGGGTAGCGATCCCCGTCAGGCATATCTTGACATCGTCAACGCCTGGCAGCTGGGGCGTCGTGAGCTGGCCATCCTGCGTGAACTGGCCGCCTGGCGCCAGCAGGAGGCGGTGCGCCGCGATCTGGCTCTGAACTTTGTGGTCAAAGAGCTACACCTGTTCAAGGTAGCGGAGCGCCGCGCCGCTTCCCTGCGCGATCTCAACGAGCTCGGCCTCTCGCCTATCGAGATCAAGATCCACGGCAAGCGGATGCTCGATATCGTTGCCAGGGCGCAGCAGAGCGATCCCGACAGCTGGCCCGAGCCCATTCGCCGGCTGGTGGACTATCCCCAGTACAAGGGCGAGCTCAAGCGGATCAAGGCGCTGGTGGAGGAGAAGGCCAAAGCGAGCAACATTCCGCCCGAGCTGATTGCCAGCAAGAAGATCATCCACCAGTACTTCACCTGGAGCTGGCGGATGGGAGATGCGGAGCGTGCCCGTGCCGACAAACCCATGCTGCTGCAAGGGTGGCGCCATGAGCTGGTCGGTCACCTTTTGGAACAATAAGTGCACTGATTGTTGCACCTATGAATCAATCCTCACCCTCGGGTGGGGATTTTTTATTGGACGACATTCAGAGAGAGGCAATGATGGGGTGGCCGATCTGGCCATGCGATCAATTTGGCTGGTGCTAGAGATGGGAAGAGTGAAAAAGGCAGCGGAACACCGCTGCCTTTTTTGATCACCAGAGAGGCTGGGTCAGGTAGGGGTTGCTCGCCTTCTCGCGGCCGAAGGTGGAGCTGGGGCCGTGGCCCGGGATAAAGACGATCTCGTCACCCAGCGGCAGCAGGGTTTCGGTGATCGACTTTATCAGCGTCCCGTGATCGCCACGGGGGAAGTCGGTGCGGCCGATGCTGCCGGCAAACAGCACGTCGCCAACCCAGGCGAGCTGCTCGGCTTGAGAGAGCAGCACGATATGGCCCGGGGTGTGGCCGGGGCAGAAGTAGACATCCAGCTCGCACTGGCCAAGCTGCACCTTGTCACCCTGCTCAAGCCAGCGATCCGGCGTGAAGGCGGCGGTATGGGCGAAGCCGAACATCTGGCTCTGCTGGGGCAGCATGTCGAGCCAGAAGGCGTCCTCCTTGTGGGGGCCGGTAATGGCGACGCCGGTTTTTTCCCGCAGCTCGGCGGCGGCACCCACATGATCCAGATGACCGTGGGTCAGCAGGATGTGGGTCAGGGTCAGGCCGCGCTTGGCGATGGCCGCCAGCAGTTTGTCCGCTTCGCCGCCCGGATCGATCAGGGCCGCCTGATGGGTCTCGTCACACCAGATGAGGGAGCAGTTCTGGGCGAACTGGGTGACCGGGATCACCTCGAATTTCAACATAGAGTTCCTCGCTTGGGATGGGTCAGCCGCGCAGCGCGCTGGCATGCTGCTCGGCGAAATAGTCGAGGCAGGCCTGCTTGTCACCGCGAAACACGATGCGCTCCTGCTTGTTGCCAAGCTGATAGAGATACATGGGGTCGTAGTAGCGGGTCAGCAGCAACGTGATCCAGGCCAGATGCAGCGCGGTATCGCCGCTCTTTTCCTGCTCGGTGAGGGCGGTTTGCATCAGGGCATCCAGCTCACGGTGGGCCTGATCGCCGAGACGGCGCTTGAGGCGGGCCAGCGCATCGGTGAGGTAGGCGGCAAACAGCGGCCAACCGGCTTCCTGACCATACATGGCTTGATAGCGCAGCCAGAGATCGTGCACGTAATCTTCACGGATCTGCTCGGCCCGATCGATTTGCGGAACATCCACCACCACCAGCGGTGCCTGACTCATGGCCTCATGGAGGGAGAGGGGCAGGCAGCAGCGGCCAATCAGGCGGCTTTCATCCTCGACCACGAAGGTCTGCTCGCCGCGATGGCGGCGCTTGAGCAGCTCGATGGCGAGGTTGTTTTCAAAGTTGATGTTGCTGGGTTGGCCGCCGGGCAGCTGACCGAAGGAGGAGCCCCTGTGATGGGCATGCCCCTCCAGATCCACCGCCTGGGTCACCTGATCGAGCATATGGGTCTTGCCGGAGCCGGTCATGCCGGTCAGCACACTCCAGTGACACTCGGCAGAGGCCTTGTCCTGGGTGTCGATCAGAAAACGGCGCAGCTCCTTATAGCCACCGGCGACGCGGGGGCGAGTCACCCCCTCTTCAGCCAGCCACTGTTGTACTGTTTGCGAGCGCAGGCCGCCGCGAAAGCAGTAGAGCACGGCATCGGGCTGCTGGCGCAACTGCGCCAGCCAGCCTTCGAGTCGCTCGGCACGTACTGCGCCCCCCACCAGCTTGTGTCCAAGCTCAATGGCGGCGGCCTGACCCTGCTTCTTGAAGCAGGTCCCCACCTGCGCGCGCTCATCGTCTGTCATCAAGGGCAGATTGGTCGAGCAGGGGAAGGCCCCCTCCTTGAACTCGATGGGGGCGCGCACATCAATTAACGGCACATCGTCCAAAAAGAGTTGGGCGTAGTCCGTGGCCAGTGGCAATTCACTCATTGGACAATCTCGATAAAGCGGTAGCCCTCAAGGGGCTTGATCTGGCCGATGGGCGAGAGCGCAAGGCCAGCTTCGCGCGCGATGGCGAGCAGCTCGGCTTCGCTCTCTTTCCCCACGGCGACCAGCAGGCCGCCACTGGTTTGCGGGTCGCACATGATGTTGCGGGTGCGATCGTCCATGGCATCGAGCTTGTGGCCGTAGGAGTCGTGGTTGCGCAGGGTCCCGCCCGGGACGCAGCCCTCGGCGAGGTAGTAATCCACCTCGTCCAGCAGCGGCAGCGCCTTGAAGTCGAGGCGGGCGCTGACGCCAGAGCCTTCACACATCTCCAGCAGATGGCCCGCCAGACCAAAGCCGGTGACGTCGGTCATGGCGTGGACACCCGGCAGCTCGGCAAAGCGCTGGCCAATCTTGTTGAGGGTGCACATGGCGTTGGGGGCCAGTTGCTCGTGTTCAGGCTTGAGCTTGCCCTTCTTCTGGGCGGTGGTGAGGATGCCGATACCGAGGGGCTTGGTCAGATAGAGGGTGTCACCCACCTCGGCGGTATCGTTCTGCTTGATGGCATCCAGAGGCACGATACCGGTAACCGCGAGGCCGAAGATGGGCTCGGGGGCATCGATACTGTGACCACCGGCCAGCGAAATGCCCGCTTCATGGCATACCTGACGGCCACCGTCGATCACCTGCTGGGCCACTTCCGGCGCCAGGGTATTGATGGGCCAGCCGAGGATGGCGATTGCAACGATAGGCTTGCCGCCCATGGCGTAGATATCGCTGATGGCATTGGTGGCGGCGATACGGCCAAAGGTGAAGGGGTCATCGACGATGGGCATGAAGAAGTCGGTGGTGGAGACAATGCCCTGACCGTTGCCGATATCGACCACGGCCGCGTCATCCTTGCTGCTGTTGCCAACGATCAGGGTCGGGTCGTTGAAGCCCGGGATCTGGCTCTTGAGAATGGTGTCGAGCACCTTGGGAGAGATTTTGCAGCCACAGCCAGCGCCGTGGCTGTATTGGGTCAGACGAATGGAAGACATACTTACCCCTTGTTTGTGCACCGTGTGCAGAGGCTCTGCGGGAGCCATCTTGGTCAATGCGCGGCCATCTACCGTCATGTAAAGAGCCGCAAAAATAGGTGGCCTTGGCTGCTTCTGGAAGCAGTGATGTCAGGCAGTCACGCAGGGCTGCCGGGTAGGACGGGGAAGAAGAGGCGACAGATGCGCCAACACAGCCCCGCCAAGGGCCACAGGACAGGGCATTATGCCACAAATGCCCCCTCCGGTTCGAACAGGAATTCACACAAAGCGAAGGGGATTGGCGGGTGAAAGGTAAGGGACGAGGGCGCTGCCATGAACCGCTCAGCTATCGGCAGGGGAGAGCACTCGCAGATTTGCCCGCAGAGGTTGGCTTGACCTCTGCGGGGCAATCAGCTGACAAAAACAGATTAGCCGGCTTGCTCCAGCACCGGTTGGCGAGCCTTGCCCCAGCGGCGCAGGCGCCGTTGCAGTGGCCGCTCCAGCAGGTTGTAGCTCAGCGCCGAGAGCCCGATCAGCACCGCCAGCATCAGCAAGGTTGCCACTACCCCCAGCAGCGGGTTGGTCTGGCCATACCACCACTCGGTGATCCCCGGCGCCAGATAGTGGATGAGCTCGCAGCCGGTGAGTAGCACCAGCGCATGGAGCAGGTAGATGGAGTAGGAGAGATCCCCCAGCCAGTTGGTGAAGCGGTTATCCAGGAGGCGCAGCAGCGGGCTTTGGCGATCGCCCTGGCAGGCGGCAATCCAGATCAGCAGCACGTAGGAGGCGATCAGCAGCAGTGTCAGCTGCGGCGTCATGGTGAACTGCATCAGCGCAAAGGGCAGCACAAAGGCGACCAGCAGCGGCAGATCTCGCTTCATCATGGGGAAGTTTTCCGCGGCCTTGACCCTCGGCAGCAGCCACAGGCCGAGCACAAATTCGCTCACTCCGCGCCCCACCGCCAGCACGCCGCTGGTGACATCCAGGGTGCCGCGACTGTGCACGATAAAGGCCAGCACCGTCAGCACCAGCAGGGGGGCGAGATGGCTCCAGCGACTGCGGGTGACCGCCAGCGGAATCAGCAGCGGGAACAGCAGGTAGCTGATCCACTCCACGCTGAGCGACCAGGCGGCGAAGTTCCAGGTCAATCCGTGATCGGTCACCACCTGCAGCAGCAGGAAGGCGCTCGGCAGCGCCTCGGCCGGGGTGAAGGGGGAGCCGAAGGGGGGCATCCCTTCCCACTCCCACATCTTGAACAAGGGGCCGGCGTAGAAGCCCACCCCGTGCTGCGCCTTGTAAAGCTCCCAGCCGACCAGCAGTAGCAGGGTGACGAGGTAGAGGGGATAGACGCGGGTCAGCCGCAGCCAGAGAAAACGGCCATAGCTCACGGTGCGGGGTGTGCGGGTGAAGGCCTCCCCATAGACATGGGCCAGCACCACGCCGCTCAAAATAAAGAACAGGTCGACCCAGAGGTAGCCATTCTCGATGAGTTGGGTGTGGCCTGCTATCGACTCCATCCACTGGGGAAAGAGCAATAATCGGGCATGGAACAGCACCACCATCAGGGCAGCGATGCCCCGCAGCGGCGTTAACAGCGGCAATGATTGATTCATAACGGGATCCCTTGTGATGTTCAGCTTGGCCTGACATCGATCTTTGTTGTTGTACCGCCCATCAATCCTGACGGGACGGTTGCCCCGGCTTGGCTGCCGCAGGCGGGATCACACTACGGAAAAGAGAGTCATACGGATGTGATTTGAATCATAAATGTGCAGCTTTTGTGCAATGAAATTTAAACAGAGAAGCCGTGGAGAGCAGGTAGGGAAAGAGGAGGAGAGGAAACACCAATAAAGCAGAGAGGGTGGTCATTCAGGCCTATACGGCGCGGGCAAAACAATCAGGCCCGCAAGGGGCCTGATTGATCACAAGGGGAGGGTGGTTGCCGATCAGCGGGCGCGTACCACCAGACCCTTGAGGTAGAAGCCTTCCGGATAGGCGGTACCGATAGGGTGATCGGAGGCCTGGGAGAGCAGCTCCAGGATCTGGGCATCGCGACCGGCATCAAGCGCTGCATCGGCAACGATCTTCTGGAACAGGCTCTGCTCCATCAGGCCGGAGCAGGAGTAGGTCAAGAGCACGCCACCCGGCGCCAACAGCTGGAACGCCAGCATGTTGATGTCCTTGTAGCCACGGCAGGCACCCAGCAGCTGCGCCTTGCTCTCGGCGAACTTGGGCGGATCCAGCACGATGACGTCGAACTTCTCGCCCTTCTCGCGGTATTCACGCAGCAGCTTGAATACGTCGTGACGGACAAACTGGGTGTTGCTGGTATCCAGCCCGTTCAGCTTGGCGTTCTGGCGGGCGATATCCAGCGCATTCTGGGAGAGATCGACGTTGACCACTTCCTTGGCGCCGCCCTTGAGGGCATAAACGCCAAACCCGCCGGTGTAGCAGAAGCAGTTGAGCACCCGCTTGCCTTCGGTGTACTTGGCGGCAGCCTGACGGTTGTCCCGCTGATCCAGATAGAAACCGGTTTTGTGGCCGTTGCGAATGTCTACCAGGATCTTGACGCCGCCATTCTCCTCGATGACCACCGGCTCGTTCGGGGTCTCGCCATAGATAACGCCGGTGCGCTCTTTCAGCCCTTCCTTCTTGCGCACTGCCACATCGGAGCGCTCATAGATGCTGCACTCGGGGTAGAGGGTACGCAGTGCCTGCGTTATCAGCTCACGCTGGAACTCGGCACCGGCAGAGAGGATCTGGCACACCAGAAAATCGGCATAACGGTCGATGGTCAGACCCGGCAGGCCGTCGGATTCGGCGGCGCAGAGGCGATAGCCGGTGAGGCCCTGGCGCTTGATCAGCGGATCGCGAGACTCTTGCGCATATTTGAGGCGACGGATAAAGAAGTCGAGATCGACGGTCTCATCCTTGTCGAAGGTCCAGACCCGGGCTCGGATTTGGGAGCTGCCTGACCAGGCGCCACGGGCGAGCCACTTGCCATCGTTGGCATAGATCTCGACGGTATCGCCGTCAATGGGGTTGCCCTGAACCCGCTCAATCCCCTTGGAGAAGATCCAGGGGTGGCGACGCAGCAGGGATTTTTCGCGGCCTTTGACGAGATAGATGGAAGCGCTCATGAATGTTTGCCGATGGTAGAAAGAAAAGGGGCCACATTCTATGTGCAATAGTGCGGCTAAGCCAGCCTTTGCTGGTATATGGCAGAGTGACGAATTGTACAACTGGAGAACGCCCGAGTGTTGCATATGCAAGATTTGCAGAATCTCAATGTTGGCGTTTCACGCTGCTTATCTTATATACCACAGCTGGTTATGCTTGTTTTGCGTTCAATACTGGTTGTCATGTGCGCAAAATGTAGTCAGCAAAGCGTTTTAACCTTACTTTATAGTGATTTTCGCTAAAGAGTCATTTGATGATGTCGATAGTGGGGAAGACCATTTTGAATCTTTCCTGTATCGAGCTGTCCATGTCCCTCTCCATCGCTACCAATATTTCTGCCGTTAATGCTTCTCGCCATCTTGGTCAATCATCCAACACGCTGGATTCGGTATATCGACGACTCTCATCCGGCTTGCGCATCAACAGTGCCACCGATGATGCAGCCGGCTTGCAGATCAGTAATCGCCTCACCAGTGAAGTGAACGGGGTCAACACCGCTATTCGCAACGCCAACGATGGGATCTCGGTGATCAACGTGGCTGATGGTGCGCTTGATGAGTCGATGAACCTGATGCAGCGGATGCGCACCCTGGCGCTGCAGTCGGGAAGCGGTGCCAATACGGCAGAGGATCGTGTTGCTCTTAATGCCGAATTCAAGCAATTGCAGTTGGAGATGGACCGGATTGCCACAGGCACCCGGTTTGCCGGGCAGGATTTGCTGGCGGGGAGTTACAAAGGCATCTTCTCGGTTGGTGCCTATGCAGGGCAGAATACCGTCATTACCGATCTCAATGCCCAGACCAAAAATCTGGGGGAGATGGAGTGGCAAGCGCGCAGTCCGGCAGGAAGCAAGCCAGGGGCGTATGACATTGCTGATCTCAAGCTTTCATCTCAGCCTATCACCCTTAATGGCGTCACTTTTGACAAGGACTATTCAACCCTGGAAGCGTTCGTCGCAGATATTAATGGCACCACCTTTCCCAATAATCAGGGGCCGGTACAAGCGCAACAACTGCCATTTTCTGTCGCCTCCGCGGTCGATTTATCCGCATTACCCTCCTATATCGATGTGGCGGGTCACTCTGTGGATTTGACCACAGGCATTGATATGACCGGATGGGATCCGGTCAATCCGACAGCAAAAAATAGTGCCATCATGGCAACCGTGGTTCAACGCATCAACAGTACTGCGCAATCGGCAGGTCTAGGTTTTTATGTGAGTGCCTCCAACAACAGCAATCCCGCCAGCAATGTGTTGACCATGCATAGCGCTCAGGGCAACAGCCTTGCGCTGGCGAATGGCACAACCCCCCCTCCGCAGCCAGCACCACCGGCGCTTCCGGTGATCAGTAGTTCCTCTCTGAGCTCTCTGTTACCCGATGTTACATCGACGACGTATATCGGTCAGATGGAGCTGCGCTCATCAGGCGACAAGTATTCCAATATTGATATGCAGGGATCCAGCTTGCATGCGTTTGGCTTTTATCAAGAGGACAAGAAGAAATATACCGTTGATAATATTGATGTTCTTAGTGAAGACAACGCCAGCAGGGCCATCAAAACCCTGGATGTGGGTATGAAACAGCTGGGTGTTCAGCGCGCTCGGCTCGGTGCCCAAGCCAATGCGCTGGATTCACGGGTACGCAATCTGGCCAATGCCAATGAGAACCTCAGCGCTGCCCGCTCAAGGATCCGGGATGCCGACATGGCTGTGGAATCGGCGCGCTTGGTCAGCACCCAAATCTTGCAGCAGGCGAGAGCTTCGATTTTGAGTCAGGCAAACAGTCGCCCCAATGCGGCCCTGAGTTTGCTGCAATCCTGAGCGGGACTGCCAGCCAGCATAGCAATTGGTCGCTATCATTCATGGTCACTATCCATAAAGACAAAGAGGCCACCCAATGGGTGGCCTCTTTTCTTATTGCTTCTTGTTGCCGGATGCTATTCGGCAGCGTCAGAGAGTGATCCCCTTGAGTGCTTGGGTCAGTTCGCTGGCGGTGGCTTTCAGCCCTTGCGTGCCAGCCACCGAGGCGCTGGCAGACTCCTCCACCTGCGCCGCTTCATGGCGCACTTGATCCAGATTGTGGGTGATCTCGGTGGCGACCGAGCTCTGCTCTTCGCTGGAGGTGGCGATCTGGGTACTCATCTCCAGTACCGCATCGCTGTGGTTGCTGAGCTTTTCGATATCGAGCCCCACCTCGCTGATGAGCTGCTGGCTGCTGGCGGCGCGCCCCACGGTTTTCTCCATGATCTCGTTCAGCGCCCCGGTACCGGTCTGCAGCTCTTCGATCATCTGCTGGATCTCCACCGTCGCCTGCTGGGTACGACTGGCGAGGGTACGCACCTCATCAGCTACCACCGCAAAGCCGCGACCCTGCTCACCGGCACGGGCCGCTTCGATAGCGGCGTTGAGGGCCAACAAGTTGGTCTGCTGGGAGATGGCGTTGATGACGTTGACCACCTCGTTGATCCGGTTGGCGTTGTGGGTGAGCCGCTCGACCGCGCCGGAGGCGTTGCCAATTTCGTCGGCCAGGGTGCGGATCGCTTCGATGGTGCGGGCTACCCGGTTGGCGCCATTGGCCGCCTCTTCGCTCGACTGGCGGGTCTGCTGCAGGGTGTCGTTGGCATTGCGCGCCACTTCGCGGATCGCCGCCGACATCTGCTCCATGGCAGTGGCCAGTGAATCCATGTGCTGGCGCTGGGAACGCGCCATGGTCTCGCCTTCGCGGGCATGATCACGAAACTCGTCGGCGGCCATGGTCAGCGCTTCGGCAGACTCCTCCACCAGTTTGACGATCTGGTGCTGGCGGTCGGTAAAGCGGTCGATGCTGCCCGCCAAGGTGGAGAACTCGTCGCGCACCGGGAAGAAGTTGAGGCGGAAGGTGAGATCCCCGTCCGCCACGGTTTGCAATGCCTTGTTGGTGGAGTAAAGCGCACCGGAGACAAAGGTCATCATGTAGTGGATCACCAGCGCCATCAGGGCGGCCAGCGCGCCGATCAGGAGCAGGGTCGAGCCCTGCCCCTCCCACATGGAGAGGTTGCCGGTATCGAGATCACCGGTGACGTAGCCCGCCTGACCCGCTGGCGCGCTAAAGAGGTAGTGATCTCCTTGCTGCTGCAACCCGCTGCTGCCTTGCCGGGTGAGGCGCAGATCAGCAGGCAACACCAGAGTGGGCTGCTGGCTGACCAGCTGCGCCGTGGTTTCGACCCGTTGTTGCAACTGCGCTACCCGCAGGGAGATCTCCTGCTGATGGCTGGCCGCCAGCATGTACCAGCTGAGGAAGGCGATGATGAAGAGAGGTAACCAGAACGCGATATGGAATTTTTCACTGATGGTGAGGTGAATGAGATAGCGGTCAACCCACCGGAATTTAACTTCTTTCATAATGGAGCTGCATCCTGCAGAGATAGAGTGTCGGGCACATTATCGTCTCGGGAATTTTTTTCTTAAGCAGAAGGTGTGAGAAATGGGAGAGCAATCGTTTGTCATTCGGGTGTGGGGGCAGGTGCAAGGGGTCGGATTTCGCTACTTCACCCGTGAGCGTGCCTTGCAGCTGGGGCTGCGCGGCCATGCCTACAACCTGGAGGATGGGTCGGTGGAGATCCTCATCAGCGGGCCGACGCAGGGGGTACAGATGATGCTGGGCTGGCTGGAACATGGCCCGCGCACCGCCAGGGTGACCCGGATGGAGTATGAAGAGGCGCTGCCGCCCACCGGTCAGGGCTTTCACACCAACTGAAGGGGCGGAGACGAGATGGACGCTGACAAGGAAGGTCTGTTGCTGACTCAGGCAACAAGCTGGGTCGCCCGTTATCAGGAGGCGGCGCGGACGGTGCGCGAAGAGGCCAGTGAACCGGCCGTGCATGGCTACCGTATCGCAGCGCGCCGCTTGCTGGCGCTGCTCGCCCTGTGGCGGCCACTCACCTATCATCCCGAGCTGGAGCGGCGTCTGCTGCGCTCGGTCGGGCGGCTTTCGGCGCTGCGGGATGCTCAGGTTTACGCCGAGCGTTTTGGCAAGCCGCCTGCCAGCACGGGCAATACTCACAAATCGGCCTGTCGCGTACCCCTGTTGTCGCGGCGACTGGCCCGCTGGCTTGCGGCGGTGGCGCAGGTGCAGGATGCGTGGGCATTGGCGTTCCTCTATCAGCAGCATCTGGCCCTGCGCCTTGATGAGGCGCAGAGCGCTCACGATGAACCTATTCCCTGCGTTGGGAAATCTGCCAGCTCCCGTCAGCAACAGTTGCGCCGCTGGCATCGGCTGCGCCTCGAGATCAAGCAGGCCCGTTATGGCGTGGAACTGTTGCTGGATCTGGGGAGTGGAGATCCCGGCTGGTTGAGCACTTTGACTCACTGGCAGGAGCGACTCGGCCAGTTGCAGGATTGGCGTCAATGGCGGCGGAGGTTGCGAACAGAGCAGGGGAACACCTGCAAGCAGACGAAACTGCGGCAGCAGTTGAAGGGGAAGATCACCGCCCGTTTGTGTCAACTGGACTGCCAGCAGGCGGAGCTGGTGGCGCTCAAACTGGCGATGCTGGCAGGCCACAACATGAATGACATGCCAAGTCGGGTGGTCAGGTATTCAGAACAAAATGTATCGTCCACCAAGTCAAGCGCTGGATAGCCTCGAGGCCGCAATCTACGAAAGTCATCCGCGACCAGCATCTACAAAAACTATCCAAGCCAAACAGGTGAGACAAAAAAGAGAGGCCGTTTGGCCTCTCTTCTCTATCTGGTTGTGGTCGCAGTCAGCAATACGCTTACTTGACGCGCATGCCCGGCTGGGCGCCTTCCTGCGGCTCCAGGATCCAGAGATCCTTGCCGCCCGGGCCTGCGGCCAGCACCATGCCTTCGGACATGCCGAAACGCATCTTGCGCGGCGCCAGGTTGGCCACCATCACGGTCAGCTTGCCTTCCAGATCTTCCGGGTTGTAGGCGGACTTGATACCGGCAAACACCTGACGGGTTTCGCCGCCGATATCCAGTTGCAGCTTGAGTAGCTTCTCGGCTTCCGGTACCGCTTCGGCCTTCTTGATCAGCGCTACGCGCAGGTCAATCTTGGCAAAGTCGTCATAGGTGATGGTTTCGCTGATGGGGTCATCAGCCAGCGGACCGGTCACTTTCGGTGCCTGCTCTTTGGCCAGGTCTTCCTTGGATGCCTCGATCATGGCTTCAATCTTCGCCGGCTCGATGCGGGAGAAGAGGGCCTTGAACGGGGCAACGGTGTGATCGACCAGCGGCATCTCGATGCCATCCCAGCTGAGGGTTTCGGCCAGGAAGGCTTCGGCACGTTCGGCCAGGAGCGGCATGACGGGCTTGAGGTAGGCCATCAGCACGCGGAACAGGTTGATGCCAACAGAGCAAACCGCTTGCAACTCGGCGTCAGCCCCTTCCTGCTTGGCGATGACCCAGGGAGCCTTGTCATCCACATAGCGGTTGGCCTTGTCGGCCAGCGCCATGATTTCACGGATGGCGCGGCTGAACTCGCGGCTCTCATACGCTTCGGCAATGGCGGTACGGGCATTGGCAAACTCGGCGTAGAGCTCGGGTTCGGCGCAGGTTGCCGCCAGCTTGCCGCCAAAACGCTTGGCGATAAAGCCGGCGTTGCGGGAGGCAAGGTTGACCAGCTTGTTGACCACGTCGGCGTTGACGCGCTGCACGAAATCTTCGAGGTTCAGGTCCAGATCGTCGATGCGGCTGTTGAGCTTGGCGGCGTAGTAGTAACGCAGGCACTCCGGATCCAGGTGGTTCAGGTAGGTAGATGCCTTGATAAAGGTACCCTTGGATTTGGACATCTTGGCGCCGTTGACGGTCACATAACCATGCACGTTGACCTTGGTCGGCTTGCGGAAGTTGGCACCTTCCAGCATGGACGGCCAGAACAGGCAGTGGAAGTAGGCGATATCCTTGCCGATGAAGTGGTAGAGCTCGGCGTCGGAGTCCGCTTTCCAGTAGCTGTCAAAGTCGATGTCGCCGCGCTTGTTGCACAGGTTCTTGAAAGAGGCCATGTAACCGATGGGGGCATCCAGCCAGACGTAGAAATACTTGCCCGGGGCGCCCGGAATTTCGAAACCGAAGTAGGGGGCGTCACGGGTGATGTCCCACTGC
Organism: Aeromonas sp. 603079; assembly: GCF_049172135.1. Classification (NCBI taxonomy): domain Bacteria; kingdom Pseudomonadati; phylum Pseudomonadota; class Gammaproteobacteria; order Aeromonadales; family Aeromonadaceae; genus Aeromonas; species Aeromonas sp. 603079. Next base: position 107,827 of record NZ_JAAKPX010000006.1, on the reverse strand, counting down.
TGCAAGCCGCTTTCGAACCACTCCTGCATCTTGTTGGCCATCTCTTCCTGAATGGCGCCGGAGCCACGTACCCACTCAGAGAGCCATTTTTCAAACTGCGGCAGGTCGAAGAAGAAGTGCTCGGAGTCCTTCATTACCGGAGTGGCGCCGGAGACGGCAGATTTCGGATCGATCAGCTCGGTCGGGCTGTAGGTGGCGCCGCAGCTGTCACAGTTGTCGCCATACTGCTCCGGAGACTTGCACTTGGGGCAGGTCCCCTTGACGAAACGGTCCGGCAGGAACATGGATTTTTCCGGATCGAACAGCTGGGAGATGGTGCGGCTCTTGATAAAGCCACCATTTTTCAGGCGGCCGTAGATCAACTCCGCCAGCTCACGGTTTTCGTCGCTGTGGGTGGAGTGATAGTTGTCAAAGCTGATGTTGAACCCGGCGAAATCGGCCTGGTGCTCCTTGGAGACAGCGGCAATCATCTCTTCCGGGGTGATCCCCATCTGCTGTGCCTTGAGCATGATCGGGGTGCCGTGGGCATCATCGGCACAGATGAAGTGCACCTGATGACCGCGCATTCGCTGATAACGAACCCAGATATCGGCCTGGATATGTTCCAGCATGTGGCCAAGATGGATGGAGCCATTGGCATAGGGGAGGGCGCAGGTTACCAGCATTTTACGAGGATCAGTTGCCATATTACGTTCTTGATGTGCTTGTTGGGATGATAGAGTGCCGTGCATGTTACCCGAATTGGGGGTAGCCTGCCTAGGGTTGTGGCTATGCCAACCTTGGCAGCACCTGCTGTTACGATGGCAGGCAAACCACTGATTTGTGTGCGGTAACCGTTCACCTCAAGATAATGACAAGATAATGAGGAGTTAATGGTGATTGATTCAGTAAAACAGATCCTCGCCGAATTTAAGCCAGCAGGCTGGCACAAGGATCTGGTGGATGCCGGATTCGTTCGCGAGATCATCAATCAGGGTCAGGGGCTTACTATCCGGCTGGTCTTGCCGTTTGCCGGTCTCTCGCTGCTCGATCAGCTCAAAGAGAACTACGATGCCAGGCTGCGTAGTGCCACCGGCGCTGCCCGTATCGACTGGGCACTGGAGATTGACGTCGCCAGCATGCCGCGGGCGCAGGGCCTCAATGCCGTGCAGGGCATTCGCAACATCATCGTGGTTGCTTCCGGCAAGGGCGGGGTAGGCAAGTCCACCACCGCAGTCAATCTGGCACTGGCGCTGCAAAAAGAGGGGGCGCGGGTCGCTATTCTCGATGCCGATATCTATGGCCCTTCCATTCCCACCATGATGGGCACCCTCAAGGAGCGCCCGGTCAGCCATGACGGCAAGCTGATGGAGCCGGTGATGGCCTGCGGCCTCAAGAGCAACAGCATCGGCTATCTGGTCTCCGAGCAGGATGCCACCATCTGGCGTGGCCCGATGGCGAGCAAGGCGCTGGCGCAGATCCTCCATGAGACCCGCTGGGGCGAGGTGGATTATTTGGTGGTAGACATGCCGCCGGGCACTGGCGATATCCAGCTCACCATGGCCCAGCAGGTGCCGACGTCGGCGGCGGTGATTGTCACAACCCCGCAAGATGTGGCGCTGGCCGATGCCCGCAAGGGGATCGCCATGTTCAACAAGGTCAATGTGCCAGTGCTCGGTATTATCGAGAACATGAGCTACCACGTCTGCAGCGCCTGTGGTCATCATGAGCCGCTGTTTGGTACCGGTGGCGGCCAGAAGATGGCAGAGCAGTATCAAGTGGCACTGCTTGGTCAATTACCGCTGCACATCGATATCCGCCAACACATGGATGATGGCTGTCCGACGGTGTTCGGCGCACCGGAAGGAAGCCTGGCTCAGGCCTATTTGAAGCTGGCGCGCAGGGTAGGGGCTGAACTCTTTTTCAGCGCAAAACCGATTGCGACCCCCCTCTATGCCATGGCGCTGGATGAATAATCGGCGGTCGGTCACTTGAAAGGGAATTGAGGGTGGGCATGACCCACCCTTTTTTATATAATGGATCGGTTTAAACCATCCCCACTGCTCTTCTCTTTTAGGTATTTGTCATGTCTGATACTCAACATTCGTGTGTGATCATCGGTATTGCGGGCGCATCTGCGTCTGGCAAAAGTCTTATAGCCCAGACCATTTATGAAGAGCTGGTGGCCGAACTGGGCGCAGGTCAGATTGGTGTGATCACCGAAGATTGCTACTACCGTGATCAGACCCACCTGACCATGGAAGAGCGGGTCAAGACCAACTATGACCACCCCAATGCCTTGGATCACGACTTGCTGGTACAGCACCTGAGCCAGCTGGTCAAAGGTGACGCGGTAGCCATTCCCCAGTACTCCTACACCGAACACACCCGGATGAGCGAAGTGACCCCGTTTGCGCCGCGCCGGGTGATCATTCTGGAAGGGATCCTGCTGCTGACCGACAGCCGTCTGCGTGATCTGATGGATGCCTCCATCTTCATGGACACCCCGCTCGACATCTGCCTGCTGCGCCGTCTGGTGCGTGATGTGCAGGAACGTGGCCGTACCATGGACTCCGTGCTCAAGCAGTATCAGAAGACGGTGCGTCCGATGTTCCTGCAGTTTATCGAGCCGTCCAAACAGTATGCCGATGTGATCGTGCCCCGTGGTGGCAAGAACCGCATCGCCATCGACATGCTCAAGGCGCGTATTCGCCACATGTTGATTGGTTAAGATGAAACAAGCCGGGTGATGCCCGGCTTTTTTAAAAGCACATTTTGTCAGGAGAGTCGCCCAATGCGTCTGTGTGATACCGATATTGAACGCCATCTGGATGAAGGCAAGATCGTCATTGAGCCACGGCCCGGGGTAGAGCGGATCAGTGGTGTCAGTGTCGATGTGCTGCTGGGTAACGAGTTTCGGGTGTTTCGCGATCATACCGCGCCCTATATCGACCTGAGCGGCCCGAGCAGCGAGATGGCCGATGCCATCGATCGGGTGATGAGTGACGAGATCCACATCCCCGATGGTGAAGCCTTCTACCTTCACCCGGGTCAGCTGGCGCTGGCGGTGACCTACGAATCCGTCACCTTGCCTGCCGATATCGTCGGCTGGCTGGATGGCCGTTCTTCATTGGCGCGCCTGGGTCTGATGGTGCACGTGACCGCGCACCGCATCGATCCGGGTTGGTCCGGTCGCATCGTGCTGGAGTTCTACAACGGCGGCAAACTGCCGCTGGCGCTGCGCCCGAAGATGAAGATCGGCGCCTTAAACTTCGAGATGCTCTCCGGTGTCGCGGCCCGTCCCTACAACAAGCGGGAAAATGCCAAGTACAAGAGCCAGCAGGGCGCCGTTGCCAGCCGTATCAATCAGGACTGATGACAGGCCGCATAGCAACGATTCAAGGGAGCACAAGGTGCTCCCTTTTTGCATCTGGAATCAAACGGATATGGGGTTGATGGTGCTGGTCGGATGAGATTAGTGGGGCAGGGACGTTTTATCACCACTTTCGCTCGTTTTTCTGTCATAAAAACGTCATAAAAATGAAATTATTGGCTTAATTGTCAGCTATTTTTGCCCTTTCCCGCAATCATTGGTGGCTTTAATTAATCGATGGCAAGCCGCATGATGACTGGCTCTAGGATATTTTTTTCCAAAAAGCTCTTTTTTTTTATGGCTGAAATATTTCAATGGTGGCTATGGTGTTGGCCGCCATCTGGCATAATCCGCCGCAACTCATAAACAGGCTTTTTTTTATGTTTGAAATGTTTAGTGGTTTGGGTTTGTGGTGGTCAATCGGTTTGGTATTGGCCGTTTTTTTTGTGCTTGCCTATGAATTTATCAACGGCTTTCACGATACCGCCAACGCGGTAGCAACGGTTATCTATACCAAGGCGATGCCAGCTCACCTGGCGGTCGTTGCATCGGGGATCTTCAACTTTTTTGGCGTCATGTTCGGCGGTCTGGGTGTGGCCTATGCCATTGTCCATCTGCTGCCCATCGACTTGCTGCTTGGGATGGACTCCACCCAAGGGTTGATCATGGTCTTCTCCTTGCTGTTTTCCGCCATCGTGTGGAACCTGGGCACCTGGTTCTTCGGGATCCCGGCCTCCAGTTCACATACCTTGATCGGTTCCATTCTGGGGGTAGGCGGCGCCTATGCCTGGATCACCCATAAACCGGTGACAGAAGGGATCAACGTGGGCAAAGCGATCGACATCATGCTTTCCCTCATCATTTCTCCCACCATCGGCTTCATCATCGCGGCACTGCTGCTGCTGGCGATGAAGCGCATCTGGACCAGCAACAAGATCCACAAAACGCCGGAAGAGCGCCAGCTGGTCGATGGCAAGAAGCACCCGCCGTTTTGGGCGCGTCTGACCCTGGTGGCCTCGGCCATGGGCGTCAGCTTCGTTCACGGCTCCAACGATGGCCAGAAGGGCATCGGTCTGGTGATGCTGGTGCTGATCTGTATGGCGCCCGCCTATTTCGCGCTGGACATGAACAGCCGCTCTTATGACCTGGATCGGACCCAGGATGCCAACCAGCGCATCATGGAGATCTACCAGCGCAACCAGTCCGCCCTCTCTGGTGTCATCAACTTCTCTGCACCGGCAACGGCTCAGGAAGAGCTGATGACCCACTGCTCCGCCGATGGCGTGCTGCAGGCGATGGCCACCCTGGATGCCCGTCTGGGTGCCGTGCGTACTTATGATCAGATGAGCCTGACTGACCGCCGCGAAGTGCGTCGTCTGCTGCTCTGTATTGATGACACCGCCCGCAAGGCTGCCAAGCTGCCGCTGCCAGCCAAGGAGCTGACCGATCTGGCCAAATGGCGCAAGGATCTGACCGCGACCGCTGAATACGCACCGACCTGGGTGATCGTCTCCATCGCGCTGGCGCTGGGTTGCGGCACCATGGTGGGCTGGCGTCGTATCGTCCATACCGTGGGCGAGAAGATCGGCACCACCGGCATGACCTACAGCCAAGGCATTGCGGCCCAGATCACTGCTGCTACCTCCATCGGGGTTGCCAGTCTGACCGGTATGCCGGTGTCCACCACCCACATCCTCTCTTCTGCGGTGGCGGGTACCATGGTAGCCAACAAATCCGGCCTGCAGAGCCAGACCATCAAGACCATTCTGATGGCCTGGGTGCTGACCCTGCCGCTGACCATGTTGCTCTCCGGTGGCCTGTTCATCGTCAGCCACCATCTGTTTGGCTAAATGCCAATACCATATTCGATAAAGGGCCTGCGGGCCCTTTTTTGTGTTTCCTGTCCTCTCCTGAATATGGTTTACACCTTTCCCCCCAATAAATGAACAGTCCTATGGGATAAGGTGTGAAACGGACACCGCGCGATGACTCGCTGACGTTTAAACTGGCGTTGGTCGAACAGATTGAAAAAGGCGAGCTCAGCTGCCTGCAAGCACAAGCCCGATATGGCATTCAGGGCAATTCGACCATTCTGGTGTGGTTTGCGTAAACATGGTTGGCAAGATTGGAGCCTGAGGTATCTGTACCCGCCGGCAATAGCATCACCATGCCTGACCCCGACAAACAGACGCACCAACAATGTATCAAAGAGCTCGAGCAGCTGGCGCTGATAAGCCTGAAGGCCCAAGTCGTCGATGTGCTGAAGAACGACTAGGCGTTTCCATCGTAAAAAAGCGACCCGATAAGTCCTCTCGCAGCGGCAGGTCGAGAGACTGACCATTGTCAGGGCTTGCCTGTTTCTGGGAATAAGCCGGCAGGCTTTCTACAAGCGCAATCGGGTTGCGGACGGACATCTAAGCTCAGGGGCTGCAGGTGGTGCGATTTGTGCGTCAGGTTCGGCTGCGACAACTGCAGGTCGGCACTAGCAAGCTGCATTATCTGCTTCAGGGTCAGGATGATGCCTAGTTCAAGGTCGGGCGGGACAGGCTGTTTCGGATATTGGCCGAGTACCGCTACTGGTGCAGCCCAGTCTAGGGTTTCCTCGTCGCGCAGTAATGCCGATTAATCCCTGTTTGTATTGTGTATGCACTGAGCGATGCTTTGCTGTTATATGCCAACAGACTAGAAATCGAATATCATTTTTAACGAGTCGGAAGATAGAATGAAAATCTTGAGCCGGTTTAGCAAACCTTTACGACACAGACACAGTTTGCTGTCGCCAAGCTCCCGGTTCAAACAGAGGAGGGAGTCATGAGCCAGTCTGTGGCTTGGTCAATGCCATGCGGCGTATCGGTAGCGGATTTGTTTGTCCATATCCGAGGTATTACTGACCGGAGTCGGGTGTTCAAGAGGATATTTGCATTAGGTTCCTCATCCAAACTCCTTATCGATGAAGCTCGAGCAATCTATGTCATGAAGATAAAAAAAGAGCCACACAATGGTGTGGCTCTCGATTTAGTCGTTACCGGTGGATATCAGGGGCGGCCGGCCGGGCAGGTGGCCACGTTGACGGCGGCAGTGCTGCCACCGTGACGACCTGATGTGCTCACTTCGTTGCGTACCAGCGGCGGGTAGTTAACCGGCTCACGAGCAGGCAGGGCAGGGGCTTCGGCGGGGGTTGCCATCGGCGCGGATGCTTTGCGGGCACGAGCCAGCAGGCCAGCTCCGTGAGCTACCTGTTTGGTGACGGCCGGAGTCTCTTCCACCGCAACGGCAGCGACAGGAGTCAGGGCTTCGACAACAGCAGCTGGCATTTCGACTGCAACAGGTACAGCTTCCACGACAGGAGTGTTGACTGCAGGGGCTTCTTCAACAACCGGAGCGGTTTCAACCACGGTTGCGGCAGCCACGTCGACAGCCGGAGCGTCGACAACGGCAACTTCCGGCTCTGCTGCAACCACGACCTCAGCGACAGCTGCAACAACCGGGCTGGCAGCCACATCGGCTTGAGTTGCTTCGACCTGGGCAGCAGCCTGCTCGGCCGCTTCTTCAGCAACGGCTTCGACAACCACATGCTCGGTCAGTGCCGCAGAGGCTTGCAGAGCAGCAGCGACGGCTTCAGCGCTCGGGATGGTAACAACAGGCACTACCGGCTCTTCAACCTGCGCTTTGGCAATATCTGCCTGGGCTGCGGTGGTCAGAGTGGTGGTATCTTGCTGTTCTTCGTCACGCTGGCTGCGGACATCTTCGTTGATGCGCTTGCGGCGCTGACCTTCGATACGCTGGCTGCGCGGAGTGCGGCGTGAACGGCGCTGGCCTTCACTCTGCTCTTCCTGCTCGTTACCCACGGTGGCATCGATCACTTCAGCTTGCGCTGGTACTTCGTCAATCGGCAGGGCAGGGGTGTCAGCAGCGGCGACATCGACGCGGATCTGCTTGCGCAGTTGGCGACGTTCGCGGCGCTCGGCCACTTTCTGCTCTTTCTCCTGACGTGGCTGGACGGCAGTTGCATCAACGCCGTCTACCGCTTCAACAACGACTTCGGCGCGCGGCTCACGGGGAGCACGAGGTTCACGGGCTGGACGTGGCGCACGTTCCTGGCGCGGCTCGCGAGGTTCGCGCTCCTGACGGGGTTCACGTTCCATGCGCTGTTCGCTACGCACCTCACCACGGGCTTCACGCTCCTGACGAGGCTCGCGCTCTTTGCGGGGACGGCGATTGCGGTTTTCACCGGCTTCGCGGTTGCCACCTTCACGCTTCTCGCCAGCTTCCGCATTGTTGCGGTTGCCACGATTGTCATCACGACGAGGACGCTGACCACGGCCACGGCCTTCTTCGCGCTGGTGACGTTGACCCTCTTCTTTGCGTGCTTCACGAGCAGCAGGTTTCTCGGCGGGCGCTTTCACGTCGGCAGGGGCAGCATCGCTGCTGAACAGGCCGGTAATGCCTTTGATCAGCTTGCTGAAGAAGCCGGCTTCGGCAGGGGCCGCAGCAACGGGAGCCGCCGGCTGTTGCGGTGCAACAGGGGCCGGTTGTGCCGGTTGGGCAAAGCCTTGCAGTAGCGGTTGCTCACGCTCGATCACCTGAGCTTGCTTCGGTTGGTAGACCGGCTTGGCAATCTCGGTTTTCAGCTCGTAGCTGGCCGCTTCCGGGATCTCGTTCTGACGAATGCGAGTCACTTCGTAGTGCGGGGTTTCCAGATGCTGGTTCGGAATGATGTAAACACGCACATCATTGCGCTGTTCCAGACTGGCGATGGCGGCACGCTTCTCGTTAAGCAGATAGGCGGCAACATCCACCGGCACCTGGCCGTGAACCTGCTCGGTATTGTCCTTCATGGCCTCTTCTTCGATGAGACGCAGGATGGACAGGGCGAGGGATTCGTTGTCACGGATCACGCCCTGACCCTGGCAACGGGGGCAGATGTGGCTGCTGGACTCGTTGAGGGAAGGGCGCAGACGCTGGCGAGACATCTCCAGCAGACCGAAACGGGAGATCCGGCCCAGCTGGATGCGGGCGCGATCCTGATGAACCGCTTCACGCAGACGGTTTTCTACTTCGCGCTGATGGCGAACCGGGGTCATGTCGATGAAGTCGATTACGATCAGGCCACCCAGGTCGCGCAGACGCAATTGACGGGCAATTTCGTCGGCCGCTTCCAGGTTGGTTTGCAGCGCAGTCTCTTCGATATCGCCGCCCTTGGTGGCGCGGGAGGAGTTGATATCGATGGAGGTCAGCGCTTCGGTCGGATCGATAACGATGCTGCCACCGGAAGGGAGGCGCACTTCACGCTGGAAGGCTGATTCGATCTGGCTCTCAATCTGGAAGTGGTTGAACAGGGCAACTTCACCCTTGTACAGCTTCACGCGGTTGAGGAAATCGGGACGTACCAGCTCGATATGGGCCTTGGCGCGTTCGAAAATCACCGGATTGTCGATCAAAATCTCGCCCACATCGCGACGCAGGTAGTCACGGATGGCACGCACGATGACGTTGCTTTCCTGGTGGATCAGCACCGGCGCAGCGCGCTCCTGAGAGGCCTTGTGGATGGAGTCCCAGTGGTTGAGCAGAACGTTCAAATCCCATTCCAACTCTTCCGGAGACTTGCCCACACCAGCGGTACGCACGATTAGCCCCATGCCTTCCGGCACGGTCAATCCACTCAGGGCTTCTTTCAGTTCAGTCCGCTCATCACCCTCGATGCGGCGGGAGATACCACCGGCACGGGGGTTGTTGGGCATCAGTACCAGGTAGCTACCTGCCAGGCTGATAAAGGTGGTGAGGGCTGCACCCTTGGTGCCTCGCTCTTCCTTGTCGATCTGGACGATAACTTCCTGACCTTCGCGGACCACTTCTTTGATGTTGGGACGACCCTGATAGGAGTAACCGGAGGGGAAGTAATTGCGGGCGATCTCCTTCAACGGCAGGAAACCGTGGCGCTCGGCGCCGTAGTCGACAAAAGCAGCTTCAAGGCTGGGTTCTACGCGGGTGATCTTACCCTTGTAAATGTTCGCTTTCTTCTGCTCGTGTCCCGGACTTTCAATATCCAAATCGTAGAGCTGTTGTCCGTCAACCAGCGCTACGCGCAACTCCTCTTCTTGAGTTGCGTTGATAAGCATTCTTTTCATTGAGTTCTCATTATTGTGTCATTTTGATTTCCTCCATCTGGGTCCTGCCAGCGCCGGCCTCGGGTCTTCAGCATACTGGGGCAACCTCCCGGTTGGGGTATGCATGAGGCGCAAACTAAGGGCGTTCTGGTCATCACTTCTCGAGAAGGAATGAATAAGGATGCCGAAATGGAGACAAATAAACGGTGATGTTTGTGTTCTCCATGCGTTGTACCTCGCACCCGGGAACCGTCATGTTCTTGTATACACGGTGTTTCGGGATTGGGTGGCATACTTTTTGGCCACTTAGTACAAGGCTTGAACACAATGACAAAACCTTGTTTATTATCCCATTTAAACCTCTTTTATAGCAAGGCGCCATTTTTCAACAAACCATGCAGCCAAGGGGCGCGGGCAGTGTTAAAATCCGCGCCATGACACAGATACAACAACAAGTGCAGCTGCTCACCATCGAAGCTGAGCATGACGGGCAGCGCATCGACAATTTTCTCAAGACTCAGCTAAAGGGCGTCCCCAAGAGCCTGATCTATCGCATCCTTCGTAAAGGCGAAGTGCGAGTAAACAAAAAGCGCATCAAACCGGAGTACAAACTCTGCGCAGGTGACGAGGTACGGGTACCCCCCGTGCGCGTTGCCGAGAAGAATGAGCTGCCTTCAGCCAACCTCGGGGTTATCCAGCGTCTGGAGAGCCAGATCCTGTTCGAAGACGATGCCATGATCGTGTTGAACAAGCCCTCCGGCATGGCCGTACACGGTGGCAGCGGCCTCAGCTTTGGTGTGATTGAAGGGCTACGCGCACTGCGTCCGGAAGCCCGCTTCCTCGAACTGGTTCATCGACTGGATCGTGACACCTCTGGGGTATTGCTGGTTGCCAAGAAGCGCAGCGCCCTGCGCAGCCTGCATGAACAGTTGCGGGTCAAGACCATGCGCAAGCAGTATCTGGCACTGGTACGCGGCAAGTGGCAGGCTCACGTCAAGGTGGTCAATGCGCCGCTGCGCAAAAACGATCTGCAATCCGGTGAACGGGTAGTGCGGGTCAGTGCCGATGGCAAGCCCTCCGAAACCCGGTTCCGTATCGTGCGTCAATTTGCCGAAGCGACTCTGGTCGAGTGCAGCCCCATCACTGGCCGTACCCACCAGATCCGCGTGCACACCCTGCATGCCGGTCACCCGATCGCCTGTGACGATAAGTACGGTGAAGCGGCGTTTGACGATAAAATGCGCAGCCAAGGTCTGAAACGGCTCTTTTTGCATGCCTGGAAGCTCAGCTTCACCCATCCGGCCGATGGTCGCGAAATGCAGGTAGAAGCGCCGCTGGCACCTGAGCTCGACAACTTCCTCAACGGCTTGCCACGTTGATGCAGGATATCCGGCTCGCCATTTTCGATTGGGACGGCACCCTGATGGATTCGGTAGGCCGGATTGTTGCCTGTGTGCAAGGGGCCGCCAGAGATTGTGAGCTGGCGGTACCTGCACCAGCCCAGATCCGGCAGATCATCGGATTGAGCCTCGATGTCGCCACGTCCCGTCTGTTCCCCTTATGCAGTGGCAGTGGCGCCACCAGCGGTGAGCGCCAGATTGCCGCACTCATCGATCGCTATCGTCATCACTATCTGCACGATGCCACCCCCAGCCCGTTGTTTGCCGGGGCAGGGGAGTTGCTGCATGACTGGCGGTCACGAGGGCTGCAACTGGCCGTCGCGACCGGGAAATCACGCCGCGGGCTGGATCGGGTATTGGATGAAACCGGGCTACGCCCGTTGTTTGTGGCTAGCCGAGGGGCCGATGAGGCCCGCTCCAAGCCTGATCCGCTGATGCTTGAGCAGATCCTGGACGAGCTGGGGCTGTCACCCCGGCAGGCGGTAATGATCGGCGACTCTGTTCACGATATGGCGATGGCCGAGGCGATCGCCATGCTGCGTATTGGTGTCACCTGGGGGGTGGATAGCCGCGATGCCCTCAGTCGTCACGGGCCAGTGGCGGTGGTGGATTCTATGGCGGCTCTTCGCGGGCTGTTATAGACGCCTCTCTTTAAGAGACGTCGATCTGATTGATAACAGAAGCCCGGTCTATTGACCGGGCTTTTTATATGCTCGATCTAGCTTATCTATTCGTCCGCGATCAGGGCAGGGCAATACCGTGGCGCTCCAGCAGCTCGATCAGGCCGATCAGTGGTAGACCGATCAAGGCGTTAGGATCGCGCCCCTCCAGCCCCTTGAACAGCACGATCCCCATCCCTTCACATTTGAAGCTGCCCGCACAATCTAGGGGCAATTCTGCCTCTACATAGCGGCGAATGGCGGCTTCATCGAGGTTGCGAAAATGGACGGTGAAAGGTTCCACCAACTGATGAGCCTCCCCGGTTGCAGCGTTAAGTACGCACAGCCCGGTGTAAAAGGTGACGCAGCGCCCCTGGGCCGCCATCAGCTGGGCGATGGCATTGTCTATAGTGCCCGGTTTGCCGAGGATGTGATTATCGCAGACACACACCTGATCAGATCCGATGATCAAGCCGTGATCACGTTGCCCGGCGATGGCATCAGCCTTGGCACGAGCCAGTCTGGCCACCAGCGCCTCGGCGGATTCGCCAGCCAGTGGTTGCTCATCCACATCGGGCGCGGCACATTCAAAGGGGAGTCCGAGCTTCTCCAGCAGGGCTTTGCGATAGCGAGAAGTTGAGGCGAGGATCAGATTCTGTGGCATAATCGAGTTACCGATGAAAGCGAGTACCGGCATTCTAGGGACTTGTGACGTTAAAATCATCGGCGGTAAGGACTTTTTCCTTTGACTATCAGTTGTTGGACCTATATTATTCGCGCCCTATGCAAAAGGTGAAGTTGCCCGTTAAGGTTGATCCAGTCCGTAGTGCCTTGAAGCTGCTCGATTACATCGGGATAGTGGAAAAGTCGCAGATGCCCAGGCTGGAGGAATCAACCGCTGGCTTGCAGAGTGATATCGAGGTATCACTGCACTTTGGCAAAGATGTCCAGAAGTTGACCGTTATGAAAGGCACTGCCCATGCCAAGGTTGACCTGGTTTGCCAACGTTGCGGAGAGACATTCGAACACCTCTGTGAAGCTGAATTTATCTACACTCCGCTGTTCGAAAGAACAAACGAGGAAGAACTGCCGGAAGCTTATGAGCCCATTGAGTTGGACGAAAACGGCGAGATAGATCTTCATCAAATCCTGGAGGATGAACTCATCCTCTCGTTGCCTCAAGTCGCTATGCATTCTCTGGATGCATGCCCGAGAGGAAACATGGAGATGACTTGGGGTGAAATCGAACCTGCTGATGAGCGGCCGAATCCCTTTGCAGTTCTTGAAGAGCTTAAACGTAAGTGAATTTAGGAGTTAGCCTACAATGGCCGTACAACAGAACCGTAAAACCCGTGCCAAGCGTGGCATGCGTCGTTCCCACGATGCGCTGACCACCGCTGCCCTGACTGTTGATCAGACCAGTGGCGAAATTCATCGTCGTCACCACGTGACTGCCGATGGTTTCTACCGCGGTAAAAAGGTAATCGCTTAAGGATTGCCTTTGTCTACGCAAACTGTCGCGCTAGACATCATGGGGGGAGATATTGGCCCCTCGGAAACAGTGCCTGCCGCCGTGCAGGCACTGTCTCTTTTACCCCAGTTAAAACTGATCCTGGTCGGCGACCAGCACCAGACCTCCTCTCTGCTGCAGCAACATGGTTTGCTGAATCATCCCCGAGTCCGTTTCGTACATGCATCCCAAGTGGTTGGCATGGGCGATAAACCGATCGTGGCGCTGCGTACTCTGAAAGACTCCTCCATGCGGGTGGTACTCAATCTGGTGAAAGCCGGTGAGGCCGATGCCTGCGTCAGTGCCGGCAATACCGGTGCGTTGATGGCGATGGCCAAGTGCGTGCTCAAATCCCTGCCCGGGGTCGATCGGCCGGCACTTATCAAGGCGCTGCCGACATTGAGCGGCAAACGCACCGTGATGCTGGATCTAGGCGCCAACGTCAGTTGCGATGCGGATACCTTGCTGCAGTTTGCGGTGATGGGCTCCGTCGTGGCCGAAAAGGTAGAAGGCATTGCATCCCCCCGTGTTGCCTTGCTCAACATCGGCGAGGAGGAGATCAAGGGCAACGATCTGGTGCGCCACAGCGCCGAATTGTTGCGTCAGTGCCAAGCGCTCAATTATGTCGGGTTCGTCGAAGGGGATCGCATCTTCAGCGGCGACAGCGATGTGATCGTCTGCGACGGTTTTGTCGGCAATGTCGCCCTCAAGACGGCAGAAGGGGTGGTGCGGATGATGGCCCAGCTGGCCGGATATCCCCGCAAGAAACGCACTTTTCTTGGCCGGATCGCCGGATTTATGTTCAAACGGCGTTTTTCTTACCTGAACCCCGACCAGTATAACGGAGCAAGTCTGTTAGGATTGCGCGGCATTGTGGTAAAAAGTCATGGGCGGGCCGAACGGCGCGCTCTGTGTAATGCGATCCTGCTGGCCGCACAAGAGGCCAAACATCAACTTCCACTGCAAATAGCAGATCGCCTTGAAGCTGTCTTCTCTGACAGGGATCTATAAGAACTCTATGCATAGCAAAATTCTGGGTACTGGCAGCTACCTGCCGAGTTCAGTGCGTACCAACGCCGATCTCGAGCAGATGGTTGAGACCAGTGATGAGTGGATCGTGGAACGTACCGGTATCCGTGAGCGCCGTATTGCCGGGGCTGACGAGACCGTTGCCACCCTCTCTTACCAGGCCGCTCTGCGCGCCCTGGATGCAGCCGGTTTGACCGCTGCCGATCTCGATATGATAGTGCTGGCCACCACCAGTGCTGAAAATGCCTTCCCGGCTGCCGCCTGCGAGCTGCAGGGGCTGCTCGGCGTACCGGGCATTCCTGCCTTTGACGTGGCAGCGGCCTGTGCCGGTTTCACCTACGCACTCTCCATTGCCGATCAGTTCGTCAAATCCGGCGCCGCCCGCCATGTGCTGGTCGTCGGGGCCGATGTGCTCTCCCGCATGTGCGATCCGCAAGATCGCGGCACCATCATCCTGTTTGGTGATGGGGCAGGGGCTGTGATTGTCGGTGCCAGCGAGACGCCGGGCATTCTCTCTACCCATCTCCATGCCGATGGCCGTTATGGTGAGCTGCTCAAGCTGCCTCATCCCCGTCGCGGCATGCCGGGTGCTGAGCTCGAAGCCTACATGTATATGAAGGGCAACGATGTCTTCAAGGTCGCGGTCACCCGTTTGAGCGAGATCGTCACCGAAACGCTGGCCGCAGCTGGCATCGAGCCGAGCGAGCTGGACTGGCTGGTACCGCATCAAGCCAACTTCCGCATCATCAGTGCCACCGCCAAGAAGCTGGGTATGAGCCTCGATAAAGTGGTGCTGACCCTCGACAAGCACGGCAATACCTCTGCTGCTTCCGTTCCGGTCGCCTTCGACGAAGGGGTGCGGGATGGCCGGATCAAACCGGGTCAGCTGGTACTGCTGGAAGCCTTTGGTGGCGGTTTCGCCTGGGGCTCGGCGCTGGTTCGCCTCTGATCTTCGGCGGGATGGTGCGCCTATCATCCCGTCACCGATTTCATTTTTGTCTTATCTAAAAGGAATCAATGATGACCCAATTTGCCATTGCCTTCCCGGGACAAGGTTCCCAGTCCGTAGGCATGCTGGCCGAGCTGGCCGAACAACATGCCGTGATCAAGGAGACCTTCGCCGAGGCGAGTCAGGTGCTGGGTTATGACCTGTTTGCCATGGTGATGGATGGTCCGGTTGAAGATCTGAACAAAACCTGGCGCACCCAGCCTGCACTGCTGACTGCCTCTGTCGCTCTGTGGCGCCTGTGGCAACAGCTGGGTGGGGCAACTCCTGCCATGATGGCGGGTCACAGCCTGGGTGAGTACTCCGCGCTGGTTTGCAGCGGCGCACTCGATTTTGCCGATGCGGTCAAACTGGTCGAGTTGCGTGGTCTGGCCATGCAGGAAGCGGTACCGGAAGGCACCGGCGCCATGGCTGCTATCATCGGTCTGGATAACGAATCCATCGCAGCCAACTGCGAAAAAGCGGCACAAGGGCAGGTCGTCTCTCCGGTCAACTTCAACTCCCCGGGCCAGGTGGTTATCGCCGGTCACAAAGAAGCCGTTGAGCGCGCCAACGTGCTGATGAAAGAGTCGGGCGCCAAGCGTGCGCTGCCGCTGCCGGTCTCCGTGCCGTCTCACTGCGCGCTGATGAAACCTGCCGCAGAAAAACTGGCAGCTGCGCTGGACGGGATCGAGATCAAGGTTCCAACCATCGCGGTCATCAATAATGTCGACGTATCCTGTGAACAGGATCCGGCCGCCATCAAGCAAGCGCTGGTACGTCAACTGTTCAGCCCGGTTCGTTGGACCGAGACTGTCGAGCGGATGGCCAATGATGGGGTTACCCTCGAGATCGAGATGGGACCGGGCAAAGTGTTGACCGGGCTCGCCAAGCGCATCGACAAGCGCGTGGAAGGTATTCACGCCAACGATGCCGCCTCTTTCGAGCAGGCGCTGGCCCAGATCAAGTAAACAGGAGCAAGTGATGAGTTTTACCGATAAGGTTGTGTTGGTGACCGGTGCCAGTCGTGGCATCGGCCGTGCGATTGCCGAAACATTCGTGGCCCGTGGCGCGAAAGTGGTCGGTACGGCGACCAGCGAGAGCGGTGCCGAGGCAATCAGCGCCTATCTGGGCGACAATGGTTGCGGTATGGCACTGAACGTGACCAGCCAGGAATCCATCGAAGCTGTCTTCGCCGCCATCAAGGCGCGCTTTGGCGACATCGACATCCTGATCAACAACGCAGGGATCACCCGTGACAACCTGTTGATGCGGATGAAAGATGACGAGTGGAACGAGATCATCGATACCAATCTGACCTCGCTTTACCGTCTGAGCAAACCGGTGTTGCGTGCCATGATGAAGAAACGTCACGGTCGCATCATCAGCATTGGCTCCGTGGTGGGAACCATGGGCAATGCCGGTCAGGTCAACTATGCTGCCGCCAAGGCCGGTCTGGTTGGTTTTACCAAATCGTTGGCGCGGGAAGTGGCATCCCGTGGTATCACAGTGAACGCGGTTGCTCCCGGTTTCATCGAAACCGACATGACCCGTGCCCTGAATGACGATCAACGTGCCGGCATCATGAGTCAGGTGCCTGCCGCCCGTTTGGGTGATCCAAAAGAAATTGCCGCAGCTGTGGTATTCTTGGCTTCTGATGAAGCAGCCTATATCACCGGCGAAACCCTGCATGTTAATGGCGGGATGTACATGGTGTAATCAATTTGTCGTAAGATCTGTTCAAATTTGCGATAGTACGCCGAAGTTTGGCACATTTCGTGGTTTGACCAGCGGCAAGCTACTTGCAAACTCACGTCAATTGAATAAACTACCCCAACCAGACGCAAATAGCGTATTTTTAAAGGAAAATTCAGGTCATGAGCAACATCGAAGAACGCGTAAAGAAAATCATCATCGAACAACTGGGTGTTAAAGAGGAAGACGTTAAGAACGCTGCCTCCTTCGTCGACGACCTGGGCGCTGACTCTTTGGATACCGTTGAACTGGTAATGGCGCTGGAAGAAGAATTCGATACCGAAATTCCTGATGAAGAAGCCGAGAAGATCACCACTGTTCAAGCGGCTATCGACTACATCACCGCTAATCAGGAATAAGTTCCTGTTCTGAAAGAAGCGGCCCAAGGGCCGCTTCTTTTGTATTTGTTCCTTTTCAAAACACCTCTCGGAGACTACCTCAGTGTCAAAACGCAGAGTCGTGGTGACCGGCTTGGGGATGCTTTCCCCGGTGGGTAACACTGCCGAATCCAGCTGGCAAGCACTGCTCAACGGGCAGAGCGGCATTTCCCTTATCGAACACTTTGATGCCAGCGAGTTTGCAACCCGCTTCGCAGGTCTGGTCAAGGATTTCGATCCAGAGCAGTACGGTATCAACCGTAAAGACGCTCGCAAGATGGATCTCTTCATTCAATACGGCATCGCGGCCGGTATGCAGGCGCTGGATGATTCCGGCCTGACCATCAATGAAGAGAATGCCGAACGTGTCGGCGTGGCGATTGGCTCCGGTATCGGCGGTCTGGGTCTGATTGAACAGAACCACGAAAGCTTGGTCAACGGCGGCCCGCGCAAGATCAGTCCCTTCTTCGTTCCGTCCACCATCATCAATATGGTGTCCGGTCATCTTTCTATCATGAAAGGTCTGCAAGGGCCGAACATCGCCGTGACTACCGCCTGTACCACTGGTACCCATGCCATCGGTATGGCTGGCCGGATGATCGCTTACGGTGATGCAGACGTGATGGTCGCTGGCGGTGCCGAGAAAGCCTCCACCGCGATGGGGATGGGTGGTTTTGCTGCCGCCAAGGCACTCTCCAACCGCAACGATGAGCCGCAAAAAGCGAGCCGTCCGTGGGATAAAGATCGCGATGGTTTCGTGCTGGGTGACGGTGCCGGTGTGCTGGTACTGGAAGAGTACGAACACGCCAAGGCCCGTGGCGCCAAGATATACGCCGAGCTGGTCGGTTTTGGCATGAGCGGTGACGCGTACCACATGACTGCGCCTCCTGCAGATGGCAACGGTGGTGCTCGCGCCATGAAAAATGCTATCAAGGATGCCGGCATTGCTCCCGAGCAGATTGGTTACATCAACGCGCACGGTACCTCCACCCCGCTGGGTGATGTGGCCGAGCTGCGTGGCATGAAGTCGGTGTTTGGTGAGCACGCCAAATCCCTGATGGTGAGCTCTACCAAGTCCATGACCGGTCACCTGTTGGGCGCCGCCGGTGCCATCGAGGCGATCATCACAGTGTTGGCCCTGCGTGATCAGGTGGCTCCGCCCACCATCAACCTGGACAACCCGGATGAAGAGTGCGACTTGGATCTGGTGCCCCATGTGGCCAAGCCAGGTAGCTTCGAGTACGCCCTTTCCAACTCGTTTGGTTTTGGCGGCACCAATGGCTCACTGATCTTCAAACGCGTATAATTTGCCGCAGGGCAAAGACACAGGCCCGATACTGCCGGTATCGGGCCTTTTTTATCGGAGGGATCCCTTTGCTTATCAATGGCATGAAGCTTGATACCATCTCGGCCCATGATCGGGGGCTGGCTTATGGTGACGGTCATTTCACCACCATGGCGGTCAGGGAGGGTCGCGTGTTGCAGTGGCCTGCCCATCTGGCACGGTTGCAGCAGGCGAACAACCGGTTGGGCTTGGTTGAACCGGACTGGGATCTCTTGACCCGGGAGGTTGAAGAGATGGTGGCCGACCAGCCACAATGCGTGGCCAAGGTGATCCTGACCCGCGGCGAAGGGGGACGGGGCTATGATGGCAGCGGATGTCAGCACACAACCCGGATGGTCACTCTGGCGCCATTTCCCACTCACTATGGCCAGTGGCAACAGGAGGGGATCGAGATGGTGGTGTGCCGCCAGCGGATCGGCGATGCCCCCATGCTGGCCGGGCTTAAAACCTTGAATCGTCTGGAGCAGGTATTGCTGAAAAGCGAACTTGTCAGCCGAAATGCAGTCGAAGGGATAGTGCTTAACAGTCGCGGTTTTCTCATTGAAGGGGTCAGTGCCAATCTGTTTTGGCGTCGGGGCAAGACGGTGTTTACGCCCGATCTCGCCCGCGGTGGTGTCGATGGCATCATGCGCCGCCAGGTGATGGCGATGTTGAAACAGATGAGTATTGAGTTGCGTGTGGTAGAGGCTCCGCTGGAGTCACTATGGCAGGCGGAAGAGGTGTGGCTCACCAATACCCTGATGGGGATCGTGCCGGTCAATGGCATCGAGGATATTCACTATCCCCCAGCGGTATTGAGTCGCCGTTTACAGGAGCGTTTGGTCATTGAAGTTTAATCGGCTTTACACCCTGCTCGCGGGGGCGGCACTGACGGTAGCCGCTGCCGGGGGCTATGTACATTACAAATGGCAACAGGTAGAAACGCTCACCAACAAGGGGCCGACCCGGCTCTTTACGGTGGAGAAGGGCGCCCATGCGGCGCGCCTCATCGCCGAACTGGGGGAGGGGGAAACCAGCCCCTGGGCGGTACGGCTCTGGCTGCGTAGCCACCCCGAACTGGTGGCCATCAAATCGGGCACCTACGAAATCAAGGAAGGGGCCCCTCTCAAGGAGACCCTTTCTCTGTTCGCATCGGGCAAGGAGTTTCACTTCAGCCTCACCTTCGTCGAAGGTTCCCGTTTCGAGGATTGGCAGAAGCAGCTCTCCAGCGCGCCATACCTTGAGCGATTGACCGTCGAGCAATCAGAAGCCGACCTGGCGCAGGAGCTCGGCATCGAGAATGGCAAGCTGGAGGGGTGGTTCCTGCCGGAAACCTACGCCTATACCACCCATGCCAGCGATCTCTCGATCTTGCGTCGTGCCCATCAGGATATGGAGACTTTCCTGCAGCAGAGCTGGGAGAAACGTCAGGCCAACCTGCCTTACAAGACCCCCTACGAGGCGTTGATCATGGCCTCCATCATCGAGAAGGAGACCGGTCAGCCGGACGAGCGGGCACAGATCGCCTCGGTGTTTGTCAATCGTCTGCGTCTGGGCATGAAGTTGCAAACCGATCCCACTGTCATTTACGGGGTGAAGGATCGCTACGATGGCAATATTCGCCGTAGCGATCTGACCGACAAGAACCCCTACAACACCTATGTGATTGACGGTTTGCCGCCCACGCCTATCGCTATGCCGGGCAAGGCCTCCATCGAAGCTGCGCTTAACCCCAAGTCGACCGATTATCTCTACTTTGTCGCCAAGGGGGGCGGTGCCCACTATTTCTCCAAGACCCTCGATGAACACAATCGGGCGGTTCGCGAATACATATTGAAGAAACCTTAATGTCTAAATTTATTGTGATCGAAGGATTGGAAGGGGCAGGGAAGAGCTCGGCCGTGCGTTATGTGACCGACTATCTGCAGCGCCACGGCATCAACCGGATCGAGTGCACCCGCGAGCCGGGTGGTACGCCGCTGGCCGAGCGGATGCGGGCCATCGTCAAAGAGGTGCACGACGAACGCCTCACCATCGAGGCGGAACTGCTGCTAATGTATGCCTCCCGGGTACAACTGGTGGAGACCCGCATCAAACCCGCACTGGCCGACGGTGTCTGGGTGGTGGGGGATCGCCACGATCTCTCCTCCCAGGCCTATCAGGGTGGTGGCCGTGGTATCGATGCCCAGCTTATCGGAGCCATCAAGCAGGCGGTGCTCGGCAACTTCAAGCCGGATCTCACCCTCTATCTCGATATCGATCCTGCCCTTGGCTTGCAGCGCGCACGCCATCGCGGCGAGCTGGATCGCATCGAACTGGAGCAACTGAGCTTCTTCGAGCGTACCCGAACTCGTTATCTCGAACTGGCCGCCCAGGATGATTCCATTGTGGTGATCGATGCGGCGCAAACGCCGGAACAGGTCAAAGCGGCCATCGAGTGTGCATTGGATCACTATCTGTCGAACGAGCCGCTATGTATCCCTGGCTGATCCCCGACTGGCATGCCCTGAGCCAGACGGCCCAGTCCGGTCGTCTCGGCCACGCCTGGTTGTTGCTGGGCGATCCCGGTCTTGGCAAGGAGCAACTGGCTGAGCGGCTGGCGCGTTTGCACCTTTGCCAACAACCGGATCGTGGAGAACCGTGTGGTCAGTGCCACTCCTGCCAGCTGTTTGACAAGGGCAACCACCCGGATCTCGGCACCATAACGCGCGACAGCAAGACCATCGGGGTCGAGGCCATTCGCGAGATCTGCACCCGGCTGCAGGGCTCTGCCCAGCTCGGCCGTGGCAAGGTGGTGATCATTCCTGATGCGGAGCGGATGACCGAATCGGCAGCCAATGCCCTGTTGAAAACCTTGGAAGAGCCGGCCGGCGACAGCTTGCTGTTGCTGATTGCCTCCCAGGTTTCCCGGTTGCTTCCCACCATTCTCAGTCGCTGTCACAAACATGTCTGTCAGTTGCCTGCGGAAGGGGAAACAGTACGCTGGTTGGCCGAGCAGGGTCATCAGGCCACTCTGGCTCAGGTGCGGATCTGTCAGGGGGCACCGCTGCGGGTACTCGACTATATCGAGCTGCAACAGGACGGTACTCGCCGCGAACTGCTGGAACAGTTTGTCGCCCTGAGTCAAAGTCCGGTCAAGGCGACGGCACTGTGCAGCCAGCTTGGTCAGGAGACGCAGGTCAGGTTGCACTGGTTGCAGCTCTTCTTGTGTGATGCCCTGAAAACCCAGGCCGGATGTGGTCACCATCAGCTGGCCATGCCTGATCTGGCCATCTTGAGCCAGCGGTTGGCGGAGCAGCACTCCAGCGAAAAACTGCTGGAGGCAGAACAAGATCTGGTTGCCCTGAAAGCGGCCTGTCAGCCGGGTCAGCTCTCCAATCCCACCATCCATCTGATGAACTGGCTCAGTCGCTGGTTATAAGTACCGACAAGCAGAAAGGTTTTATATGTTACTCGTTGATTCCCACTGTCATCTCGATCGCCTCAGCTATGGTAGCAAGCAGACCAGCATGGCCGATGTGCTGGCCAAGGCCACGCAACTGGACGTGGGATATTTTCTCTGTGTCAGTGTGACTCAGGCACAGTTCCCGACCATGCTCGAGGCGATCGCGCCCTATCCCCAGGTATTTGCCTCTTGCGGGGTACACCCGCTCAATCAGGAACCCGGTGTCGATGCCGAGTTGCTGCTCAAGCAAGCTGCCGATCCACGTGTGGTGGCCATCGGTGAGACCGGTCTCGATTACTTTTACTCGCCCGAGAACAAGGAAGTTCAGCAAGCCTCTTTCCGCGAACATATCCGGGTTGCTCGCGCGCTGAACAAGCCGCTGATCATCCATACCCGCGATGCCCAGCAAGATACCTTGCAGATCATGCGTGAAGAGGGCGCTGATCAGGTTGGCGGTGTGCTGCACTGCTTCACCGAATCCCTCGAAATGGCAGAAGCAGCAATGGCGATGGGGTTCTATATATCCATCTCCGGGATCGCCACCTTCAAAAATGCGTCTGCACTGCAAGAGGTGGTCAAGGCTCTGCCCCTGGACAGATTGCTGGTCGAGACCGACTCGCCCTATCTTGCCCCCGTGCCGCATCGGGGGAGGGAGAACGAACCTGCCTTTGTGCGAGACGTTGCGCAGTTTATTGCCGATTTGCGTCAGATTCCGCTTAATGAATTGGCAGAAGCCACCAGCCGGAATTTCTTTGAACTCTTCAAGCTGGCGAAAAAATAATCCCCAAGCCCCGTTGCTCGGGGCTTTTATATTTCAAATACCAAGCTGATTACCCACCTGAATATAAACACCGAGCTGCGTTATCTCTCACTTCTTCCTGCCAATTTTACTTTTTCGTTTCTGCTAAACTGGGTCGAATGATATTCCTATGTTTCCTTTATTCAGCGTGGTCAACGGGTATTGAAATAAGATGTTCTAGGTATCGATAATATTCATTATCGATACTTGATGTATGGGAAGGATCCTGTAAGATCCTCTCAAACTTCATATGAATCATAGAGTTCCGTGGCATATCCATCCTTATCCAATCCGGCTCATCAGTCACTGCAGACTGTTTTCGATGCACAGCTAAATAGTCGGGCACGCCGCTTTTTGCGCAGTGCAAAAGCGGATTCCACCCTCAATGCCTATCAGGCGGATACCCGTATTTTTGTCTTCTGGTGCCAATTACACGGGCTTGATCCGCTGCAAACCACCCATCACGACATCATGAATTTTCTCGCAGATCAGGCTGACGGCGTATTGGCCGACTGGGTATGGCTGGATAAAGAGGAGGGAAAAGGGGAGCTGCGCAACGGTGAACCTCGTAAACCGGCAACCCTGGTGAGACGGCTTGCCGGGATCCGTTATGCCTTCAAGCAGAAAGGGATTCACCCCTTGCCCACCGAACATCCCGAAATCAAGGAGATGATGCGCGGTATTGTCAGATTGGGGGATAACCGTAAACGCAAAACCGGCGCCCTGACGCTGCAACCATTGACCCAGGTGCTGGATGGCATCGACACCGGTGATCTGGCTGGCTTGCGTGATCACACCCTGCTGCTCTTGATGTTCAGTGGCGCCTTGCGCCGCTCGGAAGCAGCCCGAATTGAGGTGAGCGATCTCGATTTTGTGGGGCAGGGGATCCGCCTTCGCCTCAAACCGAGCAAGCATCAGCTGCATGAAACCGAGATAGCCCTGATCCCGGGCAAACACTACTGCCCCGTGTCGGCACTTCAAAAATGGCTACACAAAAGCCGGATCAGCGAGGGGCCGCTGTTTCGGCGCATGAACCGCTGGGGCCAACTGATGGCCGAGCCACTCGGCCCCCAGGGCATCAATCTGATGATCAAACGCCGAACCGGCCAAACCATCGACGATCTTTACGTCAGTGGCCATAGCCTGCGCCGCGGTTTTATCACCTCGGCGGTAACAGCCGGCAAACCAATGAACAAGATCATTGAGGTGACGCGCCACAAGGATATACGAACCCTGCAGGAGTACTTCGATGACGCCCATAAATTCTCCGATCATGCCCTTGATGGCTTGCTTTGACACAACTGCGCTACTGCATTTTTTATGTTAAATGATATCTTGTTGATCTGATGATATATTTGCCGTGCAGCCAGCAGCCCAAGGTGGAAGGGGCATCTTCCAATGGATAATGGCATGTGATGAGAGATAACAAACTCGGAAACGTAATATCGCAAGGACATATGAGCCAAGAAATGACAGTGCGTGAAGAGCAAGAGGCGGGGCCCCAAAACAATGCCGAGCGGCAGCGCCAACATGTAAAACGCAAGCAGGAGACCCATACCCGGCTGCAATGCTGGATCAGCAATCGCCACGCCGAACGATTGGCCGCACTGGGTCTTCATCTCGAAGACAGTCAGGCATCACTCATCGAGCAGGCGATCGATCTGCTCTACCAACATGAGTTGGGTAGAGAACCTCCGTTTGAAAACAGAGTCGCCACACAGGTCGAAGAGACCGTTGAATAGACACAAAAGTGAAGTAACAGCGATACGTGAAGAGATAAAAAAAGCCAGGTACGAATTCCTTGTACCTGGCATAGGGGAATTGGCTCCTTGCAGAGCCGTGCGCTAACTGGTGTTCGGATTGCCTTAAGCTTAGACAAGGCTCAAGGCTTTTCAAGATCCGAAGAAAAGTTCAACCAGAGTGTGGGTATTTCAGACTCGTTCAAGTGCTTATGCACCGAACGGCCCACTAGGCATTGAACAGATTGTTGTCACGCACCAGCTCGCGGGGGAGGGCATTCTTGACCCGACTCCCCACCCATTTCCCCATGCCTAGGGTATGCCCCTGATAGCGGACGATCACCTCGCCAGTGCCCGCATCCTGTTCTGGCCAGACATCCCGCCCCATCATGAATTCCCGCGCATTGGCGCTATCCAGCTCGACCACGCCCTTGCTCGCTTTATCGCCATAGGCCAGCGCCCACTCATGGGTGATGCGATAACCCTTCTTGAAAGTCTCCGCCAGCTTGATGCCAATGCGATCGAAGCGTAGCTTGCCCTGCACCTGATCAAACCGCTGGGGGAAGAGCCAGATCTCGTCATTGCGGCCAAACAGTTGACCCTGCGGTGCCACCCCAAAGTTGGCTTCGATCTCGCGCAGCATGGGCTCTGACTCTTTCGCTGCCAGTGGCAGGAAGGGGAATTTGCCCAGCTTGCCCGGCTTGAACATGGTGTTGGGCACCGAGTGATGTTTGCGCAATCTGGCGACGAAAAAGCCTTCACTGTCGAATATCTGGGGCCAAACGTGCAGGTATCCTTCGGATGTACAGGCCTGCTCTGCATGGGGGAACAGGTCAGCCAGCGAGTCAAAACTCAAGGCATCGCCAAACTTGTCCAGCAGGGATTGGCAAACCGCCTGATTCTCCTGCTCACTCAAGGTGCAAGTGGAGTAGACAAGCACACCACCCGGTTTTAGGGCATGGAAGGCGCTCTCCAGTAACCCTTGCTGCACCGCCGCAATCTCGTCGATGCTCTCGATGCTCCAGTTGCGCAGCGCATCTTCATCCTTGCGCACCGTACCTTCACCGGAGCAGGGGGCATCGAGCAGGATGGCATCGAAGGTCTCCGGCAACCACTGGCCAAATACCTTGGCATCAAAATGGGTCATGCCCACATTGGTCACACCGCAGCGCTGGATATTGGCACTAAGCACTTTCAACCGGCTGCTGGAAAACTCGTTGGCAACCAGCATTCCCTGATTGTTCATCAGAGCCGCGATCTGGGTGGTCTTGGAGCCGGGGGCCGCCGCCGCATCCAGCAACATGCCATCCGCTTTGATCTTGTCGCTGGCAAAGAGTGCCGTCACCGGCAGCATGGAGCTCGCTTCCTGAATGTAGAAGAGCCCGCTCAAGTGCTCGGCGGTGTTGCCAAGTGGGACGGTTTCATCGCTGCGGGTCAGCCAGAAGCCGGTATCACACCAGGGGACAGGGTCAAGCTGCCAACCCAGTGGCTCCATCAGGGCGACGAAATCCGAGACGGCGATCTTCAAGGTATTGACCCGAATGCTGCGGCGCAGCGGACGTCGACAACTGGCCACAAACTCATCCATCGAGAGATGGGCCGGCATGATGGCCGCAATGTGGCGTAAAAAGTAATCGGGAAGGAAGGTGTTGTCGTGCACTGTGCCGTCTCGTTGACCAAAAAGAGGGGCGATATCCTACCACAAGGCCAAGAATATTCTGAATCTGAACCCTATCAACAGGCACCGGAATATAAAAAAGCCCGGCACTGTGCCGGGCTTGGATGAGATACAAAGGGAAGAGATCAGGGCTGGATACGCGGACTCCACTCCAGCCACTCTTTCTCGGCTTTGCCGTAGAGCGGATAGCTGTGGCCAGCCTTGACGGTTGGCCCCATCTCTTTCTCCGGCGTATTGAAGGCGATGCCGCCGGCCAGCAGGCTCTGCACCGTCTCCACTTCGATGGTGCCACCGGTCAGCCCGATATCCGCCTTGACCCCGGAGACATTCCAGAAACGGGAGTTGGCCCGCACCAAATGGGCATACTCCTGATCCACGTTAACGTCGATCACCACCTCGCTGCCATCCCGAGCCAGCGCCACCTTGGTGACACTGCCCACCACCATCTTGCGAAACAGTAGCGGACTGCCGACGCTCAGGCCATTGACGGAGGGGCTCTTGAGGGTCAGGGCCAGACCCACCGGGCCGACCTGACTCAAGGGGAAGCGATCTTTGCCAGCGCCTTTACCGGGTTGTGCTTCTACAAACGCCCCCTTGATCAGGGTGTCGAGGTGAGCGACACCGCCCAGCCCCAGCTTGGCCTGCACCAGAGTAAAGCGGGCGCCGGACTGCAGGAAACGCTCGGCATAGTGACCATCAAGTTCCGCCTTGAAGATCACCTGACCCAGAGACGGCTCCAGCTCGATCTCTTCAATTTTGCCGATATCGACACCGCGATAGCGGATCGGGCTGCCAATCCCGAGCCCCGGATTGCTATCTGCTACCAGTGACAGCTGGCGCACCTTGGCCTTGGCTTGCTCCCTGGAATCGAACAGTTGATGACTGCTGCGGCCATTGGCCAACCGGTCGAACTCGATAGCGCCGCGCAGCAGGGTACCGAGGTTGCCCACCTTGACCTGCACCCCATCGACCCGCACCTTGGTGTCGATGGCCGGTTTTTTCCAGAACTGGGGTTGCTGGGCGAGGAGGGGTGCATAGACTCCATCAATCTCGAGTTCGATCTCGACCCCCTCTTTGGCGGCGCGCAGCTGTTTGACCTTGCCCGCTTCCAGCCCCAGATAAAGCACTGGCGAGCCAATGCCAATGCCATCGGCCTGATCTGCCTTGAGCAACCAGCGCCGGGGCTTGGCATCACGGGTACCGAGCAGTGCCAGCTCCTGACTCGGGTAGAGACGGTTAATCCGCTCGCCACTGCTGGCTTGTACCAGCTTGATCCCGCCCCCCAACCAGGCACTGGCCGGACTGGTTTCTACTTTGATGCCGCTCAGATCGGCATCGATCTGCAACGGGGCGGCGCGATAGAAGCGGGCACGGTTGAGCAGGTGACCATAGTTCGGCGCCATCACCAGCTCGACGCTGGCATTGCCGCGCGCATCCAGGGTGAGCTGGCTGATACGGCCCACCTGCAATCCCTTGTACCAGACAGGTGCATCCTGATTGAGCCCCGCCAGATCGTCAGCCTGCAGCGTCACCTTGGTACCGCTCTGGGGCGCGCGCTCGGTAAGTGTCATCTTCTCTACCGGTTTGCCCGCTACATAGTCGAGGCGAATGGCCGGGCCGGAGAGCAGGCGATCTGCATGCTGCACGCCGGTCGCGGAGAGGGAGACGCTCTCCCACACCAGTTGACTCTTGTCGGTAATGCG
Source organism: Aeromonas sp. 603079 (assembly GCF_049172135.1). NCBI lineage: Bacteria > Pseudomonadati > Pseudomonadota > Gammaproteobacteria > Aeromonadales > Aeromonadaceae > Aeromonas > Aeromonas sp. 603079. The sequence continues at coordinate 79,965 of NZ_JAAKPX010000006.1, read as the reverse complement.
ATAAGCCTGCTCCGGGTTGATCAGCGCTGTGACCACACGGCCTTTGTCGGTGAGGCGAATGGGGTCGATACGACCAATCTCGATCCCCTCATAGAGGATGGGCATCCCCTCCTTGACCGGAAGATCGCCAGCCGCAATGTCGATACGCTCGCCACGCGCCGCTTCCGCCAGCCCTTTATAGAGGACGAAAGTCTGTCCCTTCTCCGGCTCTGGTGAATCTTTGGGTGAGTCAAAGGCAATGCCGCCGCTCAGAATGGAAGTGAGGCTGCCTGCCTCCACGCTCACCCCGGCCAGACTGAAGGAGCCCTTGATGCCGCTGATGTTCCAGAAGCGGGTATCGGCTTTGACCAGATGTTCGAAACGCGGCTCGATCACCAGATCCAGAATGACGTTCTGGTTGTCCTGACCCAGACGGGTATTGATGACGCTACCCACCTCGATACCGCGGAAATAGAGCTTGGCGCCAATCCCCACCGAACCCAGCGAATCGGCGGTCAGGTGCAGCATCCGCCCCTGAGCCTGATAGCCGGGGGGAGGGCCCTCCAGTGCATCAAAGGTCTCCTCCAGCGGATTGCTTTCACGCCCCGGTTGCAAGTTTATGTAGTTGCCGGAGACCAGGGTATCGAGGCCGGAGATCTCGGTGAGCGACGCCTTGGGGCTCACCAGCCAGAAGTCGGATCCCTTGCGGATCAGCGGCCGGGCACGGCTGTCAATCTTGGCCATTACCGCAATCTTGCGGCCATCTTCAGCCAACTCCAGCTCCTGCACCACACCGATAGCCACCCCCTGATAACGAACCTGGGTTTTACCAGGCAAGATGCCGTTGCCCTGGGCGAAGTTGATCTGGATAAGCTGGCCACGGCTCAATACCTGCTGATAGAGAAAGCCACCTGCCAGCAGCAGGGCTATCAGGGGTAACAGCCAGACCGGCGATAACCAGCGACGCTTTTCGATGACGGGTTCAGCCCCGATCATAGTGACTCCTTATTGGCTGGATTAAACAGCACATCAGACAAAAACAGAGAAATCATCAACGGGCCGCCTTGTCCCACAGTAAACGGGTATCGAGCATGCGGGCCGACATCATGGTCAGCACCACCACACCGGCAAAGGCGGTGGCCCCCGGGCCTGCGCGGACACTCAGCAGCACACCCCGATCGACCAGTGCCACCATCAGCGAAATCACGAACAAGTCCAGCATTGACCAGCGACCGATAAAATCGATCACCCGATACATCACTAGCTGGCGCTTGCGCCGCACCGGCTTGGCCCGCTGCAACTGCCAGCAGATCCAGCCCAACCCCAATATCTTGCCCACGGGTACCAGTATGCTGGCGGTGAGGACTATGGTGGCAATCCCGCTCATCTTGCTGCGATAGAGCATCATGATACCGCTGAAGATGGTATCTGACTGCAGTAACCCCTTGTTGTAGAAATGGGTAATGGGCAACAGATTGGCAGGCAGCAACATGAAGGTGGCGAGCGCCAGCAAGCCCCACGACCAGGCGAGGGAACGGGGAATGCGCACCTGCAATTTGCTGCTGCAACGGGGGCAGACTGCCCCGGCTTGATAGCGCACCAGCAAACCACAGGTATGGCAGCGGCAGAGTCCCATCTCACGGGCGCTGGTCATGTTCCGGCTCCTTTAACGGGATCCGCGCCCAGTAGGGGGCGGGGTCAAACAGGATCAGCAGGGTCATGTTGAGCAGCATCAAAATACCGAGGCTGAGCAACCCGCCACCGAGGCGCACATCGGCGATGTCGATCAGTTTGAACAGGGCAACCAGCAGGCTGACGATATAGACCTCCAGCATGGCCCAGTGGCGAAACACCTCGACCAGCTTCAAGGTGACGGGAAGAATGTGCCAACGTTTGGCCAGACCCGAAGCCAGCACAAAGATCCCCGCCAATAACCCTACCGGTGCCAGTACGGCGCACCAAAGCACCAAAGAGGCCACCCAAAACTCACCTTCGCCAAACAGCACCAGGATACCGCGCAGCAGGTCGGCATCGGTGTTGACCCCAGCCAGCCGCAGATAGATCAGCGGCTCAAAAAATGCGGAGGGCAGCAGCAGAAATCCGGTGATGGTCAGGGCCATCAACTGGGAAGGTCGAAAGGCATAACGGCCATAGAGATGTTGGTGACAACGCGGGCAGTGGGCATGGCGACGCAGCGGCAGTGCTTTGCGCTGGATCAGCAAGTCGCACGCCGGACATACAATTACGGAACCGGGCTCCATCATACAATTCAACCTGTTGAAGGAATTGGTGAAATTTACCCTAAAACCGGTTTCCTGTCTTGCCTGCGGCCGGAATGTTACGAAAGTATAATTGACGTTAACGTAAACGTGATATTAGATAGCCAGACTAGACAGGTGAAAGGAGTCATGATGTCCAGTTTGTCCCCCTCGGCAGGCCTGCGCTTTCGCACCGCCCTTGCCAATGAACATCCCCTGCAGATCGTCGGCACCATCAATGCCTATATGGCGCTGATGGCCGAACGCAGCGGTTTTCAAGCCCTCTATCTCTCCGGCGCCGGGGTAGCCAATGCCTCCTACGGCTTGCCGGATCTCGGCATGACCTCCCTCAACGACGTGCTGATCGATGCCGAGCGGATCACAGCGGCGACCCGTGTGCCGCTGTTGGTCGATATCGATACCGGCTGGGGGGGGGCGTTTAATATCGCCCGCACCATTCGCGCGTTCGAGCGAGCCGGGGTTGCCGCCGTCCATATGGAAGATCAGGTAGCTCAGAAGCGCTGTGGTCATCGCCCCAACAAGGCGGTGGTCACGCTGGAGGAGATGTGCGATCGCATCAAGGCGGCAGTGGATGCCCGCGAGAATAGCGAGTTCGTCATCATGGCCCGCACCGATGCACTGGCGGTGGAAGGGATAGAGTCTGCTCTTGAACGCACCGCTGCCTATGTGGCCGCCGGTGCCGACATGATCTTCGCCGAGGCGGTGACCGAGCTTGCCCAGTACGACCAGTTCAAGCTGGCGGCCAAAGTGCCGATCCTCGCCAACATGACCGAGTTCGGCAAAACCGCGCTGTTTGACAAAGAGCAACTGGCCGCCCACGGGGTCGACATGGTGCTCTACCCCTTGAGTGCCAACCGGGCCGCCAATCAGGCCGCCCTCAACGTCTATCACCATATTCGCCAGGATGGCCATCAGCGCGCTGTCGTGGAGACCATGCAGACCCGGGAGTCACTCTACGACTTCCTCGGATATCACCACTACGAGCAGACACTGGATCGTCTGTTTACAGCCAAGGAATAGGAGGCAGCTTATGGGACAGCAAAAACCGTTGGGCGGGGCCGGTCTGCGCGGTCAAAGCGCAGGGGAGACCAGTATCTGCACAGTAGGCAAGAGTGGCACCGGTCTTACCTATCGCGGCTATGACATCAAGGAGCTGGCCGACAGCGCCCAGTTCGAGGAGGTCGCCTATCTGCTGCTCAAGGGGGAGTTGCCCGGTGAGCAGCAGCTTGACGCCTACAAGCGCGAGCTGCGCCGCCTGCGCACCTTGCCCCAGCCGCTGCTGGAGGTACTGGAGCGCATTCCCGCCGATGCTCACCCCATGGATGTGCTGCGCACCGGTTGCTCCATGCTCGGCGATCTGGAGCCGGAAGATGGCTTCGAGCATGAGCATGAAGTGGCGGATCGTTTGCTGGCCGCCTTTCCGGGCATTCTGATCTACTGGTACAAGTTCAGCCACGAGGGCGTACGCATCGCCCTCGATACCGACGAGGAGTGCATCGGTGGCCACTTTCTGGCGCTGCTGCACCAAAAAGCGCCGAGCGAGCTGGAGCGGCGGGTGATGCATGTCTCCCTTATCCTCTACGCCGAGCATGAGTTCAACGCATCCACCTTTGCGGCGCGGGTCTGCGCCTCGACCCTTTCCGACATGTTCTCCTGTATCACTGCCGCCATCGGTACCCTGCGCGGCCCACTCCACGGCGGAGCCAACGAGGCGGCCATGGCGATGATCGAACACTGGCAGGATGAAGCGCAGGCAAGGCGCGAACTGCTGGCCAAACTGGCGGCCAAGGAGAAGATCATGGGCTTTGGCCACGCCATCTACCGCACTTCTGATCCGCGCAACGTCATCATCAAGGAGTGGTCGGCCAAGCTTGCCGAGGCGGTAGGGGATGATCGCCTCTATCGCGTCTCCTGCGAGGCGGAGAAGGTGATGTGGGAAGAGAAAGAGCTCTTTCCCAACGCCGACTTCTTCCATGCCAGCGCCTATCACTACATGGGGATCCCGACCAAGCTGTTCACGCCTATCTTCGTCTGCTCGCGGGTCACCGGCTGGTGCGCCCACGTGATGGAGCAGCGCGAGCACAACCGGATCATCCGCCCGAGCGCCGATTATGTCGGCCCGGCCCCCCGTCACTTTGTCTCTCTACAACAACGATAAGGAAATCACGATGTCCGCCAACGTCGACGTCAACCACAGACCCGAGCCCGATCAGGTACTGGTCGATATTGCCGATTATGTCTGCAACCACCCCGTAACCAGCGAGGCGGCTCTCGACTCCGCCCGTTACTGCCTGATGGATACGCTCGGCTGTGGCCTCTTGGCCCTGCGCTTCCCCGAGTGTACCAAGCACCTTGGCCCCATCGTACCCGGTACTGTCGTGCCCCACGGTGCCCGGGTGCCCGGTACCCAGCTCTGCCTCGACCCCGTCAAGGCAGCCTGGGATATCGGCGCCATCATCCGCTGGCTCGATTACAACGACACCTGGCTGGCCGCCGAGTGGGGTCACCCATCCGACAATCTGGGCGGCATTCTGGCCACTGCCGACTGGCTCTCACGTACCCGCGTGGCCGAGGGCAAGGCGCCGCTCACCATGGCCGATGTGCTGGTGGCCATGGTCAAAGCCCACGAAATTCAGGGGGTGCTAGCGCTTGAAAACTCCTTCAATCGGGTCGGTCTCGATCACGTGGTACTGGTCAAGGTCGCCAGCACCGCCGTGGTGACTCACATGCTGGGTGGCACCCGCGATCAGGTGATTGATGCGGTCTCCCAGGCCTGGGTCGATGGGCAAAGCCTGCGTACCTACCGTCATGCCCCCAATGCGGGGTCGCGCAAGAGCTGGGCGGCGGGGGATGCCACCTCCCGCGCGGTGCGCCTCGCCCTTATCACCATGAGCGGCGAGATGGGCTATCCCGGTGTGCTGAGCGCCCCCAAGTGGGGCTTCTACGATGTGCTGTTCAAGGGCAACCAGTTCGCCCTGCATCAGGGGTACGGCAGCTATGTGATGGAGAACGTGCTGTTCAAGATCTCTTATCCCGCCGAGTTCCATGCCCAGACCGCGGTCGAGTGCGCCATGAAACTGCACGGTCAGGTGAAGGGGCGGCTGGATGAGATCGACCGCATCGAACTCACCACCCATGAGTCGGCCATTCGCATCATCAGCAAGGTGGGTGCCCTCAATAACCCGGCCGATCGGGATCACTGCCTGCAGTACATGGTGGCGGTGCCGCTCATCTTTGGGCGCCTGATAGCCGAGGATTACGAGGATGACGTGGCGGCCGATCCCCACATCGACGCGCTGCGTAGCAAGATGGTGGTGCAGGAGGACAAACGCTACAGCCGCGAATATCTGGAGGCGGACAAGCGCTCCATTGCCAACGCCATCCAGATCTTCTTCAAGGACGGCACTCACACTGCCAAGGTGGAGGTGGAGTACCCGGTCGGCCATCGTCGCCGTCGGGAGGAGGGGATCCCGCTGCTGGTGGAGAAATTCCAACACAATCTGGCCACCCGCTTCCCGGCCAAACGGGTCAGCGACATTCTGGCCCTCTGTCAGGATGGGCCGCGTCTTGCCGCCACCCCGGTACACGCCTTTATGGATCTGCTGGTGATCTGACCGCTCTTGCATTGGCCAACATATCGGCAAACAGTGATAAACGAAAAGCGGGCTCATAGGCCCGCTTTGTTATTCTGGCGGCTTATCCCTCGATAAGCCTTACCCCAGCACACGGCTGTCGCCGTTAAAAAGCGCCGTCATGATGGCCGTCTCGCGACTGGCGATGGTTTCGAGAAACTCGTTGGCACGCCCCATCTGATGACACACCTGATAACCACGCTCGACAAAGGAGAAGAGCTCGCCAAGCCCCGCCAGATGGGCGGGACCTGACACCAGCTTGAGGGTCGCCCCCAGCAGTGGTTTTCTCGCCAGCCTGTCCAGCGTCATGCCAAGCTCGCTCACCAGCGCAATCTGATGTTCCCGGCGCGCCTGTTCACCTACGGCACGATAGGCGATGGTGTAATGGTCCGGTGTGATGGGAGCAATGCCATCAATGCGCCGTAGCGCCACCACCATCAGGTAATCCAGCTCTTCGGAGAGAGCGTCTAGCTCGATCGCCTGCGCCAGCACCTTGAGACCGGACTCCGGCAACAACCGTTCGGCGGTCGGCATCACCCGCATCACGTCCGCATCGCGGCGGGCGCAATCCCCGGGGCCATAGAGATCGGTCAGGAAAAACTCGGCGGCGGGGCCGTAGCGGTCACTCTCCAGCAGATCTCGATGGGTTCGCCCCAACCGGTCGGCCTGCCACTGGCGTAGCCGATCCCGATCCTGCTGATCTTCCGGGTGGGCACGCATCTGCTCGCGCAAGGCTGCAACCCGCTTGAGCTGGCGGTATAGCCGACCCAGGGTGCTATCGTCGTCGTGGGCATGTTCTTGATGCGTCATCTACAGCTCTCTGGCCTTGGGCCCATTGATGGGGATTGGGTGATACGAAGATACAAGTGAATGAAAAACAAGCAGCTTTTGCTGACCGTTCCGTGACAAGTGTAGCGCGCACGGGGGAGGGAATAAATGCCATGCCCCGCTGATGGCCTGCATCCCTCTCGACTCTGTTAAGTGAGTCCCATTTATGTGAACCATCCTTTCATTTGTTGTGAACATGTGTTTAATATCAATAACTAACTTATGACCCAGAGTAACGACCATGTTCTTCAACTCGCTCGCTGGCAGCAGCGCACTCTCTACCATCCAGATCAGCCGTCAGCATCCGCTGGGATTGGCCGCCGCACGGCTCGCGGCCGAAGCCATCGCTGCGGACATGAGCGAGAGCTATCAACTCGATTGCGAATGGGCAGATGAAGAGGAGACCGAGCTACACTTTCGCGGCTCAGGGGTACATGGCACTCTCACCCTGGACGAAGATACCCTGGAACTGGAAGTGCATCTTGGTTTGATGCTGTTACCGGTACGCAGCGTACTGGAGCAAGAGATCCTCGATTATGTCGACAATCGCTTACCTTGCCCCAAACGTGTTTGAAACTTTTCGTCGGACTGGCTTTAAATAAACCAGCTGTAAACGATGGCTGTTTGAAATAAGTTGGCAAGCCATATGGTTTGTCAGGCTTATTATCCGGCAAGGTCTCGATTCTATTTTTCAAGTAATCTTTCATCTTTATTTCATATTTCGAGTCGGCACTCATTAATGTCATTCTGATTGCATCAAGCCTTCATCCGGATATGAGGACTTGAGCAATTTGCCGCCTCGGTAAATTCATTTTGTAGGGAAACAACCATGCCACTGAGTGAATTTATCTCCTGCGTCGATACCGCCTGGTTACGCATGGACAGACCCAACAACCTGATGCAGATCATCGGTGTTCTGATGTTTGAAGGAGAGCTTGATGAAACGCGTCTGCGGGCCGGATTGCGCCACACCATTTCGGTGCAACCTCGCTTCCACCAGCGGGCCGTGCTGGAGGGGGGCTCCTACTACTGGCGTCATGATCCCGATTTCGATCTCGATCAGCACCTCAAGCGAGTGATCCTGCCAGGTGAAGCAGGCAAGCTGGAGCTGGAGAAGCTGGTGGCCGATCTCGCCTCGACGCCGCTCAACCACCAGCGCCCCCTGTGGGATATGCACCTGACCGACACGTCGCTGGGTGGGCAAGCGCTGGTGGTGCGCATTCACCACGCCATGGGCGATGGCTTCTCGCTGGTTCGGGCCATGCTGACCATGATGGATAACATCCCGGAAGGGGCGCCGCGACCACCGTCACCGGAGCCACTGGATGACAGAGATGACGAGGATGAGGAGGATTGCCACCAGGGCAGCCGTCTGGTGCGGGCCGGTCTCAAGCTGACCGGTAGCCTCTGGTCCAAATATGTCGAAGTGGTCACCCATCCCACCAAGGCGGTGGATTACCTCAAGACCGGGCGCGATCTGGCGAGCGAGCTGTGCAATATCGCCACCCTCGGTGATGACTCCCCCTGCCGCCTGCGGGGCAAGACCACCAGCACCAAGCGGGTGGCCTGGTCGGAGCAAATTGATCTGCCGGATATCAAGGCGGTGGGCAAGGTGCTGGGCTGCTCGGTCAACGATCTGCTGATCGCCGCCACCGCAGGGGCGTTTCGCCACTACCTGCAGGAGAAGGGGGATGATGCCAACAAGGTCAAGATCCGCGCCCTGGTGCCAGTCAATATGCGTGCACCGGACGATGAGGGGGCACTTGGCAACCGCTTCGGGCTGGTGGCCCTGGACTTGCCACTGGATGTTGAACACCCGTTGCAGCGGCTCTATACCGTACGTGACCGGATGCAGGCGCTGCGCACCTCGCTGCAACCCGTGGTGGTGCTCAACCTGTTACATGCCCTTGGCATGGCCCCCAATGCGGTGCAGCAGCAGGCCGTCGAGCTGCTCACAGCCAAAGCCAGTGCGGTGATCACCAATGTGCCCGGCCCGCAGCAGACCCTCTATCTGGCCGGTGCAAAACTACGCCAACCACTGTTCTGGGTGCCGCAATCGGGGGATATCGGCGTCGGCGTCTCCATCCTCTCTTACGATCACAAGGTGCAACTGGGCCTAATCACCGACAAGAAGCTGGTACCGGATCCGGATCGGGTGGTCGAGCGGTTTGCGGTGGAGTTCGAGCAACTGCTGTTGCTGGTTCTGATGGAGCCGGAGCTGTTGTTTGACCCCAACGGACTGGATGCGCTGCTGGGTTGATCCGATACGTAAAAATCCCAATAAAAAGAGGCCAACCCGCGGGTTGGCCTCTTGTTTTGTTATCTATCCGTGGCAAGTGTGGCGGTTAATCCTCCAACTCTTCCCGCGCCGCCTCCACATCGAGGCGCTCCATGGCATCCATGGGTTCGCACTCGGCAGCTTCAGCATAGAGGGCTTCGGCCGCTTTCAGGCGGCTCTTGCCGTGCAGCATCACCTGAGCGTTGGCGTACTCCATGCGGGCGATAGCCGAGTCGGGGATCAGCGCCAGCGCCTCCTTGAAGTGACGCTCGGACTCCTCCTTCTTGGCGCCATAGGTGAGGCCGCCGATCATGGCCCCCAACTTGTCGACGATCTCCGCATGCCAGGCACCAAAGGCGATATGGGCCTCGGCGTGATCTGGCGCCAGCTCCAGCGCCTTCTCAAGGCTTGCCTTGATCTTGTCGCCAATTCCTTGCGAGAGGGCCTTGGAGATGGAAATCACCTGACTGTAGCGACCGAGTGCCAGCGCGTGGAAATACCAGGCGTTGGCGTTCCTGGGCTGGCGTTTTTGCAGCTTCTCGGCATGGCTGGCCGCCCGCTCGAAGGCGGCGCGCTTGGCATACTTGTCTTCCAGCAGATAGCTGGCGTGGATCACCAGTGCCTTGTTTGCCACATTGAGGCCCGCCTCACCGGCCGCTTCGCCAAGGGCGACGGCCCGGGCAAAATCCCCGGCATGATAGGCCCGCCAGGCATCCTGTACCTGCTCATCCTCGGGCCAGGGTTCGGCATCCCCCTGATGGAGACGATCCCAGTTGTCCGCCAGCTTCTGGCCAGCATACTCATAGGCCGCATCCGCGTAGGGGAAGGGGACAAATTCGAGTTGTGAAGTGGTCATGCTTGTTCTCCCTGTAGCATGTGAATCAAACCTTGTCGGTGTAGTGATGGGCGAGGGCGCCCAGATGAGCGCGGGCATCGGCCCGCAAATAGGGTGCGACCAGCTGCATCACCTGAAAGACGCCGAGGGCGATATCGGCATCCGCCTTGGGGTGCAGTGCCCGCTGGTAAGAGATCCAGAATGTGCCCACCAGCGCCACATTGGCCGCCAGCGTGCGCATCTGTTGCGTCGTGCCCTCCATCAGCCCGACCGTTTGCAGATGCCTGCAAATGGCGATGGCGGTCTGCTCCTTGCGGCGCAGCAGGGCGGAAAAGCGCTGTTCCACCTGATGATAACCACTCATCAGGGTCGCGATATCATAGTAGAGGAAACGGTACTGCCAGATGGCTTCAAACATCAGGTGGAGAAAGAGCCAGATATCTTCGGGCTCATCGGACGGGGTGCTGACCGCCTCCAGCAGGCGATCCATCTGCTGTTCAAATTCGCAGAACAGGGCGTTGACGATCTCCTCCTTGTTGTGGAAGTGGTAGTAGAGATTGCCTTGGCTGATCTCCATCTCGGCCGCAATGGCCGAGGTGGTGACGCTGGGTTCCCCTTGTCGATTGAAGCAGGCGAGGGCAGTGGTCAGGATCCGCTCCCGGGTACGACGTTTGGGTTTGCGATCCATGCTACTCCTTTGGTGATGAACGGCGCACGCCGTGGCGATAGCGTTTGGCAAGCCAGTGCTGCAACTGCTCCAGCGACTTGTCAAGGGCGGCGACCGAGCCAATGCCTGGGGCCAGCAGGGTGCGATCTTCATCGGCCAGCGCGGCCAGATTGAGCTCGAGGCCATGCTTGGCCAGCACCGGCGCAAGCTCGTCACGACGCTGCCAGAGATCGCGGCGGGTATGCTGGTAAGCGTGCTCGCAGAGGCGACGACGATCCCGATAACTGAACACATTGGTGAAGAACATCTCGCCATCGGCAGAAGAGGGCTCAAACAGCAGGGCGTCGGCGTCGGGATATTGGTGTTTGTAGCGATCCATCCCCACATGCATGCGGGAGTGGATGATGGCGCGAAAAGTCTGGGCCAGCACCACCGGCAGACCGCTGTCGACCAGATTGGTCGGGGTGCCGGCGGCCATGTCCGCATCATAGGGAACCAGCGGATTGATGCAGAACACCAGATCCGCCCCCTCTTCCAGCGCTACCGAAGCGTGCAGAGTCTTGATCAGCGCCCCGTCCACATAGTAACGACCGTTAATCAATGAAGGGGGAAAGAGGCCGGGCAAGGCGGCCGACGCCTGTACCGCCGCCGAGATTGGCACGTCATCGAGCCCCGGGCTGCCGAAGGCGACCGGATGACCGGTGTCGAGTTCGGTAGCGACCACAAACAGTCGGCTGCGCAGCTGGCGAAAATCGTTGCTGCGGCCGGGACGAGAAAAAAACTGGGTCAGAGTGCGATCCACCCCGCGGTTGTCGAACAGTCCGGTCGGAATGGCCTTGGAGAGCCCCTGCAGCGATTCAAACAAGCTACGCTTCCAGGGCGCCGCCAGATAGTAGGTCAGGCTCTGCCACGCCAGTGGCGGGATCGAGGTCAGGCGGTCGGCATATTCACGAAAGGCGGGTCGCAGCAAGGTAGCCGGGTCAAACATCTCCCCCGAATCATCGCTGAGCAGGATCCGTACCAGCTTAGCCGGCGAGATGCCGTTGGCCAGCGCCGAGGCCACCACGGCCCCCGAACTGACGCCAACATAGATATCAGCATGGTCAAGGCGCAGGCCGTTGATGCTGTCAGAGAGGGCTGCGCAGGCACCGATCTCGTAGATGCCGCCGAGCGGCCCGCCGCCAGCAAGGGCAATTGCGATGGTACTCATAGCGTCGCCTCTCTATCCATGACATTCACCATGACAAGACCGGCCCAGCGCAGGGCATGGGCCGGTATCAATCACCTTCCGTCACCGCGAGGGATCAGGGCAGGACGCTCTCTGCTTTGGCCTTCACCTCTTTCACCGCATCTTCCGCAGCGGAGAGGAGATCGGCGGCCTGCTCAACTACGGCCTCTTTAGCCTTGGCTACCGGTGCCTTCTTTACCGGAGGCTTGCGGGCAGCGGGCTTTTTGGCGGCAGCCGGTTTGGCTTCAGCGGCAGGGGCTTCTTCTTCCTGTGCATCCAGCAGTTGCTGGACCACGTCGGTCAGCTCGGCCATGCGCTTGGAGAGCTTGTCGATATCCTTGCGGGTCGGAATGCCGAGGCTGGCCACAGCGCGGGCCACGCGATCTTCAAACACCTGCTCCAGACGGCCCCAGGTATTGGCGGTCTTGTCGGTCACAGCGGCAATCTTCTCATCTGCACTTTGACGGGTTTTTGCTTGCAGCGCTTCACCTTCCTGTACCAGCGCTTCAAAGATCTTGCCACCCTCTTCCTGTGCTTTGGCATAGGCACCCAGACCCGCCAACCAGATCTGCTGGGTGGACTCCTTGATGGTGGAGGTGAGTTGGTTGTCGGTCACTGACCCTGCCAGCGCTTTCAATTTCTTAGCCATGATCTTCTCCTTGAATAACGACAGTTAAATGTAATGGCGACAACGAAACTGCAATCGGGTTGTGGCATTACTGATTTTTCAACTTCAGTCTAGGGACAAAAAATAGAGGGTTCTACCTAATAACGGAACAGGCACACCACCGAAATTAGGGTTTGCTCACGAACCGACAATCAAATTGCGGATTCCCATATGAATCGTGATATATCTAACAACCTAGTAACACCCTAATCAGTAGCAGGATTCTCTTTATGAACTATTTCATTACTGGCGGTAGTGGTTTTATCGGGCGTCGATTGATCAAAAAGTTATTCCAACAGCATCCCGACTGTATCGTCTATTTTCTGATGCGCGCCTCTCATCAGGATAAATTGCCGGAGTTATTTGCATTCTGGAATGTGGATGAATCGCGTGCAGTCCCGGTTTTTGGTGACATGACGCAACCGCTGCTGGGGGTGTCGGTCGAGATGCAGGAGCAGTTGATCGGCAAGATCGACCACTTTTTCCATCTGGCTGCCATCTATGATCTCAACGCCAAGGCAGGGATCCAGCAGCAGGTCAACACCGAAGGGACCCGTCAAGCCGTTCAGCTTGCCGAGCGGCTGGGGACGGGGCAGTTCCATCACTGCAGCTCCATCGCTGCAGCGGGCCTGTTTGACGGTCTGTTTCGCGAGGACATGTTCGATGAGGCCGAACACCTCGACATGCCTTACTTCCAGACCAAGCACGAAGCGGAAGGGATTGTGCGCAATGAGTGCACAGTTCCGTGGCGAGTCTATCGACCGGGGATCGTTGTCGGTGACTCCAACACCGGCGAGATGGACAAGATCGACGGCCCTTACTACTTCTTCAAGACCATCCAGAAGCTGCGTCGCCTGCTGCCGCCCTGGATGCCCGCCATCGGGGTTGAGGGCGGGCGCATCAACATAGTGCCGGTCAACTTCGTGGTCGATGCCATGGTGCATATCGCCCATCAAGAGGGCGAGGAGAACAAGACCTTCCACCTGACCGACCCCAACCCGATGCGGGTCGGCGACATGCTGAGCACCTTCTCCCGCGCCGCCCATGCGCCGGAGCCTGCGATCCGCATCAATGCCTCTCTCTTTAATTTCATTCCCCGCCACCTGACCGCCATGCTGATGACCATGGCGCCGGTGCGCCGCATCCGCGATGCCGCCATCGCCGATCTGGGTCTGCCCAAGGATGTGTTCCGCCTTATCAGTTATCCCACCCGTTTCGACAGTCGCGAAACCCAGCGAGTACTGAAAGGGACCGGTATCGAAGTGCCACCACTGCACAGCTACGCCTGGCGGCTGTGGGATTACTGGGAGCGTCACCTCGACCCGGAGCTCTTCATCGATCGCTCCTTGCGTGGTCGGGTAGAGGGCAAGGTGGTGCTGGTGACCGGGGCCACCTCCGGCATTGGCCGAGCAACCGCACGCAAGCTGGCGGGGGCAGGGGCCAACGTCGTTACCATCGCGCGCGACGAGCAGAAGATTGCCGAGACTAAAGCTGAGTTTGCCGAGCTGGGGCTGACCATCGAGATCTATCAGGGGGATCTCGCCAATCTGGCGCAAGCCGAGGAGATCACCGCTCGCATCGTGGCCGATCACGGCGGCGTCGATATTCTGGTCAACAATGCCGGCCGCTCCATCCGCCGCTCCATCGAGGACTCCTTCGATCGCTTCCACGATCTGGAGCGCACCATGCAGCTCAACTACTTCGGCGCACTCAAGGTGATCATGGGGGTGCTGCCCACCATGATTGAGAAGAAAAAAGGGCACATCATCAACATCTCCTCCATCGGGGTGTTGACCAATGCGCCGCGCTTCTCCGCCTATGTTGCCTCCAAGTCGGCCCTCGATGCCTGGGTGCGTACCGCCGCCTCCGAGTTTGCCGATAAGGGGGTCAGCTTCTCCATCATCAATATGCCGCTGGTGAAAACGCCGATGGTAGCGCCGACCAAGGTCTATGAGCAGGTACCTATGATGACGCCGGAAGAGGCGGCCGATCTGGTGTGCGATACCATCATCAACAAGCATGTGCGACTGGCCACTCGCCTCGGGGTGTTTGGTCAGGTGGTGCATGCCCTGGCACCACGTGTCGCCCAGGTGATCATGAACACCAGCTTCCGCACCTTTGCCGATCCCAAGGACGGCGACAAGTCCAAGGCGACCGCCGATCAGGTTGCCGTCTCGACCCTGATCAAGGGGATACACTTCTAACCGGATGATGGGATAAAGAGATCAACAGGGGCCTGAGCAATCAGGCCCCTGTTTTATTTGGAATAACAGTTGAAGGACGAATAAGGAGGGTCAGACTCGGGACAGCAGATCAAGCAGCAGATCTGTCGTACGACGGGAGTAGAGCAGAGAGAGATGGCCAATGGCAGGCAACTCGATATCTTCCATTCCCGCCAATCGTTGCCGCTCCTGCGGCATCACCACATTGTCGTGACTGGTGCGCACCGAGATGCCGGGCACGCAAAGCGGCACCGAAGCAAAACGCTGTAACCAACCGGAGCCGGGCTCCATCTCGCGGGCATTGGCCCCAAGCCCAAGGGCGGCTAGCTGACTGCCCTGATGAGGCGTAGCCAGCGTGATCAGGCGTGCGACCTTGTCACCCCCATGGAGAGCCAGATAGTCGCGGCAGACCAGCCCCCCCATGCTGTGACCGACCAGCACCAGCTTGTCAGCCCCGGTTTGCGCGAGCACATCGTCAATTCGCTTGGCCAATAGCGGCACCATCTCATCGATATGACCAAATGGTGGCATCAGGGTAATGGTGGCAACCACATGGCCTGCGGCTTCCAATCGGGCGCGCTGGGTGCGCCAGATCCCGCGACTGCAACCGTAACCATGCACCAGCAATACGGGACGCTGGTATGGCCGCAGCCGATCTGGTGCCATCAGCAAAGGCTCGAACGGTAGCAACAAGGTGAAGGTGTAGAGGTAGGCCAACATCTCCTGCGCCATCATCTTCACCCTGCGCCAGGGGCCGATAGCCGGGGAGGGGTAGAAGCGGGTAAACAGCCAGCTGCCGAGCACCACCAGACAGCGCAACCCAAGCAGGGCAAACACCACAAACAGCAGGGTCAGCAACCAGGGGAGTCCCACGACCACGTGGGCGATACTCCCGAGGAGCAGCACCTCTACCATCAGCAGGATAAACAGGTGTCGTACGATCGTCATAAGGCCATGATCCGACCAGTCTGGCGTGGAAGTCAAATGGCACTTTGAGACAACTTGATCCAGCGCGGCTTTTGTCGCTAACCCCCGACGAACTCATTTCCGGTGAGGTTATTTGCAATACTGTATATCCATACATATACTCTATCCATCATCACCAAGAGGAGGCCATCATGGCTGTCGAGATCAAATATGTGGTTGTTCGTGGGGGAGTGGAAAAAATGACCTTTGCCAGCAAAAAAGAGGCCGATGCCTATGACAAGCTGCTGGATACGGCAGACGAGTTGATGACCCTGTTGGCTGGCGCCCCGATCGAGTTGGCGCCAGAGCAGCAGGAGAGTCTGGCATTCTACCTGGCAGAGCAGCGCGATGTGCTGCAAACCCTGCTGCGCGGCGGCAAGGTTCAGGCAGGCACAAAAGAGGAAGAGGCCCCAGCAGCCAAGCGCAAGGAGAAGCCACTAAAGCAGGTGGCCTGATTGCACAGACCTGCTATTTCTCGGGATAAACAGCTCTGTGCATTCACTTTATTTGCATTTAAAACCATTTTTACGGCTATTTACCCCGAGAATTTTTTAACCATGCTGCATATCCCATGCATAACTGAATAGCGTGCACCACTGAGCGACACCAACCAGAACTATGAGGAAATAATGAGCAAACAGTGGAGAGAACGTTATCCAGATCGCTCCTGGTGACCTTAATCAGCAACAACAAGAGGTAGTACCAATCCCAATAGAAGCCGCATTCATCTATCACGAGCCCTTTTCTAGCAACTCGGCTCACAGGCTCATATCGACTCATCTCAGCATCAACAAGCAACACCATGACTCAACAACCATTATCCTTGCCGCCGGTCATGCCGCTGTTTGACAGCCTTATCTATCTGGAAGCTGGCAATCCGCAGGTCAATCAGTACCTTGCCAACCTCAGCCTCAATGATGTGCCCGATGCCGGGCTGGTTTACGAACTGGCGGTCGATTGGCTGCTAGAGCAGCGCAACAGCGAAAACAACTACAAAACCTATCGCAGCGAACTGACCACTTTTTTACACTGGTGCTTTCGCGAGGCGGCCATCAGCCCGAAAGATCTCACTCGCCGCATCATGATCCGCTATCTCGACTACTGTCAGTCGCCCCCTGACGAGTTGATCGCCTATCGCAACGTAGCGCAGTTCATCCTCGACAAGGAGTGGGGAGAGCGGTTGCCCAATCCGCAATGGCGACCGTTTCTCGGCAAGCGGGAGCTGGGCCGCACCTTGCCCTATCGTCTTAGCGAGCAGGCGATGAAGACCAAGCTCGCCATCCTGTCGGCCTTCTTCCAGTTCCTGATCCAGGAGGAGTACATGGACAGGAATCCCGCTCTGCTGCTGCAGCGGGTCAAACGGCCGCAACAGCAGGAGGCCGATGATCAGGTTCAGGCCTTCAGCGAATTGCAGTGGTCATACGTGATGCAGGCCGCCGATACCCTTGCCAACGACCATCCGGAGCAACACGAGCGCAGCCGTTTTCTCACCATTCTGATGTACGCCTGCTATCTGCGGATCTCTGAGGTTGCAGCCCGGCCGGGCTTTACCCCTGTGATGGGGCAGTTCAGGCGGGATCGCAAAACCGGCGTCTGGGGCTACTTTATTCCGCAAAGCAAGGGGGGCAAACGGCGTACCGTAGCGGTATCCCAAGCGCTGTTGGCGGCACTCGAACGCTACCGCCGTTTCCTCGGTCTCTCTCCCTTGCCGAGACCGGATGAACAGACACCACTGTTCGTTCGCCATAAAGCGGCAGCACATGGTCGCGATCAGGGGGAACTCAACGCCAACCTTGGAATTCGCCAGCTACGGGATTTGATCATGGTGATCATCGGTAAAGGCGCAGAATTGGCAGAGCAGGATGGATTTGTCCAGGATGCGGCCGAGATGCGGCAACTCTCTCCCCATGCGATCCGCCACACCGGGATCACCCATGACATCAACCTGCATGGTCGACCGCTTTCCCACGTACAAGCCGATGCAGGACATGACAGCATCGACACCACTTCGAAATACCTGCACACCAGCAACAGCGAACGACATGAGAGCGCGCAACAAAAACCGCTAGACAGATTGAGCCAACAAACGAGAGATAATCGTTCAAAGGGCGGGTGAGCATCGTGACCTAAAAAAGTGATTCATTAAGGTCTAATTCAAGCTGGTGCCGTTATTTTGTACTTCTCTGGATGGCAACCGGTTCAGGGAACAGCAGGGCTGTTAAGAACGAGCAGGTAGCCATCCGCGGGATCAATATTTATTCCGTATCAGAGAGAAAAATAACCAAATCGCTTGCTCAAACATCGAGACAACCCCCTATGCCGATAGACATCATCAAGAAGACCTACAAGATTGTCGGACAAGGCGATCTGATGGCGCAATTTACCCTTATCCCCTCAGGCACGTTGAATATCTGGTTTCCCGAAACAGGATTGCAGATGGAGGCACCCTGTAGCCAACTTCGTTTTGAAAATGACACCCTGCTCTATACCAACGGCATGCACTACAGCCAGGCGAGAGCATTCTGGTCGTTAACACTTCACTCTGTCGATATGAATGAACTGAAGAGGTTAATCATGGATATGTGCAGCAATGTCCACATATCCCATCCGCGAACGCCCATACCCAAACGCAAACATTGGCTAATAGCCTGATCAGCCGGAATGAAAGAACAAGACCCGTCTCGCAAAAGGCGGGTCTTTTTCATTCTCTCTGTGGAGTGCATCGAGGTCTAAAAAGGTGATTTGATGACTTATAAGAATGGTCATCATCGTGGGCTACCGAAAACACTCAGGAGCCAAACACAACATAACGAAAATATATAAATGGTTACGTTAAATGCACCATTATAAAAGTCACGAAAGCCAAGAGGGGAGGGAGCGCTTATTGCATCAAGGGCATTGGTGATCCAGCACTTTTGTAAGTGTTAACTATTCAACACGGGAAATTTGCATCTTTAGCATATTGAGTAAGGGCAGGGGATCTGTCCATCCATTAAGGCGACTACTTTAACCAGGTCAAGGCAGCCTCTAATAGTGGACTCTTGTCTCAAAATGGGACATTTGTGGTTTCAGAATATCGACTAAGGGGAGGGGGTATATCTGATCATTGGGATGACTACTTCAACCAGGAAAAGGCACCGCCCGACTTCCTGGTTGAGCGAGTAGATGTTGTGGGCGAGGGGGCTTTGGCGGATCAGTTGGCCAAGTTGGCCGACCTCTACATTGCCAAACAGCAGGGGAACCGGATGGCAGGTCTTGCTGACTTGGGTGAGGATCTTCTTAAGCTGGCCGAGAGCGGCATTCGTGACGGTTCATCGTCATGTGCTGGATTGGTGAAGGAATTGTGCCGCAGAACCGGCTGAATAAAGCCTTGTTATCTCTCACAATGATGCCGATAAATGGGGTTATCGGCATTAGCCTTAACCTTGTCTGCTATCTTGGCTTGTTGCATCATACGAATCTCATTTTCTACTTAATGAAGGACTATATGGCAAGCAGGGACAAACGGGCTCAGCGCTCGAAACTCAAAGCCAAGCAGGCTAGAAAAGCGAAGCAGGCGTCCATAGCTCGACAATCAACTCATTACACATTAAACGATGACCAGATTCGTGTGTTTCAGTCATTGCCGCAACCAGACCCTTCATTTTCCTATGTAAAACCATTGATAGATGAAATGTACGCAGGGCTCTGTGCTGAGGGCCAAGAAGATGATGTGTTGGCCTTTGAGTTCATTGAGATCGTAACTCTCGCCGCTGCTTCTTATATCATCTGGTCAGAGAACAACCTGAGGTCATTCCAGCAAAGTCTCATTGCCACAATATCCGATGAGCTTGCTGATAATCCTCAGTTCATGCACGCATTGATGGGTTCTTTGCCGCCAATCTTCCTTGAAGACCTCAGTGTGATGAGCCAAGTCTTCGAGAACGCTAACGAACAGGGTGAAGTTTCTGAAGACTTTCTGAAGAAACTCAATTCACCGGCTATCAACTTTCTCTGAACCCATATCTGGGCCCCAATCCATTTCACCTGGTGACGCGGCATTGGGGTCACAGTGTGCCAACAGTTCTTTCAGTGTGTAGCTCGGCTGGCCACGCAGTTTGGCACGAGCACGCTCCACATCATCAAACGCCGCAGTCAGCAGCGCCGGATCACCATCTTCAAGGGCTGCCTGCAGATAGGCAACCATATCGGCCTCAGTGGCCAAGCCGTCAGCCACATCAAAGCGGCTCCATTGCTCAGTTCTCTTCATTCAGTCCTCCTGCATCCGTCATTGCGTATAATGCATATTATGTTAAATCAATTGTCTTGTTTCCTGTCACCACTTATTGAACTGTGTATAATGGCAACAATTGATCCTATCTTCGACCGGATGTCTTAAGTGGCTGAATTAACATCAGAACAATTAAAACCCGCTTTTGCGATTGAACAGTTCCCCAAGCTTAGCGAGCTTGAACCTATCCCCTTTGCTGCGCTGCAACCCAGAGCCATTTCCGGCATCAAACGTCTTGCCAGCTTTGATGGTGACTGTCCGGTCATGCTGCTCAACGGGTTCCCCGGCGCAGATTACGAAGGCGTTTGCCAAACGTTGATTGCCGACTCCAATGGCAAGGATGGTGACCTGTTTGATCTCTGCTACACCGAGAATCTGAACAACCCCTACAAGCCTATCTGGCTGCGCCTGCAACCAGGCACCGGCGTTGAGTTTTGCGAAATGGTTGGCGAGCTGCTCAAGCTGTTGAGCCACCATCTCGATGCCGAACGCATCGTGACCCGCATCATGCGCAAGCAGAACAATGATCCGAAAATCGATGATTTCCTCTCCGATCTGGCGGCTCACGTGGCATTGGGTCTGGAATTCCAGCACCCCATTCTGATCAACTTGCTGATCCACCACGAAGCGCAGGAAGCGCCGGTAATTTATGGCCGTGATCTCAACTGGGATACCCTGTTTGGCTCCATCAACTACCAGACCGAGCAAGGCTCTGTGTATGCTAACCAGCACCTGCTGGAGCCTGGCTTGCTGCGCGAAGCCAACGGCGGCTACCTCATTTTGCAACTGGACGAGCTGCTGGATCAGCCGCACCTCTGGTTCAAACTGAAAAATGCCATGCAAAAAGGCGAGCTGGACTGGAACGCCTATCAGGAAGGGAAAACCCTGACCCCCTTCTTCGCGCCTGAAGCGACCCCCATCAAGCTCAAGCTGATCCTGGTGGGTGACCGACTCGACGTGGCCGAGTTCCAGATGCTGGATCGGGATATGTCCGAGCGCATCTTCCTGCGCGCGGATCTGGTGTCAGAGGTGAATATTGAAGAGGATCTGCAGGAATTTCTGCAGTACCTGGCCTGGCTGCGCCAGCGCTGGAGCCTGCTGGACTTCACGCCAGCCGCCCTCGCCGCCATTTGTCGTCATGCCAGCCGCCTCTGTGACCATCAGGAGTGGCTGTCGCTCTCCGAAGTGCAACTCTCCGCCATCATGCGGATGGCTGACAGTCTGGCCCGGGAGCTGGAATCTGATGTGGTCACCGACGAGCATATTCGCGGCGCACTGGAAGAGCAGGATTACCGCCTCAACTATCTGGTTGAGCAGTCCGATCAGGGGGTTATCGACGGCCAGATCCTGCTGCAAACCGATGGCGAAGAGATTGGCCAGATCAACGGCCTGTCTGTCATTCAGGTCTCCGGTCACCCCTATGACTTCGGTGAACCGGTGCGCCTCACTGCTACCGTACACCTTGGTGATGGCGATGTGGCGGATATCGAGCGCAAAGCGGAGCTGGCCGGTCATATCCACGCCAAGGCGATGATGATTATCCACGGCTATCTCTCCAACAAATTTGGTGCAGAGAACCCCTCCCCCCTGTCGGCCAATCTGGTGTTCGAGCAGTCTTACCACGAAATTGATGGCGACAGTGCCTCCCTGACCGGCTTGTGTGCCCTACTCTCTGCCCTCGCCCGCCAGCCTATCTATCAGCACTTCGCCGTGACCGGTGCGGTCGATCAGTTTGGCAATGTGCAGGCCGTTGGTGGCGTCAACGAGAAGATTGAAGGCTTCTTCCGGGTGTGCAAAATCCACGGCATCACTGGCAAGCAAGGGATCATTTTGCCGGGCACCAACATCCAGCAGCTGAACCTCTCTGACGAGGTGATTGCAGCGGTTGAAGCGGGCCAGTTCCACATCCACCCGGTGGATCATGTGGAAGAGGCCATCGAGTTGCTGACTGGCTGTGTCGCCGGTGAGCCTGATATACCCGATACCCTGTTTGGCCGTATTCAGGAGCGGTTGGACGAGTTGAACGGCTCCACTGCCAAAGTCGGACTGCTGCAATCCCTGCTGGGGCGCCTGTTTGGCCGCTGATGAAGTGATCGGAGTTGTTTAGCGAACAACTGTAAGCTAAATTGGCCCGGATTTGACCCATTTGAAGGAAATACCGCGTGACCGTAGACAATACCACCATGGAAGCCCGCCTTTCCCTGTGCGAACAGGGCAAGAACTCTTTTACCCGTGAAGAGCTGCTGGCTTGCAGCCGTGGCGAACTGTTTGGTGAGGGTAACAGTCAGCTGCCTGCCCCCAACATGTTGATGATGGACCGCATCGTCAAGATCAATGACAACGGCGGCGAACACGGCAAGGGCGAGATCCTGGCTGAGCTCGACATTACTCCGGATCTCTGGTTCTTCGATTGCCACTTCCCGGGTGATCCTGTGATGCCTGGCTGTCTCGGTCTGGACGCCATGTGGCAGCTGGTTGGCTTCTTCCTTGGCTGGAAAGGTGGCCCCGGCAAGGGTCGTGCTCTGGGCGTAGGTGAAGTGAAATTCACCGGCCAGATCCTGCCGACTGCCAAGAAAGTGACCTACAAGATCACCTTCAAGCGCGTCATCAACCGCAAGCTGGTGATGGGGATTGCTGATGGTGTGGTCGAAGTCGACGGTCGTCCGATCTACAGCGCCACCGACCTGAAAGTGGGCCTGTTCAAAGATACCACCGCATTCTGATCTCTCTGATTGGTGGTAAAACAACATTAACGCAAAGGGGCCACAACGGCCCCTTTCCTTTTGTAATGAGTGATGAAGTACCTGCTACTTCATGAAGAGGCCTGAGCCCCGCCCTTCCATGGCGTCACGCCAACCACCAAGCCAATGCCCTCGGGCATCCAGGCATTGATACGGACACGCTTCTTTCTGTTTGCCGACCACGCCAGCCTGATAACCACGAGCACGAGCTCTTTCCAGACGGTCCCGCTTCTGTCTCTTCATCATCTACGACCCTCTTCGTGGAACAAAAAAAGCGACCAATTCTGCATCGGTCGCTTTCATCTTTACTCCTGCGAGCGCACTCGGTCAAACAAAAACTTCCACCCTAACCGGGCTATGTGACACAAGGCACTGAACTGGATTAAGTTTTAATTACAGGGAACTTACTCCTTATTTTTGAGTCCTTCCAGCTCTTCCCAGCGAGCAAATGCCTGCTCCAGCGCGGCTTCAGCGGCATTGAGCGCATCGAGTTTCGGCTGGGTTTTATCTGCCGGCAGCGAGAAGAACCCAGGCTGGTTGATCTCGCTTTGCAGCGCATCCAGCTCGGCTTCCAGCTGCTCAAGACGAGCAGGCAACCCTTCCAGTTCAAGCTGCAGCTTGTAGGAGAGCTTCTTGCTTTTCTTCGGCGCTTCTGGCGCGGTGGCTACGACCGGCTCGGGCGCCTTGACCGGTGCACTCTTAGCCTGTTGTTGAGCGTTCTGCTGTTCGCGGGTCGCCATCATGTCGGCGTAACCACCCACGTAATCGCTGATGCGGCCATCCCCTTCAAACAGCCAGCAGCCGGTCACTGTGTTGTCGATGAAGCGACGATCGTGACTGACCAGCAGCAGGGTGCCGGGGTAGTCGGAAAGCAGCTCTTCCAGCAGCTCCAGAGTCTCGACGTCGAGGTCGTTGGTCGGTTCATCGAGGATCAGCAGGTTGCTCGGCTTGAGGAACAGCTTGGCCAGCAGCAGCCGGTTCTTCTCGCCACCGGAGAGCGCCTTGACCGGCGTACGGGCCCGCTTGGGCTCGAACAGGAAGTCCTGCAGGTAACCGAGGATATGACGGGAGCGACCACGCACCATCACCTCCTGCTTGCCCTCCCCGACGTTGTCCACCACCGTCTGCTCGGGATCGAGCTGCTCGCGGTACTGATCGAAGTAGGCCACCTCCAGATTGGTGCCCCCCTTGACGGTGCCACGGGTTGGCTCAAGCTGACCCAGCAACAGCTTGATCAGGGTCGATTTGCCGCAGCCATTGGGGCCGACCAGCGCAATCTTGTCGCCACGCAGCACTTGCAGATCGAGCCCCTTGAACAAGGTGCGATCGCCAAAATCCAGCCCCAGCCCTTCGGTCTCGAACACCAGCTTGCCGGAGCGATTGACCTCGTCCAGTTGCAGCTTGGCCTTGCCCTGCAACTCGCGACGCTGGGAGCGCTCCATCCGCATCGCCTCAAGTGCGCGCACCCGGCCTTCGTTACGGGTACGGCGAGCCTTGATACCCTGACGAACCCATACCTCTTCCTGGGCCAGTTTGCGGTCGAACTCGGCATTCTTCAGCTCTTCAACCCGCAGCCACTCCTCTTTTCCCTGCAGGTACTCGTCGTAGTTGCCAGGCCAGGAGGTGATGACGCCGCGATCAAGATCGATGATTCGGGTCGCCAGCTTGTGGATGAACTCACGGTCGTGGGAGATAAACACGATAGCGCCGCGAAAATCCTTGAGGAAATCTTCCAGCCAGTTGATGGCTTCGATATCCAGGTGGTTGGTCGGCTCATCGAGCAGCAACAAGTCGGGATCACAGGCCAGCGCACGGGCCAGCGCCACCTTGCGCAGCCAACCGCCAGAGAGACTATCGAGGGTCACATCGGGATCCAGCCCCAGCAGGGTCAACACTTGACTGATGCGGGTCTCGAACTGCCAGCCGTTCTGATAATCGAGCTGCTCTTGCAACTCGCTCATCTTGCGAATGTTGGCGTCTGACGGATCGCTCGCCAGCTCCATGGAGATGTGATGGTATTGCTTGAGCAGCTCCCCTACCCCGGCCAGCCCTTCGGCGGCATAGTCAAATACCGTCAGCTCGCTGGAAGCTGGCGGATCCTGCTCAAGGCGGGTCACTTTCAAATCTTGCTGCAGCACCAGACGTCCGTCGTCCAGCGGCAATTCGCTGGCAATGACCTTCATCAGAGTGGACTTGCCCGCTCCGTTGCGACCAACCAGACAGAGGCGCTCGCCCCGCTCGATGGTCAATTCGGCATTGTCGAGCAGCGGGAAATCACTGAACGACAGACATGCGCCGTGCAATGTTAAAAGAGCCATGTGTGTTCCTTATTTCATATGAAAAAAACGGGCAGCAGACTGGGTCTGCCCCCGTTTTATCGTCAAATCACTCTCACCCCTGACGGGCGGCCCAGCTTTTGAGCTCGACCAGCGTGAAGGGCCAGCCAAGCTCGCGGCCTGCCTCGTCACGCAGCACCGGAATGCGCACCCGATAGGCGGCAAGCCACTGCTCATCATCCATGATGTCGCACTGGCAGGTGGTAGCGGCAAGGCCTGCCTCCTCCACCAGCGCCCAGGCCTGCTCACACAGGTGGCAACCGTCGGTATGAAACAGGGTCAGCATCACGCCTCGCCTTGCTCCGGCGCATGAGTGATGATCCAGCAGTTGTGGATGTGCTGGTTACGTTCGAAATCCTTCGGTCGCGTCTTCTGGGTGATGTTCTGGGCCTTGAGACCAGTGGCCTCTAGACCGGCCAGATCCATCTTGAAGTGACGCTTGTTGTTGGAGAAGACCAGAGTGCCGTCCGCCGCCAGCAGGCGCTTCAGGTGCTGCATCAGCAACAGGTGATCGCGCTGTACGTCGAAGCTCTCGTCCATCCGCTTGGAGTTGGAGAAGGTGGGCGGATCGATGAAGATGAGGTCGTACTGCTCATCGGCTTCAGACAACCACTTCAGGCAATCTGCCTGGACAAACTTGTGCTGACGGCCCACCAGCGAGTTGAGACGCATGTTGTCCTGCGCCCAGTTCAGGTAGGTGTGAGACATGTCGACTGTGGTGGTATCGCTGGCACCGCCAAGACCTGCGTGCACGGTGGCACTGCCGGTATAGGCAAACAGGTTCAGGAAGCGCTTGCCCTTGGCCATCTGACCCAGCATGCGGCGAGTCTGACGATGGTCGAGGAACAGGCCGGTATCGAGATAGTCGTAGAGGTTGACCCACAGACGGGCACCGTACTCCTGCACTTCCATCCGGTGCTGCTCTTCGGAGAGCTTCTGATACTGCTGTTTGCCTTCCTGACGCTCACGCACCTTCAGGATCACCTTCTCGCCGTCCATGCCGGTCACCTTGATGGCGGCCTGCACCATGTCGAGCAGACGCTGACGGGTCTTCTGGGCGGGGATGTCCTTGGGCGCGGCATATTCCTGCACCACCAGATAGTCCTGATAGCGGTCGATGGCAGCGTTGTATTCCGGCAAGTCGGCATCGTAGATGCGATAGCAATCGATGCCCTCTTTGTTGGCCCATTTCTCTAGGGTTTTCAGATTCTTACGCAGACGGTTGGCAAAGTCCTGCGCGACCTCTTTTTGGGAAGCCACGGAGTCCAGTGCGATTTGATAATTGCGCAGCTGACACTCGAGGGCGCCGTTGAACAGGCGGTATTGCTTGTCGGCGCGCAGGCGCAGACAGCTCAGCAGCTCGGGCGATGCGGACAGAATGGAGACTTTCCAACCCTGGAAGCTACGACGCAGAGCATCGCCCAGCGCCTGGTGCACTTCCAGCAGCGCCGGAAATTCGCCAAGACGCTCGCCATAAGGTGGGTTGGAGATCAGCATACCGACCTGGCGGGCCTCCCCTTGACCTTCTTCCCCTTCAACAGGGGCAGGCATCGGCAGCGGGTTTTCCAGCTTGGTGACATCGGCTTGCTTGAAGGTGATGAGGTGCGCCACACCGGCCGCTTTGGCGTTATCACGGGCTTTGAGCAGCACACGCTGGTCGGCATCACAGCCAAACAGTTTTACTTCGCAACGCTGCATGCCGCGTTTGGCACGCACTTGTGCTTCCATCATCAGGCTCTGCCACAGCTCGCTATCATGCTGCAGCCAGCGATCGAAACCGAAGCGCTCGCGACGCAGCGCCGGCGCCATGTCGGCGGCGATAAAGGCCGCTTCGATCAGCAGCGTACCGGAACCGCACATCGGGTCCATCATGGGCTCACCGGCCCAGCCACTACGGGCAATCATGGCGCAGGCTAGGTTTTCTTTGAGCGGAGCTTCACCGGTGCCCTGACGATAGAAACGCTGATGCAACGCCGGGCCTGACAAGTCCAGCGTGATATTGGCCTTGCCTTTGCCCAGGTGCGCCATGATGCGAATATCCGGCGACTTCTTGTCCACGTCCGGACGCACGTGACCGCGCTTGGTGAAGCGGTCGACGATGGCATCCTTGATCTTCAGCGCGCCATATTGGGTATTGCGAATGGCAGGGTTGGTACCGGTAAAGTCCACCGCGATGGTAGAGGTACCGGAGAAGTGCTCTTCCCAGGGGATTGTGTGGGCGCCCAGATAGAGATCCAGATCATCGTTCATCTGGAATTCGGAGAGCACCAGCACGATACGGGAGGCAAAACGGCTCCACAGGCAGGCCTTGTAGCCAATCGCCAGTTCGCCTTTGAAATGGACGCCAGCCACGGTCTCACGGACCTGCTCTGCGCCAAGATTGGTCAGCTCGTCGGCCAACAGGTTTTCCAGCCCCTTGGGGCAGGTTGCAAAAAATTCTTTCATCACGCTCACGGGGAACCCATAAAAATAGTGCCGCATTATACCTCATCAGGCGGGCTGGAGCATGCAAAAGTCGGCGCAAACAGCAGGATGGAAACAGATTGATAGGTGGCGAAAAGGTAAAAGGCCCCATGACTACCCGATGGCGAGATCATGGGGCCAGACATCATTTAGCGGATCACTTCATACGAGCCTTGAAACGGGGATTGCTTTTGCAAATCACGAACAATTTGCCCCGACGGCGCACCAACTGACAATCGGGATGACGCGCCCGTGCGGATTTGAGTGAACAGACGACCTGCATTCAGGACTCCTTCTTGCTTGAAAATGCGCCAAAGCGCTTGTTGAAACGGGCCACACTCCCCTCGCTCGATACCTGCTTCTGCTTGCCGGTATAGAACGAGTGCGACTGGCTGGAAACATCGAGCGATACGTAGGGATACTCCTTCCCATCTTGCCACGTATAGCGGCGATCGCTCTTGATGGTTGAACCTACCAGGAAAAAGGCATCTGCCGCCGTGTCATGGAACAGCACCAAACGATAATCAGGATGAATATGAGGCTTCATAGCAACTCCATTTTGTTATGTTATAACAAAATGTAAGTGAGAATAGCTCTCGTTTCAAGCATAAAATGTCGTATGTAGAAAATCGCAGCAGTGAGTGATGTGTTGATAGCTAGGTGAAGGCACTACGCAAGCAGAACGAAACTAGAGGGAGGCACCATGCTTACAGCACGGAATACCAAGATACTGCGTGGTGCAAGTGGATGTAACAAGCCTCAAGAGAGGCTGGATCACAACTATGAAGATCAATCAGAATGGGCAAGATGTTCGCGGATCAATGAAGTATCAGAAACGAGGCACGATTGAGGTGACAACAGTAAAAACAGGCAGCGGTGTAATCACAGAGATAAAACGATTGATGAAAATATATCAACTAACCTGACGATATTGCTCGGTCACGGTAATACGCGGTTTCATCCGGTTATTCATCACCTTGATCACCCCGAAACGCGGCAAAGCTTTACTGGTGGTCAATACCAGATCGGCAGTGAGGTTCAAACAGACGCTGGCCTGCTCCCCTGCCTCAATGACCATAAATTCGCCGTTACCATGGGGTGTATTCATCAGGACCAGATCACCGTTTTGCGGGCTCACTTGCGGATGTTGTTCACTAAAAAACCAGCTTTGCGGCATCAGGGGTTTATAAAAACGACTGACCGCGATGGCATTAAGCACCAACTGAACCTGATGCGGAATACTCCACTCAAGTTCGGCTGCTTTATCCATCAACTGATAATAGAGGGCGGCATCATCGACACAAAAAGGCTGGGTCGCAAACGAGCTGGGCACCAATTGTCGCCCTTTATACTCGGTCGCAAATAACATGTTATCAGACAGGTCCAACATCAGACGGTCACTCTGGGCATCGTAGTGCCATTGCCAGCTATCGGTCGGTTGGATAAACATGTTGGAGCCCTTACTTGATAATTACCAGTTGACTTTATTCCATATGCAGGAAATCAGCAACGTCAAATAAAGGGCTCCGCCATCTATTTCTTAAATATTGGTCACAATCTCTTTGACCAGCCCCGGCCCTTTATAAATAAAGCCGCTATAAATTTGTACCAGACTGGCACCGGCGGCCAATTTTTCACGGGCGGCCATGGCACTATCAATACCACCCACCCCGATAATTGGCAGAGCACCATTGAGCGCCTTGGCCAGATGACGGATCACCTTGGTACTCTTGTGCTGCAGCGGACGACCACTCAGGCCACCCGCTTCACCGGCGTGGGGCATGTCATAAATCATCTCGCGCTCGAGAGTGGTATTGGTGGCGATAACCCCATCAATACCATTTCGTACCAGCGAAGCGGCCACCTGATCTATTTCTTCAAGGCTTAAATCCGGGGCAATTTTAACCGCCAGCGGCACATACTTTTTATATTGAGCGGCCAGCTCTTGCTGACGCACCTTGAGGGCGGCCAGCAATTCATCCAGCGCCTCGCCATATTGCAGTGAACGCAAACCCGGGGTGTTGGGGGAAGAGATATTGACGGCAATATAACCGGCATGATCATAAACCTTGTCCATGCAGATCAGGTAATCATCCTTACCCTGTTCGATGGGAGTATCTTTGTTCTTGCCGATATTAATGCCGATGACCCCCTGATATTTGGCCTCTTTTACCTTGGCCACCAGATGATCAACCCCCTTGTTGTTGAATCCCATCCGGTTGATGATCCCCTCTGCCGGAATAACCCGGAACAGGCGGGGCTTGTCATTGCCGCTTTGGGGTCTGGGGGTGACGGTACCGACTTCGATAAAGCCAAATCCCATGGCGCCCAGCGCGTCAATGCACTCACCATCTTTATCCAGACCGGCCGCCAATCCCACCGGATTGGCAAAAGAAAGCCCCATGACAGTGACGGGGCGTTTCGGCAAATTCTGGCGGAAGAAACAATCGAGTGGCGTACCGAGAAGGCGGGGCAAATATTTCATGGAGAGATCGTGAGCCTGTTCCGGATTGAGTTTGAACAGGAAATGCCTGGCGATGGGGTACAACATCTTTGCTCCTTAAAGAAAGCCCCGGCAACTGGCCGGGGCTTTGGGTGTAATGTCGGTGTCATGCCTTAATCTGGCAATTAAAGTGCCCGACAATTCAACTGGAGCAGGTTCAACTCTCGCAAGGCCACCGAGAACTTGGCGAACTCGTGGGTACTGGTGGTCTTGAAGTCGGCCAACATGTGGGTCCAACGGGACAAGAGTTGCTCATGCTCCGAAATCCAGTCGGCCAGTATGGTAGCGCATTCTCCCTGATCTTTGCACCCTTCCAGTACCACAGAAGTGAGACTGCGCTGCTGCCAGTCCAGATCTTCGCGGAAGGAGGCTCGCGCCATCGCCTGCCAGTGGTTGCCGACCGGCTGATGGTTGATCTGGTCGAGGAACCAGTGCAGATCCAGTTTGGCACCGAGGCGATAGTAAACATTGGCGGCACGCAGGATATCGGTCTTGTGCTCGGCGGCAATCTGCGCCAGATCCAGACTGGAGAAGAGGCTGCTCATATGGGCGACCTGACGGGCAATGGCTTCAGGCACCTGTTTCTCCATCCACTTGGCAACAGCCTGACGATGCTCGGCCACTTCGCTCTCATCCATCACCTCGTAAAGGTGCTTCCCTAAGGTCTCGAACGCCGGACGGAAGAAGGCGATGTTCTCGCTGATGCTCCAGCTGCGATTGCGGGCGCGCAGGAACCAGCGGGTGGCACGGCGCACGATGCGGCGGCTGTAGAACATCAGCTCGAGCTGAGTCTGGGCATCCACCAGGTTGTCGCACCCTTCGATATCGCGCCACAGCTGGTTCATGCCAAACACTTCGCGGGCCATGGCAAAGCAGCAGGCCACTTCCGCCACCGAGGCTCCGGTCTCGTCCTTCATCCGGCTGGCGAAGTTGAGCCCCATGTCATTGACCAACATGTTGGCCACCCGGGTAGCGATGATCTCGCCGCGTAGCGGGTGATCGGCCAGCTGTGCACCAAACTGCTGCTGCACCTTGGCCGGGAAGCTGGTGACCAGCATGTTAGCGAGGAAGGGCTCGTCGGTCACTTCCGGGCAGTTGAGCTGCTCTTTCAGCACCATCTTGCCGTAAGCCACCAGCACCGCCAGTTCGGGGCGGGTCAGTCCCTGCCCTGCCGCCATCCGCTCGGAAAGCTCCTCATCGGATGGCAGGAACTCGAGCGCACGGTCCAGCTTGCCTTCCCGCTCCAGTCCCTGAATAAAGCGCTGCTGCTCTTTCAGTTGTTCAGAGCCGCGGAAGCTGGTGACCGAGATAGACTGGGACTGGCGATAGGCGTTGGTGATCACGATCTGCGCCACGTCGTCGGTCATCTCATACAGCATCTGGTTACGCTGCTTGAGGGTCAGATCTCCTGCCGCCACCAACTGGTTCAGCAGGATCTTGATGTTCACCTCGTTGTCGGAGCAATCCACCCCGCCCACGTTGTCGGTAAAATCGGTATTGATGCGACCGCCCTGGCTGGCGTACTCCACCCGACCGAGCTGGGTAAAGCCAAGGTTGCCCCCCTCTCCTACGATACGGGCCCGCAGATCGCGACCATTGACCCGCAGTGCATCGTTGCTGCGATCGCCCACTTCCCCATCGCTCTCGCGAGCGCTCTTCACGTAGGTGCCGATGCCGCCGTTCCACAGCAGGTCGACATTGAGGCAAAGCAGTGCCTTGATCAGCTCGTTCGGCGCCATGCTGGCCTTGTCGGTGCCGAGCAGGGTCTGCATCTCGGGGCTCAGCTTGATGGATTTGGCAGAGCGCAGGAAGATGCCGCCCCCTTGTGATATCAGCTCGCGGTTGTAGTCATCCCAGCTGGAACCCGGCAGATCGAACAGACGCTGGCGTTCGACAAAGCTCTTTGCCGCATCCGGGGTCGGGTCAACGAAGATGTGCATGTGGTTGAACGCGCCCACCAGCCGGGTGTGCTCGGAGAGCAGCATGCCGTTGCCGAACACGTCGCCGGCCATGTCCCCAATCCCCACGCAAGTGAAGTCGGTGGTCTGGCAGTTGACGCCAATTTCACGAAAATGCCGTTTGACCGACTCCCAGGCACCGCGGGCGGTGATGCCCATCTTCTTGTGGTCGTAACCGACCGAACCGCCGGAGGCGAACGCATCGCCGAGCCAGTGACCGTATTCGAGACTGATCTCGTTGGCAATATCCGAGAAGGTGGCAGTCCCCTTGTCGGCAGCAACCACCAGGTAGTAGTCATCCTCATCGTGGCGCACCACGGATTTGGGCGGGATCACCTCGCCGCCAATGATGTTGTCGGTCACATCGAGCAGGCCGCGAATAAACAGGCGATAACAGGCCTTACCCTCCTCCTGGATTACGGCACGGGGCGCCCCCACCGGCATCTGTTTGCAGTAGAAACCGCCCTTGGCCCCTACCGGCACAATGACGGTGTTCTTCACCTGCTGGGCTTTCACCAGACCCAGCACTTCGGTGCGGAAGTCCTCTTTGCGATCGGACCAGCGCAGACCGCCACGGGCAACCTTGCCCCAGCGCAGATGTACCCCTTCCACTCGTGGTGAATAGACGAAGATCTCGAACTTGGGCAGCGGCAGCGGCATATCGGTGATGCTGGACGGCGCCAGCTTGAAGGAGATGTAGGGCTTGATGTTGCCCGCCTTGTCCAACTGGTAGTAGTTGGTGCGCAGGGTAGCGTCGATCATCTCCACATAGCGACGAATGATCCGATCGTCATCCAGGTTGGCCACCTGATCCAGCTTGGCGGCAAGCTCCTCGTGCAGCTTGGCCTGCACCTTGGCATCTTGCTTGCCGGCAGGATCGAGGCGCTGTTCGAACAGGGTAAACAGCAGTTGGGCAATATCCGGGTAGCGGGTCAGGGTCTCTTCGATATAGGACTGGCTGAAGGAGACGCCGGTCTGGCGCATGTATTTGGCATAGGCGCGCAGCACCGACACCTGACGGCCGGTAAGTCCCGCCCCCAATACCAGCCGGTTGAAGCCGTCATCTTCCAGCTGCTTGTTCCAGATGGCGGCAAACGCCTGCTGGAAGCGCTGCTGGCTCTGGGCCAGATCAAAGGGCTGCTCGCCGTGCAGCAACATGGAGAAGTCGAGGATCCAGAACAGATCGCCAGCCGGAGTGCGTACCTGATACGGGGTCTCGCCGATCACCCGCAGCCCCATGTTCTCCAGCATCGGCAGCACATCGGAGAGGTGAATGGGCTCGGTGCGATGGAACAGCTTGAGCCGTACCCGACGGTCGTTCTCCTCCTCCTGCGCGCGATAGAACAGCATGCCCAGCGGCTCGGCTTCGCTCAGGTTATCGAGCGCCATAATATCGGCCACGGCAGAGCCAGGCAGCACATCCTCCTTGTAAGCGCGGGGGAATGCAGTACTGAAACGGCGGCGCAGCTCGTTGCCACGAGCCTCGCCATAGTGGGAAAGCAGCACGGAGTCGAGTCTGTCGTCCCAGCTGCGGGCCGCTTCAATCAGGTTGTTCTGTACTTCGTTCACATCCACATCCACGTTGTTGTTGTTGACCCGCACTATGTAGTGGGTCCGCGCCAGCACGCCTTCGGTGAAGTAGACGTTGAACTCCACCTCTTCATTGCTGCCAAAATATTTCTGCAAAATTTGCTGGGTCTTGATCCGCAGCGCCGTGTTGTAGCGCTCCTTGGTGACATAGACCATGCAGGAGAAGAAGCGACCATAGACATCGCGGCGCACGAACAGTCGCAGCATGTCCCGCTCCTGCATCTCCAGCACCCCAAGACCGGTGGCCAGCAGCTCCTCTTCACGAGCCTGGATCAACTCATCGCGGGGATAGGTTTCCAATACGTTCAGCAGCGCCTTGTAGGCGTGGGAGCCCTTCTCGTGACCGGAGGCGGCCATGATGCG
Source organism: Aeromonas sp. 603079 (assembly GCF_049172135.1). Lineage (NCBI taxonomy): Bacteria > Pseudomonadati > Pseudomonadota > Gammaproteobacteria > Aeromonadales > Aeromonadaceae > Aeromonas > Aeromonas sp. 603079. Next base: position 46,160 of record NZ_JAAKPX010000006.1, on the reverse strand, counting down.
TTCGAGACGATGGCTGATGAGCGGGATCTGGGTCGCGCTGGTGTTGTAGATGGAAGAGGCGTAGAGGCCGATGAAGCGATCTTCCCCGATCACCTTGCCATGCTCGTCAAAGCGCTTGATGCCGATGTAATCCACATAAGCCGGACGGTGCACCCGGGACTTGCTGTTGGATTTGGTGAGGATCAGCAGGTCAGAACTCAGAGCGGCGTGACGGGCGCTGGCCGGCATATTGCCAAGGCGCTGACCCACCTCCTTGATGGAGTTTTTCATCAGCCCAAGGCTGGAGCTCGCCTGTGGCAGGATCTCGTGATCCCCCTCCACTGCCTTGACGTCGTAACGGCGATACCCCATCAGGGTGAAGTTGTGGGCAGCCACCCATTTGAGGAAGGCAACGCAGGAGGCCACCTCCTCCTTGCTGACCGGGTGCTTGCGCTTGGGCAGTTCGTCAATGATCTCATTGAGCTTGGCCAGCATGGGCTGCCAGTCGCCCACTGCCAGCGCCACTTCACCAGCCACCGAGTTGAGCTCGGCAGCCAGCGCGGCCATCTGCTCCTCGCTGGTGAGGTGATCGATCTCGATAAGGAAGGCCGTTTCAACCGAGGTCTGCCCATCGGTGTTGTCGAGCGCCAGAATGGCGTCAATCTTGCCATCCGCTCCACGAATGAGGTGCAGCGGTTGGTGCAGCATCATGTGGGCGGTGATATTGAGTCGCTTGAGCGCCATCCGGATGGAGTCCACCAGGAAGGGGGAGTCCTGCAGGATCACCTCGACGATGGTATGGGGCGATTGCCAGCCGTGACGGGTCAGTTCGGGATTGTAGACCCGGATGTAGGGATCGGTACCGCTGCGCTGATTGAGGGCATTCCACAGGCTCAGGGCCGCGCCATAGAGATCGCTGTCATTGCGATCGTGCAGGTCGGAGCTCGCCATGTTGCCGTAGAACTTGGCAACGAAGCGCTCGACCAGAGAGGCACTGTTTTTGGGCAACTTCTGATGGATCAGACTGAGAACGTTTTCGAGCAGAACTGAGGTAGGGGCGTCTTTCAATGCCATTTTTATATTCCTTATCGGACGACATTAACCACCGACGCAGAGGCAACCACCCTGGTTACCCGCTGGTGCAGAGTTGTTGCGAAGTGTAATGGCTTGGCTAAGGGAAGGCGAGGAAAGGTGCTAACGAGATGTTAAAAACAAGGTGCAGATCACGGCTTAAACTGTGAGAAATTTTGCAAATAACAAAAAATACAGAAATTCCCACTACCTTTGTGCCAGTTTACCGGATAGATAGTGACGCAAAGCAGATAAACAGTCGGTAATCTGTTCGATTTTTGTTAATTTATGCGTTCGAGACTGATAAAGCGGTAATCGTCCTGGGTTTTCAGCCGAAAATAGCCATGCACACCATTGATGGCGACAAAGGGTCGTATTTTTTCTATGCCAAGCTCCAGGGTCAACCCCTGTTCGCTGCGCACCACCAGCCGTCTGGCATGGCCCTGATACATCAGCATCACCTCGTCACTGCTCAATGAGAGCCGAAAAGTAAACTGCTTCACGCTTGCTCCTGATCACACAACAAATCACACAATAGGGGCAGGCGCATTCACGCCCCTGCCCCGTCGACACTTACTGCTGCAGCGCCTTGCTGACCTTCTCGAACAGATCCCGTGCCAGCCCCTCAAGGTTGGCAAGGCGGGTCAACTCGGCGCGGATCAGGGCCTTGCGCGCCTCATCCAGTCGCTTGAACTGGATAAGCGGAGTGATGAGGCGGGAGGCCACCTGCGGATTGACCTCGTTGAGCTCGATCAGCAGATCGGTCAGGAAACGGTAACCGCTGCCATCCACCGCATGGAACTGCACCTGATTGCTCATGGCGAAGCTGCCGATCAGCGCCCGCAGCCGGTTCGGATTGCGAATGCTGAAAGTGGGGTGATTCATCGCCTGTTTCACTTCGCTAAGCACATCGGCAGCCGGTTTGCTGCCAATCAGCCGCAGCCAGTTGTCCAGCACCAGTCCATCCTTGGCCCACTTGCCTTCAAAATCGGCCAGCAGCGCGGCACGGCATGGCAACAGATAGCAGTTGGCCACCTGCAGCGCCGCCAGGGTATCGGTCATGTTGTCGGCAGTTGCATACTGCTCGCGCACCAGCGCGTCGGCATGCTCTGCATCCAGCGCAGCCAGATAGCCGAGCACTACCCCTTTGAGGGCCCGCTTGGCCATGTCGGCATGCACCACCTGATAACCATTCAGACGCAGACTCTGATAGGTCGCCGCCAAGCGCGCGCCAAAGGCCTCGGCAAGACGGGTGTGGATCGCGTCTCGTACCTGATGGATGGCATCGATATCGGCCACCTCGAACAGCTCGGCCAGGGTCGCTTCACCGGGCAGCGCCAGGATCTCCGCCTTGAGGGCCAAATCGAGATCGCTGTCGTCCAGAATGGCGACGAAGGCGGCCAACAGGGTTTGGGAGAGCTCAACCCCCTGCCCATGCTGGACCCGTGCCACCCCGTCGATGACCGCCTTGTTGATCAGCATCTGGGCCGCATCCCAGCGGGCAAACTCGTTGCGGGCAAAGCGCATCAGGAAGGCGAGCGCTTCGTCGCTGTAGTCATAGTGCAGCTTGACCGGCGCGGAAAAGTCCCGCAGCAGGGAGGGAACCGGCTTGAGCGGCACCCGATCGAATACGAAGGTCTGCTCCGCTTCCAGCACATCGAGCACGTTGCCGATAGCCTTTCCCTGATACTGCAACGGGATGACGGCACCCTGCTCGTCATAAAGCTCGATGTCGAGAGGGATATGCAGCGGCAGCTTCTGCGGCTGATCCTGAGTCGGCGGGGTGTGCTGGCTCACATGAAGGCGATAGATGCCGCTGGCGGCATCGTACTCGTCGGTCACGGTCAGTTCGGGGGTGCCTGACTGGCTGTACCAGCGGCGGAAACGGCCAAGATCGACACCGGAAGCATCCTCCATCGCCTGCACGAAATCATCGCAAGTAGCGGCCGAGCCGTCGTGACGCTCGAAGTAGAGACGCATACCGGCCTGGAAGGCATCTTCCCCCAGCAGGGTGTGCATCATGCGGATCACTTCCGACCCCTTCTCATAGACGGTCAGGGTGTAGAAGTTGTTCATCTCGATCACCACATCCGGGCGGATCGGGTGTGCCATGGGGCCGGCATCTTCCGCAAACTGCGGGCCGCGCACGGTACGCACGTTGTTGATGCGGTTGACGCCACGGGAGCCCAGGTCGGAGGAGAACTCCTGATCCCGGAATACCGTCAGCCCCTCTTTCAGGCTGAGCTGGAACCAGTCTCGACAGGTGACGCGGTTGCCGGTCCAGTTGTGGAAATATTCGTGACCGATCACCCGTTCGATACCGTGGTAGTCGCTGTCGGTAGCGGTGGCCGGATTGGCCAGCACGAACTTGGAGTTGAAGATGTTGAGCCCCTTGTTCTCCATGGCGCCCATGTTGAAGAAGTCCACCGCGACGATCATGTAGATGTCGAGATCATACTCAAGGCCGAAACGCTGCTCGTCCCAACGCATGGAGTTGATGAGGCTCTCCATGGCAAAACCGGCGCGATCCAGGTTGCCCTTGTCGACGAAGATCTCGAGGGCCACCTTGCGGCCGCTCTTGGTGGTGTAGTGGCTGCGTTCCACATCGAAATCACCGGCCACCAGCGCAAACAGGTAGCTCGGTTTGGGGAAAGGATCCTGCCACTGCACGAAGTGACGGCCGCCATCCAGATCACCACTGTCGACCTTGTTGCCATTGGAGAGCAGGAAGGGGAACTGGGACTTGTCGGCGGTAATGCGGGTGCTGTAGCGCGCCAGAATGTCGGGGCGGTCCAGATAATAGGTGATGCGGCGAAAGCCCTCCGCTTCACACTGGGTACAGTAGGCATCGCCAGACTTGTAAAGCCCTTCCAGCGCGGTGTTGGCGGCCGGATCCAGCTGGGTGACAATGGTCAGCACACATTCGGCCGGCAGGTTGAACAGGGTCAGACTGCTCTCGCCTTGCTCGTAGTGGTCACAGGGAATGCCATCAATGGCAACGCTCTTGAGAGTCAGCTGCTCACCATCGAGGACGAGCGGCGCATTGTGCTCGCCGTTGCGACGAATGCGGGTGATGGCGGTGACCTGGGTCAGTGGCTCCTGCAGTTGGAAATCGAGGTCGATGGTGTCGATCCAGTAGAGCGGCGCCTGATAATCCTGGCGATATTTGGCCGTCATGGCCTGGGAGTGATCGGTCATTATTGTCTGCTTCCACGCTTGTTAAAGGCGAGAAAGAGGCTGTCACAACCAACTGGCGGGGTCAAACAATTTGCATTACGCCAGATAAGCCAGACAAAAAGAAAGGGCGACCGCAGTCGCCCTTGTGCATTGGAGGTCGCTTTGTCAGCTGCGTTTGCTGACCTTGGCCAGATCTGCCGTGATATTGGCCGCTTCGATGAGATACTCATCCGGCGCTTCAAAATCAGCGGGCAGCTCATCCAGACTCTTCACCGCCGGCTTGCCAAGACGTGCCAGACGCTCGTTGGTACGTTTGAGCGCTTTCTCATCCTGTTTCGCCTGCTCTGCAACACGCTCCGCCTCGTTGAGGGAGACCGACTTCTTGTCTTTCTCCTCCTTGTAGTCGGCGATGTCTTGCATCACATAGGCAAACTCGGGATCCTTGGCGATCCGGGCATCGTGCGCCGCCTGCAACTTGGGCAGTACGCTGGCGAAGTTGCCGAGTTTCTCGTAGTTGGCGGAGGCAATCTTGTCCCACGGCAACGCATTGAACTCACGGCTTTCGCCCGTCTCTTCCGGAGCAATCGGTGTCGGGAAGCTGATATCCGGCGCAACGCCCTTGTTCTGGGTGCTGCCACCGTCGATCCGGTAGAACTTGGCGATGGTGTACTGCACGTGACCCAGCGGCTGCTCGTAGAAGTCATAGACCTTGGCGAGACTGCGGTGCTGCTGCACCGTCCCCTTGCCGAACGAGTTTTCACCCAGAATCAACGCGCGGCCATAATCCTGCATGGCTGCAGCGAAGATCTCGGAGGCCGAGGCACTGTAACGGTCGATCATCACCGACATGGGGCCGCCGTAGTAGACGTTGCCATCGTCATCGCCATTGACCGTGATACGGCCCATATGATCACGAATTTGCACCACGGGACCGCTGGCAAAGAAGAGACCGCTCAGGGCGGAGGCTTCGGTCAGGGCGCCACCGCCATTACCGCGCAGATCGATGATCAGACCATCGATCTTCTTCTTGTTCAGGCTGGAGAGCTCCTTGATCACGTCGTCGTGCAGATTGACGTAGAAACTCGGGATCTCGATGACGCCAATTTTCTTGCCTTCGGCGTTAATCACCTTGGACTTGGCAGCCCGGTCTTCAAGGCGCACCTTGTCGCGAGTCAGCTCGATCTGCTCGGTCTTGGCGGTTGCACCCTTGCCGCGCTGGATCTCCAGCTTGACCTTGCTCCCCTTGGGCCCCTTGATGAGCTCGACCACGTCATCAAGACGCCAGCCGATCACATCGACAATCTTGCCATCTTCCTGCCCTACCCCGGTGATCTTGTCATCGGGTTTGAGGTGGTTGGATTTGGCTGCCGGGCCACCGGGCACCAGAGAACGGATGACGGTAAAGTCATCTTCCGCCTGCAACACTGCACCAATCCCCTCGAGCGAGAGGTTCATCTCGGTGTTGAAACGATCGGCACTGCGCGGTGAGAGGTAACTGGTGTGCGGTTCGATGGCGCGAGCGAAGGAGTTCATGAAGAGCTGGAAGACATCTTCGCTCTCGGTCTGGGACATCCGCTTGATGGCGTTGTTGTAACGCTTGCCAAGCAGCTCCTTGATCTCGGGCCACTCCTTGCCGCTGAGCTTGAGACTCAGGGCATCGAACTTGACCCGCTGACGCCACAGCTCGTTGAGCTCTGCTTCATCTTTGGGCCAAGCCGCCCCTTCCCGATCAAACACATAGTTGTCGGTCTGGGTAAAATCGAAAGGAGTATCAAGCAGTTTGAGGGCGTATTCGAACCGCTCATAACGCCGCTGCTGACTCAGGTTGAACATCTCGTAGGCGGGAGCCAGGCGGCCTCTTTCGAGGTCGGTGTCAAAACCGTTACGGTACTTTTCAAAACGGCTGATATCAGAGGCCAAAAACAGGTTGCGGCTGTAGTCCAGATTCTCCAGATATTTATCGAAAATCACGGAGGAAAAGGCATCGTCCAGCTTGAACTGTTTGTAGTGCGAGCGGGTAAACAGATTGGTAATTCGCTTGCTGGCCGTAGCATGTTGGCTCTCTTGAGCCAACACAGGCAAATCACTCTCCTTGAGCACCGGCTCGATGGCCTGTGCAAGCCCGGCAAGCGCCAGGCTACAGGCAACGAGGGAAAAACGAATTACGCCATGCTTCAACATTTGTCTCCTTAGAGAACCAAGTGCTCTGATTTGACCCGCACCATCATGCCGGTCTGCAGTTGGACCTGTACATCGTCCTTGGTTACTTCCTTGATGGTTGCCGGAACCGGGAATTTACCCATAACGACGCGCACATCCTGGCCCACTTTCAGCGTAGCGGCATCCACTTTAACCAGCGGAGCGTCAGCGACCGGTGCCTTGGCGGCAGCTTTCGGCTTGGCAGCTACATCAGCTTTCTCGGTTTTGCGCACAGCAGGACGACGGGGCTTCTTGGCCTTCTCATCCTTCTCTTTGGTATTGGTACGACGGCTGGCGAATACGCGCTCTTTGCTCTCTTTCAGAGCTTGCTTGGCGTGTTCGATGTGCTCTTCGGTCAGCAGCTCGCCCGGGTTGCCATCCAGATCAACGCGAGCCTGGCCAGCTTTGAGACCGTGCAGGTAGCGCCAGCTGGAGGTGTATTGACGCAGTGCGGAACGCAGCATGGTCTTGGAGACTCTGGCATCGTCAGCAAGACGCTCGGCCAAATCCTGGAAGATGCCAATCTTGAGCGGCTTGGCCTCTCCTTCAGCAACGAAGCAGGCCGGGAATTTCTCGACCAGGTAGGCAACGATCTCTTTACTGTTCTTCAGCTTCTCAGTGTTTTCCATGTATAACCTTGGCTTTCATATAAACGCACGGGCACGTCCCGAGCACAACAAAGGCCCCATTATAGAGAGCTTGGGGCCTTTTGCGAACCATCTAGCAATGACTTAGAGCATGCTTTCCAAAATTTGCACCGTTTCTTCGAGGCCAATCCGGTCTTCCTGGTTGAAACGGTTAAAAATCGGACTATCGATATCGAGTACCCCGATGATCTCGCCACCACGGCGCACCGGGATCACGATTTCCGAGTTGCTCGCGCCATCGCAAGCGATGTGACCATCGAACTGGTGGACATCGTCAATGAGCTGGGTTCTCCCCTCTGCCACTGCCGTACCACACACCCCGCGGCCGACCGGGATCCGCACGCAGGCCGGTTTGCCCTGAAATGGCCCCAATACCAGGGTCTCGCCCTGCAACAGATAAAAACCGACCCAGTTGATCTCCGCCAGCTCCTGATTCAGCAGTGCGGAGAGGTTGGCCAGATTGGCAATCAGATCGGTTTCCCCCTCCAGCAGCGCCTTGGCCTGCTGGTTGAGGGTGCGATAAAATGGTTGTTTTTCAATCATGATTAAATGAACTTCACTCCCTGATGGTTTGGGGAAGGTAACGCCTGGCCGGGAAATTTCAAATATTTTTTCCACTCCCCGCTCCTTGCGCCGTTATTCCCGGGCAACGGAAAGCGCCAATTGCTGGCGTTGACCATTACTCCACTCGATATTTAACAACCAGATCATGACGGGTGATGTACAACTCCCCACCTGGGTTACCCCCTGCCACTGTCCGTCTATTTGTTCAAAGTTCACCGGAATGGTGCCCATAAACATATCTTTGCCTTCGAGTGTCGCTTTCACCGGTTTGATGGCCGGATCGCCGCCGCTAATAGCGATGACAAAGTCATGTTCAGCGCGCAGCGGTAATTCCTTGATGGCGACCGTCAGCGACTTGTCACCAATCAGCGCGCTGCAAGGGGTGTGGGAAAGATCACAAATCTGATCTTTTGTCTGGTCAGCAGAGACGCTGTTATCGACCGAAAACCAGGTGCGATAGGCCATCAGCGCCAATAACAGCGCCAATACCAGTACGAGGTGCAAAACTTTACGTGCGGTAAGTCTCTCTTTCATCAAAAACAGCCCGATTAAGATGCAATTAAAATAGTTTTTTGTGATCTCGAACAAGGTAAAAAACTGCCATATCGAGACCGGACGGAGCCAAATATATCACTGTTTATACTGTTATTTTACCTGTCACTTCAGTATCATTCCCATGCAGTTTTCATTTAGCCATCTTTTGCTTTTCCTTTCGTTAACAGATGTTAACAACTGGTCGGCGGTGGCTGATGAAGCCAGTCCGGTTCTCCGGATACAAAACCAAACAACAGCAGCATCGGAAGCGGAATATAACGATGAGCCATACAACTAACCATCCTGAGTACAACTACACCGTTGTTCGCCAGTTTACCGTCATGACGATTGTCTGGGGAATTGTCGGCATGTCGGTTGGCGTACTGATCGCAGCCCAGTTGATCTGGCCTGCCCTCAACTTCGAGACCCCGTGGCTGACTTACAGTCGTCTGCGGCCCCTCCATACCAACGCAGTGATCTTCGCCTTCGGCGTCAGTGCACTGATGGCCACCTCCTTCTACGTGGTGCAGCGCACCTGTCAAACCAGACTGTTTGGTGGCCCGCTGGCAACCTTCGTCTTCTGGGGCTGGCAAGCAATCATCCTCTCTGCCGCCATCTCTCTGCCGCTGGGTTACACCTCCGCCAAAGAGTATGCCGAGCTGGAGTGGCCGATTGATATCGCCATCACTGTGGTATGGGTCGCCTATGCCATCGTCTTCTTCGGCACCCTGATGAAACGCACCACCTCCCACATCTATGTGGCGAACTGGTTCTTCGGCGCCTTCATTATCACCGTTGCGGTGCTGCACATTGTCAACAACATGGAAGTGCCCCTCTCCGGCATGAAGTCCTACTCCATGTACTCCGGCGCCATGGACGCCATGGTGCAGTGGTGGTATGGCCACAACGCGGTAGGCTTCCTGCTGACCGCCGGCTTCCTGGGGATGATGTACTACTTCGTGCCCAAGCAGGCGGGTCGTCCGGTTTACTCCTATCGCCTCTCCATCGTCCACTTCTGGGCGCTGATCTCCCTCTATATCTGGGCCGGTCCGCACCACCTGCACTACACCGCACTGCCTGACTGGGCTCAGTCGCTGGGCATGGTGATGTCCCTGATCCTGTTCGTACCCTCCTGGGGCGGCATGATCAACGGCATCATGACCCTCTCCGGTGCCTGGCACAAACTGCGTTATGACCCCATCCTGCGCTTCCTGATCGTCTCCCTCTCTTTCTACGGCATGTCGACCTTCGAAGGCCCGATGATGGCGATCAAAACCGTCAACGCCCTCTCCCACTACACCGACTGGACCGTTGGTCACGTTCACTCCGGTGCGCTGGGCTGGGTTGCCATGGTCTCCATCGGTGCTGTCTATCACCTGATCCCGAACTTGTTCGGCCAGGGCAGGATGTACAGCGTCAAGCTGATCAACGTTCACTTCTGGCTGGCGACCGTGGGCACCGTGCTCTACATCGTTGCCATGTGGATTTCCGGCGTGATGCAGGGCCTGATGTGGCGTGCAGTCAACGAAGACGGCACCCTGACCTACAGCTTCGTTGAAGCGTTGCAGGCATCCTATCCCTTCTATTTCGTGCGCTTCCTGGGTGGCTGCTTCTTCGTCACCGGCATGTTGCTGATGGCTTACAACGCCTATCGCACCATCACTGCGCCCAAAGGTTCTCTGGAACCTGTCGCCCAGCCAGCATGATTGAAGAGGTCAACCCATGAGCAACAATAACCGTCACGAAATATTTGAAAAAAGCGTTCCCATGCTGGTGGTCGGCATCATCTTCGCCATCAGTCTGGGGGGCCTGGTTGAAATCACTCCGCTGTTCTTCCAAAAGCAAACCACCGAGCCGGTGGAGGGCCTCAAGCCCTACACCGCTCTGCAGATGGAAGGACGCGACATCTTCATTCGCGAAGGCTGCACCAACTGCCACAGCCAGATGATCCGTCCGTTCCGTGCCGAAACCGAGCGTTACGGTCACTACTCGGTCGCCGGTGAGAGCGTCTGGGAGCACCCCTTCCTGTGGGGCTCCAAGCGTACTGGTCCGGACTTGGCCCGTGTCGGTGGCCGCTACTCCGACGAGTGGCACAAGGTTCACCTGATCAACCCGCGCGATGTGGTACCGGAATCCAACATGCCCGCCTACCCCTGGCTTGATACCAATGTGCTGACCGGTGAGATGACGGCCAAGAAGCTGGCGCTGTTCCGCGATCACTTCGGTGTGCCCTATACCGACGCTGATATTCAGGGTGCTGGCGAAGCCGTCAAGGGCAAAACCGAGCTGGATGCGCTGGTGGCCTATCTGCAATCACTGGGTCATGCCCTGAAATAAGGAGGCGAAAATGGACTACGGCACATTTCGCGGTCTGTATACCCTGCTGTTGATGGCCATCATGATTGGCATCATCGTCTGGGCCTACAGCAAACGCCGCAAGACCTCTTTCGACGAGGCTGCCAATCTGGTTTTTGCCGATGATGAGCAACCCGGTGCTGATAAAAAGAACGCAGGAGCGAAACAATAATGAGCACTCTGTTTAGCATTTTTGTGACTGTCATCAGTCTGGGAACCATCCTCGGCTGCTTCTTGCTACTGATGTGGTGCCGCAAGGACAAGATGGGTGTTGAAGAAGGTAAATCGATGGGTCACTCCTTCGATGGCATCGAGGAGATCAACAACCCGCTGCCGAAGTGGTGGACTTACATGTTCCTCTTCTTCATCGTCACCGGTCTGGTCTATCTGATCGCCTTCCCGGGGCTTGGCAACTTCAAAGGCCTGCTGGGCTGGCAAAGTTCCAACCAGAACGTGCGCTCGCTGGCCGAGTCCAAGGCTGCAACAGAATCGGCAAAGGCCGAAGGTCGCGCGGTGGAGTATGACCGCGAGGTCGCCAAGGCTGACGAGATCTACGGCGCCAAGTTCCGTGAACTCACCTACGAAGCGGATGGCAAAACCTATCGTGCCATCACCGAGATCGCCAAGGATCCGGAAGCCCTGAAAGTGGGTCAGCGTCTGTTCCTGCAGAACTGCTCCCAGTGCCACGGCTCCGATGCCCGTGGTGGCCGCGGCTTCCCGAACCTGACCGACAGCGAATGGCAATGGGGCGGCCAGCCTGATCAAATCAAGACCACCATCATGGGCGGTCGCCAGGGGATCATGGCTGCCTGGGGTGAAATCCTCGGCAAAGATGGCGTTCAGGAAGTGGCCTCCTATGTGCTTAGCCTCTCCGGTCGCAAGGTCGACCTGGTGGAAGCGAAGAAAGGTGAAGCACGCTTTGCCATCTGCGCTGCCTGCCACGGGGCCGATGCCAAGGGCGGTGTTGCCGTCGGTGCGCCAGATCTGACCAACAACACCTGGCTCTACGGTGGCTCCCGCGAAGTGGTGGTGCAAACCATCACCCACGGTCGTCACGGCGTGATGCCAGCCTGGAAAGATATTCTGGGTGAGGACAAGGTTCACCTGCTGGCCTCCTACGTTTACAGCCTGTCTCATCAACAGTCTGCCAAATAAGGTTCGCCCGTAACGTTGTAACATGTGATAAACACGTGATTACACAGCAAAAAGCCTCGACTCCTCGAGGCTTTTTGTTATCTTGTGTTGCGTAAAAACCATCTTCCACGTTAATCATTCGTTTCATGGCAGTAGCAATCATGACCCAACCTCTATCCAAACCGTGGTATCGCCAATTCTGGCCCTGGTTTATCATCGCCCTCCCCACTGCCGCCGTGGTCGGCAGTATCGCCACCGCCATCATCGCCAGCAAGGATGGGGTCAATCTGGTGGCCGAGGACTATTACAAACAAGGGAAAGAGATCAATCAGGACTTGAGCAAGTTTGACCGCTCCGAAGCACTCAATATCCGCTTTGGGCTGGAGGTTGACGGCAACGAGCTGACCCTCAAACCCATCAGCGGTGACATTCCTGCCGGGCAAGCTCTCTATCTCTCATTGTTCCATCCGACCTTGGCCGGTCAGGACAGCGAACACATGATCACCGCCGATGCGAGCGGCACCTATCGCCTCCATTTCGACAAGCCGCTGGTCGGCAAGTGGCACATTCGGGTCGATGCCTTTGATCATGAGTGGCGATTGCAAGAGACCGTCCAGCTGCCCACCCTGGCCCCTGTCGAACTCGACCCGAAAGGACGCTAAGCCATGACCGGCTGTTCTCACTGTGGCGAGCCGGTGCTCGTCAGCGCTCCTGCTGCTTGCATTCTGCATTCAGGGAGGCATAACGCATGACCCCCTGTTTTCACTGTGGCGAGCCGGTACCCGCCAATAGTGGCTATTCCCTCGAGATAAAGGGGATTGTTCGCCCCATGTGCTGCCCCGGTTGTCAGGCGGTGGCAGAAACCATCATGGAGTGCGGCCTCGCCAGTTACTACGATCACCGCACCGCTCCCGGCACCAAGGGCGATCTGGTGCCCGAGGAGCTGGCCGCCCTCACCCACTACGATCTGGCAGAAGTACAACAGGATTTTGTCACCGACAGCGGTACCCTTCGCGAAATCCAGCTGACAGTTGAAGGGCTCACCTGCGCTGCCTGTGCCTGGCTGATCGAACGCCACCTGATGACCCTTGGCGGCCTGCGCTACATCAACGTCAACACCACCACCCACCGGGCCCGCATCAAGTGGGATCCGGACCAGCTCTCCCTGAGTGACATTCTCAAGGGGTTCGCCCAAATCGGCTATCGTGCCTACCCGTTCCAGACCCATCAACAGGAGGCGCTCTACGCCAAAGAGGTGCGCAGCTATATGTTCCGGCTGGCACTGGCAGGGCTTGGCTCAATGCAGGTGATGATGTGCGCCGTGGCCCTCTACATGGACCTCTTCATCAGTGTTGAAGATGAGTTCATGGTCTACTTCAAGTGGATAAGCCTGCTGCTCTCCACCCCCATCATGATCTACTCGGCCCAGCCCTTTTATGTGGGTGCCTGGCGCAGTCTGAAACAGGGTCACCTGTCGATGGATGTGTCGGTGTCGCTAGCGCTGATCGGGGCTTTTATCGCCTCCATGTGGGCCACTGTGTTCAATACCGGTGAGGTCTATTACGACTCCATCACCATGTTCGTCTTCTTCCTGCTGCTGGGGCGCTTTCTCGAGTTGCGGGCCCGGCGCAAGGCGTCGGAATCAAGCTCCAACCTGGCGCGACTGGTGCCCATCATGGCGACCCGCATTGATGATGAAGGGGAGTATGAGGTAGCGGCCAAGACCTTGCAGGTCGGCGATCGGGTACGGGTGCTGGCCGGAGCAACCTTGCCAGCGGACGGCATCATTGTCGAAGGGCAAGCCAGCCTCAACGAATCCATGCTGACCGGCGAACAGCTGCCCCTGCTCAAACAGCCCGGCGATCAGGTCTATGCCGGCACCATCAACACGGATGCCCCGCTGCAGATCCGGGTCAGCCACCGTATTGAAGAGTCTCGGATCGCCCAGATCATGCGGCTGCAGGATCATGCTCTCGATGACAAACCAGCCATCGCCCAGATGGCGGATCAGCTGTCACGCCACTTTATTCTGGTGCTGCTGATCATTGCCGCCGCGGTCTGGACCTTCTGGCACTTCCATCAACCGGATCAGGCGTTCTGGGTCACCCTGGCCGTGCTGGTTGCCACCTGCCCCTGTGCCCTGTCGCTGGCCACCCCGACGGCGCTGACCTCGGCCACCGCCAATCTGACCCGCAACGGCATTCTGCTGCGCCGTGGTCATGTGCTGGACGTGCTGACCAAGGCCAACCGGATCGTGATGGACAAGACTGGCACCCTGACCACAGGTGAGATCAGTCTGACCGGCACCACCACCTTGGCAGAGATGGACGAGGCGCACTGCCTCGCCATCGCCCGGGCCATGGAGGCGCAATCCGAACACCCCATTGCCCGCGCCTTCCGACTGCCCGCCGACAGCATCGCCGTGTTGCCATCCGTTCGCGAGATCACCCCGGTCATCGGTCACGGCATCACAGCTCTGGTGGATGGCGTACGCTACCGCATCGGCAGTGCCCGCTGGCTTGGGCTGGATCCGGCGCAAGAACGCGGCCGCGGTCTGGCTATCTATCTGGCTGACGAGCAGCAGGTCTTGGCTCGCTTCAATCTGGAAGATACCCTGCGCCCCGATGCCAGGGCGCTGATCGCGGCATTCAAGGCAGCCGGTCTGCAAACTACCGTACTGACTGGCGACAGCTCTTTGCAGGCAGACGAGATTGCCCGCGAGCTGGGCGTGGATGAGCTGGTCAAGGGGGTCTCGCCCGATGGCAAGCTGTCCTACCTCAAGACCCGGGAAGCCCAAGGGGATATCAGCATCATGGTGGGCGATGGCATCAACGACGCGCCGGTACTGGCCGGGGCGCACGCCTCGTTTGCCATGGCTGGTGGTACCGATCTGGCGAAAAACAGCGCCGACGCCATCCTGCTGGCCGATGACCTGAGCCGACTGCTCGAGGCCAGAGTGCTGGCAATGCGTACCCGCAAGATCATCATCGAGAACTTCGCCTGGTCCATCGGTTACAACCTGCTGGTGCTGCCGCTGGCGGCCTGCGGCTGGCTGCCCCCCTATCTGGCGGCGGCGGGCATGTCGCTCAGTTCACTCATCGTGGTAACCAACTCCATGCGCCTCAACCAATGAGACCGGTGGCGAAAAATAGCTGAAAATGTGGCCTGCCTCCGATGCAGGCCACATTTCTCACTGATAGCGGCTGGCCCCCTGCCCGAACAGAGTTACCATAGGGGACGCTTGCCAAGGATGAACGCCAAGGTACCTCCCATGAATATAATTTTTGTCCTGATCCCCATCGCCATCCTATTTGTGATCATCGCCGGGGTCGTCTTCTTCTGGGCCATTCGCTCCGAGCAGTTTGAAGATCTCGACCGGCAGGGTTCCAACATCCTGTTTGACGAAGAGCAACCCACCCACAAACCCGCAAAGCCTGCTGACAATGACCCACAACCTTGACCTGGCCGGCGCCCTGCTGGTCGGACTGGCAGGCTCTGCCCACTGTATCGGCATGTGCGGGGGTGTCTCTGCCGCGCTCTCCATGGCGATCCCCGCCAACAAACAGCATTTTTGGGGGCGACTCGCCTATCTGCTCAACTACAACCTCGGCCGGATCCTGAGCTATGTGATTGCAGGTGCACTGGTGGGCGGCCTGCTCGCCACCACCAGCGAGCTGGGGGCTGGCAAACACGCCATCGCCGGATTGCGCTTGGTGGCTGCGCTATTGATGATTGCACTTGGCCTTTATCTGGCGGGCTGGTGGCAAGGGATCTTGCTGCTGGAGCGGCTCGGCGCCAGACTTTGGCCCCGTATCAAACCGCTGGCGGGCAAATTTATCCCCTTCACCTCACCTGTGCAGGCACTGCCCTTTGGCATGGTGTGGGGTTGGCTGCCCTGCGGGCTGGTCTACTCCATGCTGACCTGGAGCGCGGCGGCGGGTTCGGCCGGCGGCGGGGCGCTCATCATGCTCTTTTTTGGTCTCGGCACCCTGCCCACCTTGTTTGCGTTGGGCGGGCTCGCCGATCGCCTGAGATACTGGCTCACTCTGCGCAGTTTGCGCCTTGGCGGTGCCCTGCTGCTCATTTTGTTCGGGGTACATACCTTCTGGATTGGCATTGCTTCCTTTTGAAACCCTATCCAAAACGGATGAGTTGATGGTAAACTTGTTTGATATAAATCAATTATTCGTATGAGCCTATGATCCCGGAAAAGAAACCTGGCAGACGTATCCAGAGCGGTGGCTGTGCAATTCATTGCCAGGATTGCAGCATCAGTCAGCTCTGTATTCCCTTCACTCTGAACGACAACGAGCTTGATCAGCTGGACAGCATCATCGAGCGCAAGAAGCCGATCCAGAAGGGTGAAGAGCTGTTCAAGGCTGGCGATGAGTTCAAATCGCTCTATGCCATCCGTTCCGGGACCATCAAGTCTTACACCATCACCGAGCAAGGGGATGAGCAGATCACCGCGTTCCACCTCGCTGGCGATCTGGTCGGTTTTGATGCCATCCACAAACAAGCACACCCCTCCTTCGCCCAGGCGCTGGAAACCGCCATGGTGTGCGAGATCCCCTTTGAAGTGCTGGATGATCTCTCCGGCAAGATGCCCAAGCTGCGCCAGCAGATCATGCGTCTGATGAGCAACGAAATCATGGGCGATCAGGAGATGATCCTGCTGCTCTCCAAGAAGAATGCCGAAGAGCGCCTCGCCGCCTTCCTGCACAATCTGTCGGTACGCTTCTCCGAACGCGGCTTCTCCGCCAAGGAGTTCCGTCTATCCATGACCCGTGGTGACATTGGCAACTATCTGGGGCTGACCGTTGAGACCATCAGTCGTCTGCTCGGCCGTTTCCAGAAGTCCGGTCTCATCAGCGTTAAAGGCAAATACATTACCGTACTGGATCAGGTCGCGCTGGGCATGATGGCCGGTGCAACTCGCCCGCCCTGCGGCTGATTTTTCCGCTTACCCTCTCACTTTTTTCCTGCTTTCCCTGCCGGATCCTTTCCTCTGGAATGTGATCCGGTACGTTCCCCATACCCTCCTCCTGCGCTAAGCTGTAATGGCTAAGATTCTGCTGTCATTGGACTTTTCCAAGGAGGAGAAGATGGTCAAATATCAGAATATTCTGGTGGTTATCAATCCAGAAGAGGAGCGCCAAATCGCCCTCGAACGGGCAGTCAAAGTCGCCGAGCTGGACGAAAACGCCCATCTGACCCTGCTGCTCACCATCTATGACTTCTCGTATGAAATGACCGCCATGCTCTCGGTGGACGAGCGGCAAGAGATGCGCGACGGCGTCATTTCACAGCGACGTGAGTGGCTGGACGAGATCCTGACCCCCTATCGGGCACAGGGGATCGAGTGCGAAGTGAAAGTGGTCTGGCACAATCGTCCCTTCGAGTGTGTCATTCAGGAGGTGCTGGAGCAGCGCCACGATCTGGTGGTCAAAGCCACTCACCATCACAGCTTCCTGCAAACCTTCATCTTTACCCCCACCGACTGGCACCTGCTGCGCAAATGCCCCTGTCCGGTGCTGCTGGTCAAAGAGGGTCACTGGCAACGGGGCGGCAACATCATCGCCGCCATCAACTGCTCAAGTGACGATCCGGATCAGAAACTGCTCAACGAACGGATCACCCAGGAGGGAAGCGACATCGCCGAGCTGCTGGGCTCCAATCTCTATCTGGTCAACACCTACCCGGGCACCCCGGTCAACGTGGCCATCGAGCTGCCAGAGTTTGATCCCAACGCCTACAACGAAGCTATCCGCAAGCACCACGAAAGCCTGCTGCTAAGCCATGCCGACAAGTTCGGTATCGGTCATCTCTGGACCCGGGTTGCAGAGGGGCTACCGGAAGAGGTGTTGCCGGATATGGCCGAAGAGCTCAAGGCGACCCTGATGATCATGGGCTGCGTCGGCCGTACCGGGCTTTCTGCAGCTTTGCTCGGCAATACCGCCGAACATGTGATTGACCGCCTCTCCTGCGACATCCTGATCCTCAAACCGGCGGACTACAGCTGCCCGGTCGACAGTCGTCGCAATCAATCATAAGGTGCCTGGCACCTTGCCCTCCCCCGGGACATGGCTATAATAACGCGCTTATTTGTGTCCCGGGTTTTACGAGCATGCTAGAAGAGCTGAACGCCAAAGAAAAATACAGTTTTAACAAACTGCAGAAGCGCCTGCGGCGCAACGTGGGTCAGGCCATTGCCGACTTCAACATGATTGAAGAGGGCGACAAGGTCATGGTCTGCCTCTCAGGCGGCAAGGACAGCTTCGGTATGCTCGACATACTGATGAGCCTCAAAGCCAGCGCCCCCATCCATTTCGATCTGGTTGCCGTCAACCTGGATCAGAAGCAGCCCGGTTTCCCCGAGCATGTGCTGCCCGAGTATCTGGATTCCCTCGGCATCGAGTACAAGATTGTTGAAGAGGATACCTACTCCATCGTCAAGGAGAAGGTACCGGAAGGCAAAACTACCTGCTCTCTTTGCTCACGGCTGCGCCGCGGTATTCTCTACCGCACCGCCCAAGAGCTGGGTTGCACCAAGATTGCCCTTGGCCACCACCGCGACGACATCCTCGAGACCCTGTTCCTCAACATGTTCTACGGTGGCAAGCTCAAGTCCATGCCGCCCAAGCTGGTGAGCGACGATGGCAAGAACGTGGTGATCCGCCCGCTGGCCTACTGCAAAGAGAAGGATCTGATCCGCTACGCCGACGTCAAAGCCTTCCCCATCATTCCGTGCAACCTGTGCGGCTCGCAGGAGAACCTGCAGCGTCAGGCCATCAAACAGATGATGCAGGATTGGGATCGCCGCTTCCCCGGTCGTATCGAAACCATGTTCACCGCCATTCAGGACGTGATCCCGAGCCACCTGCTCGACCACAAGCTGTTTGACTTCAAGAGCATCAACCGCGACTCCGGCATCATCGATGGCGGCGACAAGGCCTTTGATCCGCCCGATATGCCAAAGGCGCCGCTGCTGGATATCGACGAGATGGACATGCTGGATGTGATTGAAGTGCGCTAAGCCGCGCTCACATGGCAAACGCCACACAATAAAAAAGGAGCGATAATCGCTCCTTTTTTGCTTTCTTGACCTGCCTGTTACCAACGTGACAACACCATCGGCATCAGTCCTTGTGCAGCCAGGGGGTCAGTCGCAGCACGTCACCCTGCAGGCGCAGTTGCCCGGCAGCGAACGCGGCCAGTTGCTCATTGCTTAGCAGCAGGTGGCCTTCCTGCCAGGGCAGCGCTTCCTGACGGGCGCCATCAATCAGATAAGCAGTGCCGCTCTGCTGCACCAGGGTAATGCGTACCCCTTCCATCTTCGGCAGGAAGTGCTTGCCGACCATGCCCGCCATCTTGTCGAGCAGCGACTGCATCTGCTGCTGACGGGCCGCCAGCTCCGCCAGCGGCAGTTCGGGGCCATTCGGTGCGTCGGCCATCACCTGTACCGTCATATCGCAAGTGGCGTGCTCTTCTTTCAAGCCGACGGTCACGATCCCCTTGTCGAGGTTGAGATCCTCATCAAAAGGCAGGCGCAGTTCGCTATCGACCGTTACCTCGCCCGCGACCTCCTTGCTGTCGGTTGCAACCCGGGCAAAGGTGAGGCCGCAGCGCTGACCATTTTGCGGATCGGTCAGATAAAACCCCAGTCTGGCGTGACCAAACTCCCCTTTGGCAAAGGTCTTCATCTGGCTGTAGAAGGTGCTGTATTGCAGATCCAGCACCGGCTCAGCCAGCGCCAGCCCTGGCAGCAAGAGCGTGGCCAGCAGACTCTGGCGCACAGCCTTGGTCACTCCATATCGACGGGTCATTCAACGTCCTTTTGCATCATGCATTGAAATGGTTGGGGCCTTCTGTCACCTCGTTAACCTCTACCCCCACCCCGCAGAGATCCCGATAGAGGATCCCCTTGCAGTTGAAATAGAGCGGTGCCACCCAGATAAGCCCCAACCCCATGGGGATCAGAGCCAAGAAGAAGAGCGCGGTCATCACGCCGTGGAACAGCACAATGCTGGGCCAGCCGCGCGCAAAGAGCTTGAGAGAAACCAGAATGGCTTGGGGCGGCGTCAGGCCACGCTCCAGCACCAGAGGTACGGTAAAGAGCAGCCCCATGCCGATCAGGGCCGAGGGAATGAAAGAGAGTACGGCGGGCAATCCCAGCAGATCGAATAGCGGGCCAAACAGGCTGGTGAGCAGACTGCCAAGCAGGCTCAGCATGCCGAGGCGTACAAAGTGGCGGAAGAAGTCGAACACCTGGTTGGCGCGGGCGCGCACCCCGACCGACTGCTGCAACCCAAGCATATCGAGGGAGCTGGTCATGGGGGCCATCACCACCGTCATCAGCAGACTCAGCACCATGGCCACATTCATCTGGCTGTCATCCCCCAGATAGGGCAACAGCAGCACATTGCTGAGCAGGATCCAGATCGCCGTCACCCCGACAATCGCCAGCAGCAGGCCAAATCCGGTACGGCGGGTCTGTTGCCATCCCTCCTGGATGACCCCTTTCAGATCAAGGCGGTAGCCCTGGTTCAGAGACTGCTCAAGGGAGCCGCCAATACGCATTTTATTACTCAATTGACTATCCAATATCGAAAACGACCAAATCAGGTGGCACATTATAGCGATTTGGTCTGCTATTCGTAGCCGTTTTTCCTGCGCACTTGCGGCTAATTCGGGCCAAAAAGCCTTTAATTTCATGTGTCGGCTGCATAGAATGCGGCCCTCTTTCAACACGATGGCCACTGGCTGGGGTGAGACTGGCGGATGATGAACAATCCACAGGTAATTGTCGCGCTGAACAAGATCAGCAAAAAATACGATGGCAAGGTGATCCTGAGTGACCTTGACCTTGAAATCTATGACGGTGAATTTCTTACCCTGCTGGGCCCTTCCGGCTGTGGCAAGACCACCCTGCTGCGCCTGCTGGCTGGGCTCGAATCGGTCGATGGTGGCACCATCCATCTGGCCGGTGACGAGATCACCCATATTCCCGCCGAACACAGGCACATCAACACCGTGTTCCAGAGCTATGCGCTCTTCCCCCATATGACGGTGTTTGAAAACGTCGCCTTTGGCCTCGAGATGCAGAAAGTACCGGCCAGCGAGATCCGCCAGCGGGTCGAGGAGACCCTCGCCATGGTGCAGCTCACCGAGCTGGCCAACCGCCGCCCGGATCAGCTCTCCGGCGGTCAGCAGCAACGGGTCGCCATCGCCCGCGCCGTGGTCAACAAGCCCCGCCTGCTGCTGCTCGACGAATCCCTCTCGGCGCTCGACTACAAGCTGCGCAAGCAGATGCAGAGCGAGCTCAAGGCGCTGCAGCGTCGCCTTGGTATCACCTTTGTCTTCGTCACCCATGATCAGGAAGAGGCGCTCACCATGTCTGATCGCATCCTGGTGATGGAGGGGGGCAAGATCATCCAGCGCGGCACCCCGCGCGATATCTACGAGTCGCCAGCCAACCTGTTCGTGGCCCGCTTTATCGGCGAGATCAACGTGATGGATGGCAAGCTGATCAGCCAGCGCGAACCCGGTATCTGGCAGGCCGAGGTAGAAGGTCGCGAATGCCTGCTCCATACCACCTTGCCGTTCCAGCCAGACGACAAGGTGCTGGTGCTGCTGCGCCCGGAAGATCTGCGCATTCTCGATCAGGATGACGATCAGAGCGGTGCGCTGCGTGGCAATATCCGCGAGCGCAACTACAAGGGGGCGACGCTGGATTCGGTGATCGAACTCGAAAGTGGCAAACAGCTGCTTATCTCCGAGTTCTTCGACGAGGATGACCCCGACTTTGACTACCGTCTGGGTCAGGAGGTGGCGATCCACTGGGTCGACAGCTGGGAGGTGGTGCTGCCCTATGAGCCTCACTAATCTGCGGGTACCGCACAGCTTTGCCCACAACGGCTTTCGCAACACGGCCATTGCGCTGATCCTGGGCTGGCTGACGCTGTTTGTCTTCCTGCCCAACCTGATGATCATCGGTGTCAGCTTCCTCACGCGCGATGAGTCCGAGCTTATCGCGCCGCTCTTTACCCTGAACAACTATGGCCGCCTGCTGGACCCCCTCTATTTCGAGGTGCTGCTCCACTCCCTCTGGCTGGCACTGCTCGCTACAAGCATCTGCTTGCTGGTGGGTTACCCCTTTGCCTGGCTGCTGGCCCATCTGCCAGCGCGTATCCGCCCGCTACTGCTGTTTCTGGTGGTGGTGCCGTTTTGGACCAACTCCCTCATTCGCACCTATGCGCTGAAAGTGCTGCTCGGCACCCGGGGGCTGATCAATGGCTGGCTGCTGGATCTGGGGCTCATCGAGCGACCGCTGCAGATGATGTATACCGAGGTGGCCGTCATCATCGGACTGGTCTATGTGTTGCTCCCCTTTATGGTGCTGCCGCTCTACTCCAGCATCGAGAAGCTGGATGGCCGTTTGCTGGAGGCGGCGCGGGATCTCGGCGCCAACGGCTGGCAGCGGCTGGTGCGGATCATTTTGCCCCTCACCCTGCCCGGCATCATCGCCGGTTGTCTGCTGGTGTTCCTGCCCGCCATGGGGATGTTCTATGTCTCCGACTTGCTGGGGGGCGCTAAGCATCTGCTGATCGGCAACCTGATCAAGACCCAGTTCCTCAACAGCCGTGACTGGCCCTTTGGCGCCGCCATCAGCGTGATGCTGACGGTGCTGATGGCGCTCTTGGTCTACTGCTACTGGCGGGCAGGCAAGCTATTGAGCAAGAAGGGGGAGCTGGCATGATGCGCGCACTGAAGGCTCTGTTTCTGCTGCTGGTGTTTGGCTATCTCTATGTGCCCATCGGGGTGCTGATCGCCAACTCCTTCAACCTGTCGAAATATGGCATCGACTGGCGCGGCTTTACCCTTGGCTGGTATGAGAAGCTGTTTGCCAGCGCAAGCCTGATGCAGGCGGCCCAGCACTCCCTGACCATCGCCGCCCTCACCGCCACCGCAGCGACCCTGATCGGCACCCTCACCGCCGTGGCGCTGTTTCGCTACCGCTTTCGCGGCAAGCAGTACGTCAGCGGCATGCTGTTCGTGGTGATGATGTCCCCCGATATCGTGATGGCCATTTCGCTGCTGACCCTGTTTGTAGTGACCGGCATTGCGCTGGGCTTCTGGTCGCTGCTGATTGCCCACATCACCTTCTGTCTGCCGTTCGTGGTGATCACCGTCTACTCGCGGCTGTGTGGCTTTGATGTGCGGATGCTGGAGGCGGCGCGGGATCTGGGGGCAGGCGAGTGGATCATCCTGCGCCGCATCATACTGCCGCTGGCCCTGCCGGCGGTGATGGCAGGCTGGCTGCTCTCCTTTACCCTGTCGCTGGACGACGTGGTGGTGAGCTCCTTTGTTACCGGCCCGGCCTACGAGATCCTGCCGCTCAAGATCTACTCCATGGTCAAGGTGGGGGTCTCCCCCGAGGTCAACGCCCTGGCCACCCTGATGCTGGTCGCCTCCCTCGGGATGGTGCTGCTGGCGCAACTGTTACTGCGTAAACGGCAGGGGTGACCCTGCCCGTTTCGTCCCCGCCACCTTTGGCGAACTCTGTCACGGTGGGCCGCAAGGCCCCATAACCCCAAGGAGTTGTTGATGACAATCCAACACAAGGCTGGCGCCCTGCTGGCAGCCGCCCTCACCCTCACCACCCCGCTGCTGAGCCAGAGCGCTCACGCGGCCGATGACAAGGTGGTCTACTTCTACAACTGGTCGGAATATGTGCCGGACGGCCTGCTGGAGCAGTTCCAGCAAGAGACCGGCATCAAGGTGATCTACTCCACCTACGAATCCAACGAGACCCTCTACGCCAAGCTGAAAACCCATGGCGACGGCTATGACGTGGTGGTGCCCAGCACCTACTTCATCTCGAAAATGGCCAAAGAGGGGATGCTGCAGCCGCTGGATCGCGCCCAGCTGCCCAACTTCAAGCATCTCGACCCTACCCTGCTCAACCACGAGTACGACCCGGACAACCGCTACTCCATCCCCTATATCTGGGGCGCAACCGGGATCGGCACCAACACCGACATCATCGAGCAGCCGGTCACCAGCTGGAAGCAGCTCTGGGCACCGGAGTGGAAAGAGAGCCTGCTGCTGATGGACGATGCCCGCGAGGTGTTCCATATCGCGCTGGTGCAACTGGGCTATAGCCCCAACACCCAGGACAAGGCGCAAATTGCCGAAGCGTTCGAATACCTGAAAAAGTTGATGCCCAACGTCAAGGCGTTCAACTCCGACAACCCGGCCGACCCCTTTATCGCCGGTGAGGTCAATATCGGCATGCTGTGGAACGGCTCGGCCTACGGCGCCCAGCGCGAATACCCCTCCATCCAGATGACCTACCCCGAAGAAGGGGCGGTACTCTGGATGGACAACCTCGCCATCCCGGCCAAGGCCAAGCATGTGAAAGAGGCCCACGCCCTGATCAACTTCCTGATGCGCCCCGATGTGGCCGCCAAGGTGGCCGAGGCAATTGGCTACCCCACCCCAGTCAAGGATGCCATTCCCCTGCTCACCCCAGCGCTTCGCAACAACCCCATGGTCTTCCCGAGCGACGAGATCAAGCGCAAGGGCGAATTCCAGTCCGATGTGGGTGATGCCTCCCGCCTCTACGAGCAGTACTTCCTGCAGCTTAAAGCCATGGTGGCCAAGGCCGGTTAAGTCGGCGGTTAATCGACCCTCTGACGGGCTTAATGGATAAAGGGGGCAATATTTGCCCCCTTCTCTTTTTAACCACCAGCGCAATTTTTAAGCACAACAGTCATAGACACTGAGAGGCACAGGCGCGCATCGATTAACAGCAAAATATATAGATAGTCATCTTTAAGCCAGACAGACCACAATTTTTGTAAGTGCTCCACTGCAGCCGGCTTCAGAGCAAATTTGTAGGGAAATATGAGGGGGGGCGATGTATTTCTCCATTTAGAAGGGAGGAACTCATAGCGACCCCACTGTGGAGATATAGGCAAAACGGATGTGTTTATGGGGAATAACTGTGCAATTTTATCGAAACAGCTAACGTCCGATTACGATTCGCTAATCTAACTAACAGTCTTTATACCCCCTTTTCATAGGACAAATTATTATTTAGTGGATCGCCATATGCACTCTCTAAAACAGTATTTTGTTTAGCGCTTGACATTTTGTCCTCCATAACGAATTTAAAATTAACTATCGATGGTAGCGGTTTATTATGAACTTTATATTTACGTCTATATGTATTTACTTCTCTTTGATTCAGTCGCTTACAAACAACACCACCTTTTAATTTGTTAAGACCAACATCTGGTCGGCATGAAATATTTACACTCCCCAGTTTTAACTCACTCCAATTACTGTATGCTGAAGATAAAAAATACCCTTGACGATTATGTTGATCTGAAGGGTTAGCTTTCAAATTAGCCTCCAACTCGGAACCTGCCTTCACTATAAAATAGCCAACAGAATCTAACACCCAATTACATCGGCCAGGCAATAAATAGTCTTTTGACACTTTTACACTGAATCTGTTTGATTGATATTTCTTAATGGGGTTATCTATTTGCCATCCCCTGAGTCTAGTATTTGCAGGTATAACACCGAACGCATAAAAAGTTTTGCTGCAAGTAGAGTCAGTTTTATTAGATGCAATGAAAGTACTATGAACAGCTAATTGATAGCCCTTATCAAAAGGAAACTCACCCTGAATAGTAAACAATTCTGTTGGGGTGGGATTAATCTCTGGCTCAATATAGGGCTCTTTAAGCCACCAGTACCACCCTCCGCCTATCACGGCCAAAGCTACAAAACCCGATATCAGTTTGGTTTTATTTTTGATATTGCTTGAGTTTCCCTTTTCATCATCCATTGATCACCTCTTTATTTTCCTTAACCTACTTCCTACCTTTCCTTAAGACTCTCAATTTCGCTGAGTTTCACTCCCCTTCTCTTAGTAAACAACATGGCTACTGCATATATATTTCCAACTACCTACATGCTGTTTTATAACCGGATTAAAGCATGATAAAACATTATAGCCACCATGAAAGCCGTGGAAAGTTTGTAGAAGAACATGGTATCAAACACAAACGATTGCAGTCATCAAAAAGTTATCTAAAAAGGCCGTTTTCTGTTTGATGATCTAAATGAAGATCAGTCTTGTTAGATAGGATTCATTGTAACGACCCAAAAATTAGAATATCTGATGACGATCATATCGTGCAAGAGCGGGAGAACAACCAAGGACGCTATTGTGCCCCAGTCCTTTCAGTACCAACCGCCCATCCTCAGGTATCAACTATCCCATCAAGTTCAACACCATCTGATTTGCACCCTTAGCCGAGGAATTTATGAAATGGTCAAACAAACCGATTAATTCTGCGCTTTTTCATCACCTCTAAGGGGTGTAGATTGGTTGAGGGGGCAAACGTTGCCCCCTCTCTTTTTTCATGACCCCTCGAGGTATCACGAAAACACATTTTTCGCCGATATCGCGGGTGGCCTGAGCCAATCAGGAGTATTCATGTCCGATCTGACCCTCTATTTCGCTCCCGGCACCTGTGCCATGGCCGTGCAGATTGCCCTGCTGGAAGCGAATGCCCCGTTCCAACCCCGTCTCGTCAACCTCGCCGCAGGGGAGCAGCGTGATCCTGCGTATCTTGCCATCAACCCCAAAGGGCGGGTGCCTGCCCTTGTCACCGAGCAGGGCACCCTGACCGAGACCCCGGCACTGCTGCTCTATGTGGCGCAGCGCTTCCCCGATGCCAAACTGGCGCCGCTGGACAACCCGTTCCTGCTGGCCCGCATGCAGGAGGTCAACAGCTTCCTCGCCTCCACAGTGCATGTCTCCCACGCCCACGGTCGCCGTGGCAGCCGCTGGGCCGATGACGAGCAGGCCATTGCCGCCATGCAGCAGAAAGTCGCCAGCAATATGCGTGACGGCTTTGCCCAGATTGAGCAGCACTATCTGGCAGGCCCCTGGGTGCTGGGCGAGCAGTTCAGCGTGGCGGATATCTATCTGTTCGTGGTCGCGGGCTGGCTGAAAAGCGATGAGGTCGAGATCAGTGAATTCCCCAAGGTTGCCGATCATTATCAGCGCATGCTGAGCCGTCCGGCGGTCGCCAAGGCACTGGCCAACTAACCATAAAATCAATAGCTCGATAAATAACAAGGGTGTCAGGGCTCTGCTGACACCCTTCCTGCCGCCTCCCCTGCACTTCTTCTCCCGCCTTTGAGATCGTTTTCACATTTCCGTGGTTTTGCCGTGGCCCTTCCTTAGTAAAAAGCCTATCTTTGCGCCATGACGCAACCGGTTGCGTAACCGGTTGCCTAACGGTTCACAGATTGACGGGCCAAGGCCTGATGAGGTGCTGTATGAAACGAGGCGTACTGCTCAATGCTCCCCTGAGTGCCCTGGTGGCACGGATGGGTCACACCGACGAGATCACCGTCTGCGATGCCGGCCTGCCCATTCCGACGGGACCGGAGCGGATCGATCTGGCGCTGATGGCGGGGACGCCGAGCCTTGAAACCGTGCTGACCGCCCTGCTCACCGACTTGGTGGTGGAGAAGGTGATCATGGCAAGCGAGATCAAGCAGATCAGCCCCGCCGCCCATCAGGCGCTTGTGGATCAGCTGGAGGCGCACGCCGCCGCCCAGGGCAAGCCCATCACCATCGAGTACTGCCTGCACGAAGCATTCAAGGCTCGCTCCCAGCAGAGCAAGGCCATCGTGCGCAGCGGCGAGGTGACCCCCTACGCCAATCTCATTCTCTGCGCCGGCGTGGCGTTTTAAATTCCCAAGGAAGCAGCTATGAGCAACGCCAATATGCTCCCCTCGCCCATTCTGGCTCTTTCCGGAATCGTCAAGACCTTCCCCGGGGTGCGCGCCCTCGATGAGGCGGGCCTCAAAGTCTATCCGGGTCAGGTGATGGCCCTGCTCGGTGAAAATGGCGCCGGCAAATCCACCCTGATGAAGGTGCTGACCGGCATCTATCAGGCCGATACGGGCAGCGTCAGCTATCGCGGTCAACCGGTTCACTTCAAGGGGCCGCGCGACTCTCAGGATCAGGGGATCAGCATCATCCATCAGGAGTTGAACCTGCTGCCGGAGTTGTCGATTGCCGCCAACATCTTCCTCGGGCGCGAACCGCGCACCCGTTTTGGCAGCATCGACCACAAACAGCTGCGCGAGCGGGCGAGCGGCCTGCTGGCGCGACTTGGCGTCAAGCATGGCCCGGATACTCGGCTCGGGGATCTCTCCATCGGCGAACAGCAGATGGTGGAGATTGCCAAGGCGCTGTCGTTCGATGCCAGCGTCATCATCATGGACGAACCCACCGATGCGTTGACCGATACCGAGACCGAGCAACTGTTCAAGGTTATCCGCGAGTTGCGTGAGCAGGGTTGCGGCATCGTCTATATCTCCCACCGCCTCAAAGAGATCTTCGAGATCTGCGATCGGGTCACCGTGCTGCGCGATGGCAAGTGGATCGGCGAGAAGGCGGTGAGCGATCTGGATGAAGACAGGATCATAGAGATGATGGTGGGTCGCCGTCTGGAAGAGCAGTATCCGCGCCTTGAACGCGAGCTTGGCCCTGTCAGTCTGCAGGTGAAGGATCTGACCGGTCCCGGCGTGCGCGGGGTGAGCTTCTCCCTGCGTCAGGGGGAAATTCTGGGCTTTAGCGGCCTGATGGGCTCCGGCCGTACCGAGCTGATGAAGCTTATCTATGGCGCCAGCCCCGTCAGCAGCGGTGAAATCACGGTCGATGGCCACGCGCTGGTGCCAACCAGTCCGGCCGATGGTCTTGCCGCCGGTATCGCCTATATCTCCGAAGATCGCAAAGGTGATGGACTGGTGCTGGAGCTCTCGGTGCGGGAGAACATGAGTCTGTGCGCCCTCGACGAGTTCATCAGCAACGGCAAGATTGACGGCAAGGCCGAGCGGCAGGCGGTGAGCGACTATGTGCGCCTGTTCAACATCAAGACCCCGAGTCAGGATCAGCTGATAAAGCTGCTCTCTGGCGGCAACCAGCAGAAGGTGGCCATCGCCAAGGGGCTGTTGACCCGGCCCAAGGTGCTGATCCTCGACGAGCCGACCCGCGGCGTCGACGTGGGGGCGAAAAAGGAAATTTATCAGCTGATCAACCAGTTCAAGAAGGAGGGGATGAGCATCATTCTGGTCTCCTCCGAGATGCCGGAAGTGCTCGGCATGAGTGATCGCATCATGGTGATGCACGAAGGGCGCATCAGCGCAGAGTTCAACACCCGCGATGCCAATCAGGAGAAGCTGATGGCGGCGGCAGTCGGTAAACAGTGGCAAGCAGAGCAAGAGGCAGCACAATGACAACCCAAACCCTTCCCCGCCGCGGCATCATGAACAAGGCCTGGTGGATCGAGAACAAATCCCTGGTCGCGCTGCTGGTCCTGATTGGTGTGGTCTCCTTCCTGAGCCCCAACTTCTTCACCGCCGACAACCTGCTCAACATCCTGCGCCAGACCTCGGTCAACGCCATCATGGCGGTCGGTATGACGCTGGTTATCCTCACCGCCGGTATTGATCTGTCGGTCGGCTCGGTACTGGCCCTGTGCGGTGCGCTGGCGGCGACTATGGTAGCGATGGAGCTGCCGATCTGGCTGGTGGTGCCCCTCACTCTGGGTGCCGGCGCCCTGCTGGGCGGCGTCAGCGGCCTCATCATTGCCAAGGGCAAGGTACAGGCATTTATCGCCACCCTGGTCACCATGACCGCCCTGCGCGGCATCACCATGGTCTATACCGAGGGTCGCCCCATCTCCACCGGTTTCAGTGACGGCGCCGATCACTTCGCCTGGCTCGGTACCGGTTACCTGTTCGGTCTGCCGGTGCCCATCTGGCTGATGGCCATCGTCTTCCTGCTCGCCTGGTTCATGCTCAACCACACTCGTCTGGGTCGATACATCTACGCGCTGGGCGGCAACGAGTCTGCTACCCGCCTCTCCGGTATCAATGTGGATCGGGTGAAGCTGGCGGTGTATGGTCTGTGCGGCGCGCTCTCGGCGCTGGCAGGGCTTATCGTTACCTCTCGCCTCTCCTCTGCCCAGCCGACGGCGGGCATGGGTTACGAGCTGGATGCCATCGCCGCTGTGGTGCTGGGTGGTACCAGCCTGATGGGCGGCAAGGGCCGCATCATGGGCACCCTGATAGGTGCGCTGATCATCGGCTTCCTGAACAACGCCCTCAACCTGCTCGACGTATCCTCCTATTACCAGATGATCGCCAAGGCCAGCGTGATCTTGCTTGCCGTGATGATCGATAACAAAAGCAATCGTTGATAAGACAAGCCACACACAAGGAATGAAATGATGAAAAAGCTCAATACCCTGCTCGCTGCCGCCATCATGTCCGTGCTGGGCACCGCCCAGGCCGCCGATCAAACCCTGGCCATGGTGGTCTCCACCCTTAATAACCCCTTCTTCGTCACCATGAAAGAGGGGGCCGAAGCCAAAGCCAAAGAGCTTGGCTACGAGCTGGTGGTGCTGGACTCCCAGAATGACCCGGCCAAAGAGCTCTCCAACATGGAAGATCTCACCGTACGCAAGGTCGGCGCCATTCTGATCAACCCCACCGACTCCGAAGCGGTCGGCAACGCCATTCGTCTGGCCAACCGCGCCAGAATTCCGGTACTGACCCTGGACCGCGGCGCTGCGCAGGGTGAGGTCAAGGCCCACATTGCCTCCGACAACGTGGCAGGCGGCAAGCTGGCCGGTGACTTTATCACCGAGAAACTGGGTACCGGTGCCAAGGTGATCCAGCTGGAAGGGATCGCCGGTACCTCCGCCGCCCGCGACCGTGGTGAAGGCTTTGCCTTGGCCGTGGCAGCCAACAAGCTGCAGGTGCTGGCTTCCCAGCCTGCCGACTTTGACCGCACCAAGGGTCTGAACGTCATGGAAAACCTGCTGGCTGCCCACCCGACCGTTCAAGCAGTCTTTGCCCAGAACGACGAGATGGCGCTGGGTGCCATCCGCGCCGTGCAGGCCGCCGGCAAAGAGGTGATGATCGTCGGCTTCGACGGCACCGACGATGGCAAGGCCGCCGTGGCCAAGGGTAAACTGGCCGCCACCGTGGCCCAGCAGCCCGCCCTGATTGGCGCCATCGGCGTGGAAACCGCCGACAAGGTGCTCAAGGGTCAGCCGGTGGAAAAATCCATCCCGGTTCCGCTGCAAGTGGTCAGCAAGTAAGTTGATGGGGGGAGGTTCGCCTCCCCCTTTTCACTCAAGGTTTACGGTGCCTCCCGGCCTGGATCCGGCTTTCGTGTCCATGCCAAGATGCATCAGGAGTACTCAACATGAATCGTCTCGTCGTTCTGGGCAGTGTCAATGCAGACCATGTGCTGCGCGTTCCCCACTTTCCTCGCCCAGGTGAAACCCTGACCGGCCACAGCTATCAAGTGGTGCCCGGTGGCAAGGGCGCCAACCAGGCGGTGGCCGCCGCCCGGTTAGGTGCACAAGTCTCCTTTATCGCCCGCATCGGCGATGACGCCATCGGCCACCAGATGAAGACCGGCTTTGCTAAAGACGGCATCGACGTGAGCGCCGTCGAGCTCGACCCCAAGCTCCCCACCGGGATCGCCATCATCTATGTGAGCGATGAGGGGGAGAACAGCATCGGCATCTCAGCCGAAGCCAACGGCGCCCTCACCCCATCCGTGGTGAAAGGCCATGAAGCGATGATCGCCGACGCCCACACCCTGCTGTTGCAACTGGAAGTGCCACTCGAGAGCGTCCATGAAGCTGCACGGCTGGCCCGCGCCCACGGCACCCGGGTGGTGCTCAACCCCGCCCCCGCCCGCCCGCTCTCCGCTGAGCTGTTGGCTCTGGTCGACCTTATCACCCCCAACCAGACCGAAGCGGAGCTGTTGAGCGGCGTCAAAGTCACCGATGAAGCGAGCGCCCGCGAGGCGGCCGCCCGCTTCCACCAGATGGGGATTGCGGACGTGATGATCACCCTGGGGTCGCAGGGGGTCTATTGCAGCAACGCACAGCAGCAACAGCTGATTCCGGGCTTTCGAGTCAAGGCGGTGGATACCACTGCCGCGGGCGATACCTTCAACGGCGCCCTACTGGCGGCGGAACTGGCCGGTGCCGATTTCCACAGCGCGGTGCGCTTTGCCCACGGGGCGGCGGCACTCTCCGTCACCCGCTTCGGCGCCCAGAGCTCCATCCCGAGCAAGCAGGAGGTCGACGCCTTCCTGCTTGAGCAGACTGCACAGGGGCACTGATGGCCAATATCAAGGAGGTGGCGGCGAGGGCCCAGGTCTCCACCACCACCGTATCCCATGTTATCAACGAGACCCGTTTCGTGGCCGAGGAGACCCGCGAGCGGGTCTTCGCGGCCATGCGCGAGCTCAACTATGCCCCGAGTCTGGTGGCCCGCAGCCTCAAGGTGAAGGAGACCAACAGTATCGGCATGCTGGTCACTACCTCCAGCAACCCCTTCTTTGCCGAGGTGGTGCGCGGGGTGGAGCGTTACTGCTTCGAGCAGGGCTACAACCTGATGCTCGGCAACACCGAAGGTCAGGCGGAAACCGCCCTCTCCTACCTCAAGATGATGCTGCGCAAGCGGGTCGATGGCCTGCTGATCATGTGCAGCGAAGGCCAACAAGAGGTGTTCAATCAGCTCGACTGGCTCAAGAGCCTGCCTGTGGTGGTGATGGATTGGGGGCTGGTCAGCGAAGATGTGGATCTTATCGCCGACAACTCCTTCCACGGCGGTTATCTCGCAACCTGCCATCTGATTGAGCTGGGCCATACCGCCATCGGTTGTATCACAGGCCCCCACAGCCGCGCCCCCGCCAACCAGCGCCAAGCTGGCTTTGAGCAGGCGTTGCAGGAGGCGGGTATCACGATCAATCAAGCCTGGATCCAGGAGGGTGATTTTGACTGCGCCAGCGGCCATCAGGCGATGACCCGTCTGCTGGCATTGCCCGAGCGTCCCACCGCCCTCTTTGTCTGCAACGACATGATGGCAATGGGGGCCATCAGTGCCGCCCATCAGGCGGGGCTGGTGATCCCGCGGGATATCTCCATCGTTGGCTATGACAATGTGGCGCTGGCCGAATTTATGTCGCCGCCGCTCACCACCGTCAACCAGCCCAAAGAGGAGCTGGGGCGCCTCGCCGTCACCCGCCTGCTGGCGCGGATCAACGGCGAAGCGGTGGAGAATCACCTGATCACCGTCGACCCTGACCTGGTGATCAGGCAATCCTGCGCCCCTCGCCCCTGATTTTCAGGGGCAACAAAAGAACAAGGCGACCCCGAGGTCGCCTTGTTTCATTCTGTCTCTTGCCGGTGCAATACCGCTTTTTGCCCTCAGGCCAGCGACCTCGTTTCCCTGGTTGCCAGCACTTGCAGTGGCACCAACCCCAATCGTCGGGCCAGCGGTTGCAACAACTCGCCATCTTCATCACCCTGCGGCAGCCAGTAGCGGACAGGCCAGCCGGCTGCCAACTGCGCCGCGGTGGTGCTGCCAATCTCTCTGAGCGCCAGAGAGCAACGCTGCTGCTGCAATCCCGCCAGCAAGACACCATCCGGCTGCAGCGTTGGTATCAGCAACACCAGCGGCGTGCGGGAAGACCCCGGCAGATAGGCCAGTAGATGGGTCAGCTGGGCCTGGTTGTCGAGCGGGACCAGCAGTGCCCGACCATCGGCATACTGCGCCTCGTGCGTTTGCAGCACCCGGGCCAACACGGGCCCCAGCACACCGCACTCCTGCAGCCAGCGCATCTGGCAGGGCACTCCCTGCTCACGCCACTCAAGCGCCAATTGCCACATGTCGTTGCCCTGCCCGTCCGTCAGCGCCTGCAATGCCACTCGCAGCGGTGCAGGCTCGCGCCCCGCTAGCCACTCTCGCAGCTGATGAAGCTGCTGCTGACTCAACTGCAACTGCTGCAGCATGGCAGGCTCAAACCAGCTGATCGCCCCCTCCTGGCTACGCTTGGCCTGATTAAGGGCCAGGATCGCCTGATCCAGCAACCGGGCGGCATCCTGTTGCTGTGCCTTGGCTACCCCGAGCCGACAGGCAAGATCGAAGCTGCACTCCCGGGTCACGAACTCGAAATGGAGCAGATCCACCAGCTCATGAATGGCGGTTTCCAGCGCATCATTCGCCTTGGTCAGCACCACGGCAAATTCATCTCCGCCGAGCCGGTAAGCGTGGCTGCCATGGGCCTGCAGCAGCTTGTTGGCCACCATCTGCAACAGCCGATCACCGACCTGATAACCCAGCAGATCATTGACCTGCTTGAAGCGCTTGAGATCGAGCACCACCAAAGCGCTCACCTCGCCAGCATGCAGAGCGCGAGAGAGCTGTTCCTGCAGGGCACGGCGGTTGCCAAGCTGGGTCAGGGGATCGAGCAGGGCAAGCCGGCGGTTCGCCAGATTGGCGCGAATGAGGGCTGCGACCAGAGCGCCACCGGTCAGCAGCAGGATCAGTTGCCAGATCTGCAGCCAGAACAGGCTGTTGCGGATCTGGCTGACCGAATGCTCCCGCTCCTGGCCGGAGAGGATCTGATCCCCTATCTGTTCGATAAGACGGGTCTGGCTGGCGATCGCCTCCTGCAAGCGGGCAAGCTCAGCCCCCTCGCGCAGCGCACCAGCCTCCATCTGGGGTTCGAGCTGCTTGATCTGCTCGAACAGGGTGGCCAGCACCTTGCCGAGTCCGTGCCGCTGGCGCATCTCGGCGGTCTCGCTGCTGATGAGGAAGATGTCGAGCCGGTTCCACAGCAGATCGTAATCGAGGCTCAGGGTCTCCATCGACAGTCTGCCAGCCCGATAGAGCTGCAGGTCGTAGAGGAAACGCTGGGATTCGAGCATCACCTGGCTGATGTTCCAGTGGACATTGCGGTAGAAGGTATCGACCAGCTGCTCTTGCCGATACTGCAGATAGAGGCTGCTGCCCGACGAGAGCAGAAACAGCAGCGACACCGCAACCAACAGCAGATTTTGGCGGGATAGCCCCATCAATCGACGATCTCGATGCGGGTCACCTGCCACACCATGCAGTTGTGAATGGCAGGCACGTCCAGCTTGGGATAGGTGGTGAACGGGATGAGCAGCCAGAGCGGCCCCTTGTTGCGCCGGGTCAGCGGTTTGCCGTCCTCCTGGCGCACCAGGGTCAGCGGCACGCCGTCGAACAGTGCCAGATCCACCACCTGCTGATAGCCGTTGAGGGCCGAGACGGCGATCTTGCGGGCATCCGGGATCCCTTGCGCCGCCAGCACGGCTGACAGGGTCGGTCCGCGATAGTGGTGGGCACCCTGAGTCCAGGGGGTAGTGGTGGTGAATTCGGTCTGTGGCAAGGCGGAGAGGGCCGACTCATCGAGAGTCACCTGCTGGCCATCTGGCAGTACCAGGGTCATCAGGGGGATGGAGGCCGATGCACTGGCACTGGCCAGCATCAGGAGAAAAAAAGCGATCCATTGCTTTACTGCGGTCATGGTAATTTGCGCCAAATGCGTCCCATTTTTTAAATGGTTGCCAGTGTGGCGATTTCACCGAACCATTGCAACTGTCCCGTCGCACACTAGCTCAGGGACCGCGCATCTCCATCCAGTTGTGTCCCTCGACTTGCCTCGGTTGATGAATGCCGCACGCCTCCAGCAACTCATCGACATAGGCGGGCACCAGCAGGGAGGCTGGGCCATAACGTTTCTCGTCAAACTGGCTGCCCACCTCGCTCGGCTCGAGATTGAGCTCGATGGTGTGCGCCCCGTTCAATCCCGCTTCATGGACAAACCCGGCGGCAGGATAGACAGCGCCAGAAGTGCCGATGGAGATAAAGAGATCGCACTGGGCAAGCGCGCTGTAGATGCGATCCAGCCCGAGCGGCATTTCGCCAAACCAGACCACATGGGGACGCATCGGCTGGGGGAACTGGCAGCAGGAGCAGAGCTCGTCCTGATGGAGATCGCCACGCCACTCGATTACCTGACCGGACTCGGGGCAGCGGGCCTTGAGCAGCTCGCCGTGCATATGGATAAGGTTCTTGCTGCCAGCGCTCTCGTGCAGATTGTCGATGTTCTGGGTGACCAGAGTCACCGAACCGGGCAGCAGTCGTTCGAGGCGGGCCAGCGCATAGTGGGCCGGATTGGGGTGAACCTGGGGCTGTTGCAGCTGTTTGCGGCGGGAGTTGTAAAAGCGCAGCACCAGTTCGGGATCCCGGGCATACCCCTCGGGGGTCGCCACATCCTCGACCTTGTGCTCTTCCCACAAACCGTCGCAGGCACGAAAAGTCTTGATGCCGGATTCGGCAGAGATCCCCGCGCCGGTTAGGATCACGATATGTTTGTATGACTGCGCCATAAGCTGCTCCGTCTATCCCCGCATAATAGTGTGACCTTAGCACAGGGAAAAAAGCGCCACTATTCGCCCTTGGTCTTAAAAGCTTGGCGTGGCTGTGCGGGCAACCACTCATCCAGCACGGTCAGATCGAGCCTGACAAAAACCATCTCCCGCCCGGTTACCAGGGTCAGCGGCAGACCAAGGCGCTTGAGCAAAGTGAGCATGGGACGATTCTGGGCCAGCACCTCCGCGGTCCACTCACAGATCCCCTCAGCTCGGGCCAGCAGTGCCAGCGCCAGCAGAATGCGCCGTCCCGCTCCCTTGTGCTGGAAATGATCTGCCACGATGCAGGAAAATTCGGCACGCTCCGGATGGAGTCGACGCCGGATGGACTGAGCCTGAGCCAGCGGCTCACCGGCAAGATCGGTCAGCAACAGCGAGATCTGGTGTTCGGGATGGTAATTGAGAAACTGGGCCACCTGCTCCGGCGGTGGCCTCCGTTTGGGGCGCATAAAACGCAAGTAGATGCTCTCCTCACTGAGCGCATCATAGGCGGCCAGCATACGGTCAGGATCCACCCCCTGCAGCTCTCGTAGCAGACAAGGTTGGTCGGCGACCTGCATCGTCAGTGGCAGTACCGACCGCGAAGCCGGATGGGGCCAGCCTGCCAGCCCCTTGCAGAGACGCTCCCGATGGATGGGCCAGCAGAGATAACGGGGCACGGGTTACCAGCGCCCCGCAATACCCTGCTCCCGCCACACCTCGGCGTCGAGCAGATTGTAAGGATCATCGAGATAGACGGCGATCCCCAGCTCTCTGACTCGGGCCATAAAGCGTCCCAGCAGGGAGTCCATGGCCAATGACTCTATTTCGGGTAAAAGCGCCTGCCCCAGCAGCAAAGCGCTCAACGGCAAACGCTCCAGCAGATCGAATGGCAAATGCTGGCTGTTATCGAGCAGCAACGCCAGCTTGCTCCCCGCCAGACTCGCTTGCAGTACCAGCGCAAACCGCTCTCCATTGCTCAACAGGTGATCCCGACGATGGATCAATAATGTCAGCTCTGTGGGGCTACGTGACTGATCCGTCAACCACTCTTTAAGTGCCTCCCAGCGGCCGGGTAAACCCGTTACCGCCAGCCAGACCGGATGAGGAGTCGCGGGGCTGGAGAGCAGCCCAAGCTGACCCTGCACTTCCCCCTGCCAACGACGAATTGTTCGACGTTGGCCACTCAGCCGACGCTGACGCAGAGGCCCCAGATAGAGTCCGCGCAGCAACCTGAGCAACTCGTTGCCATCGAGTGGCTTGGCCAGTGCAGCCAGCACATTGAAACCGGCATCGTGCAGCAGACGGCGGGCACCGTCGATCAATGTCTGCTCGTGCGCCGACAAGAGAATGATCGGCAACCCGCTGCGCTGAATTTGCGGCTGGCTCATCAGCAGGCTGATGGCATCCTGCTCCACCAGACTGAGATCACACACCAGCAGACTGATGTCGCCAGCCTCCAACGCAGCAAGACAGGCAGTTTCATCCTGCACCCACTGGCAGGAGAGCCCCAGTTCGGCGATAGCCTGCTGTAACTGCATCCCCTGAAACGGGTGATCTTCTAGCAGCAGTACCCGCTTGGCCGCCAGCCAGTTGTTCCAGTCACGGTAACTGGCGGCAAGTCCTCCCAGCCAATCTTCACCAATGGCATAAATTCCCTGATGATGCTGCAACTCGGGGAAATAGTCCGCCTGCTGGTGAGCGGCAGGATCGTAAAGGGCAATGGCTCCTGCCGCAAACAACCCTTCCCACTGCCAGCAGGCGTCCGGTTGGGTGCGCTGCAAAGTGACATAAGAGGGGAGTGTCGTGCTCTTTGCCAGCTCATGGGAGGCCCGATCAAGCGCATAGAGCAAGACAGGGCAAAAATCTGCCGCCTCGTGCTCTTCCGAGTCGAGCAACGCCAGCAGTTCTTCATCAGTAATGATCATCTTGGGTCCTTTTCGAGAAATGCTGGCTGAACTCATCCAACGCCCGGTTCAAACTGCTCTGTAGAGCTGGATGGGGGGCTTGTTGCCACTCGTCAATCACCGTCACCAGCGCCGTGGCTCCTACCATTCTGGCGGCCCCCTTCAGCTTGTGTAAAGCAGCATTCACGCCAACTTCATCTTCTTCTGTGCAGCAGCGTTCAAGTTCGGCCAAATCATCACGGGTAGCCTTCAGATAAAGGGCAGCCAGTTCATCGGTCAGCAACGAGGCAACCGGCGTCGGGGCGACAGCATTGCTCCCCTCTTTGCCAATATGGCGCAGCAAGGTCGCCAGCACCTTGAGGGCGACCGGCTTGTCCAGATGACCATCGCAACCGCAGGATTGCAGCTCCCTTGCCGCTTGCTCACTGAGATCTGCGGTGATCACATAGACCGGAAGACGGGCCCAACGCGCGGATTTGCGCAATTGCCTGCACAGTTCGGCCCCGTTCATCACCGGCATCTGCAGGTCTGTCAACACAAGATCCACCTGGTGCTTCACCAGCATCTCCAGCGCCAGCTGCCCATTGGCGGCACTGACTACGCTTGCACCGAGTTGCCCCAGTTGCATACAGATCAGCTCCCGGTTGACATCGTGATCCTCAACAAGCAGTACCCGCATACCAAGCCCGGGCTGCATCTCACCCACAGGTTGCTCTGATGTCATCCGTGGCTGGAACAGGCTGATCATGGTGCCCGGCACCCAGGACTCCCCCTGCCATGACCAGTGATACAGACTATCCTCGTCTCTCTCGGCCTGCAGCAGATCAACCGCACGACTGGCAACATGAATACCGAGCCTGGACAACCAGGGCGTGACCCCCAAAACCTCATCGTGAGGCAGTGAGAGGGATAACTGGCGTACTCTTGGCTGCCAATCGATATCTTGCTGAACCTGTTGCAACGGCAACTCGCAGAAGAAGCGGCTACCACCGCCCGGGCGTCCCTCGACATCGATCAACCCGCCCATCTGCTCGAGCAGCTGCTTGCAGATCGCCAGACCAAGGCCGGTGCCCGGCGCCCGCAACTGCCCTTCAACAGCAAACTGTTCGAATGGCATAAAGAGAGTAGGACGCATCTTGGCGGTGATCCCCGGCCCTTCATCATCGACCCCGAAGCGCAAGGTCGATGCGACTACCTCGACCCACAGCACCACTTCCCCACGCAGGCTGAACTTGATGGCATTGGAGAGCAGATTGTGGAGCACTTGCCGTACCCGATGGGGATCGAGAGTCAGCAAGGCTGGCAAGGCGGGGTCAAGCCGCAATCGTAATTGCAGCCGTTTGGATCTGGCCTTGCTCCAGTGCACCGCCGCCACGTGCTCGCACAGCTCGGCGAAATCGGTGGGCTGGGGCGAGAGGGAGAGTTTGCTGTTTTCGTTGCGACTAAAGTCGAGTACATCGTTGAGCAGGCCGAGCAGCTCATCCCCCGCCTGACGCACCCGCGCCAGCGCCGAATCCTGTTCTCTCGACAAAGGGGTGCTGGCCAGCCACTCAAGCAAGCCGAGCATGGCGTTCATCGGTGTACGGATCTCGTGGCTAATCGCCGCCAGGAAACGGCCCTTGGCCTGCACCGCCTGCTGCGCCTGTTCATGGGAGTGCTGCAATGCTTGATCCTGCTCGACCCGGGCAGTGGCATCCTGCATCACCGCATAAATTCGCCAACCATGCGGTTGACTGCGGCCACGGCCATAGAGCTGCAACCAGCGCAGACCCTTGGTCGGATGGTGATAGCGCAGGGTGAATGCGAAGGGTTTGCCAGCCTGCAACATGGCGAACATCTCACGGCTTACCCGGCGGCGATCCTCGCGCTCAAGCATAATGAGCACCCGTTTGGGCTCACGGCGGATCTGCTGGCTCGCCAGCCCCAGCAGCTCGTAACAGCCTCGGCTGATAAACTCGATGGCCCCTACCCGTCCCCGCTCGAACATAAACTGCAGCACCACGCCGGGGACTGTATTGGTCAGGGCACGCAGGCGGCGCTCTGCCTGACGTAGAAAACGGGCCTGCTCACGCAGCACACTGATATCCGACAGGGCGATGAGATCGGTGGCAGGTGCTTGCTTGTCCAGCCGCAGCGGATGCTGGGCATAGGCGAAGACCTGATCCCCCAGCACCAGCTCCCCTTCGCTCTTTTGCGGCTGAACCGGCGGCAGCATCAACTGCTGAGAGTAGCGCAGGGCCAGACGTCGCCCCTGTTTATTGGATTTGATCACCTTGCCCTGGCTGTTGCGCAGATAGACGGGCACCGGCAACGCCTGAAACATGGTTTCCCGCAGCTCGCTCTCGATGGCCAGCGCCTTCTCGGCGGCGTGACGCTGGGCCACTTCCCTTGCCAGTTGCTGGCGGGAACGCCAGATCCCGCCGATGACAATGCCGCTGATCAGCAGTGCCATGGCAATGGAGCCAAACCAGGCGGCGTAGCTCACACCGGGTTGCTGCACGACGAGCAAGCGGCGCCAGCGCTGGTTAAGTTCGTCGATCTGGGTGCTGGTCAGCGCCATCAGGTTGCGATCCATCACACCGGCTAGCTCGGTCTGACTCTTGTTGATGGCAAAGCCTAGGCCGAAACGATCTTCCAGCTCCTCGATATCGAGCCCTTCCAGCAAGTTGGTACGCTGGGGATATTGCAGCTGATATAGCTCGCTCAGCATGGCGTCAGCCTTGCCTTGCTTGATCGCTGCTAACCCCTGCTCGAGGCCGTCGGTGCGAAGCCACTCCTGATCACCAAGCAGGGCGAGCAAGGAGGGATCGTAGAGGGATTCAGGCACCAGAATACGCTGCCGCTTGAGCTGGGTGATGCTATCGGCAGCCAGCTTGCGCTTGCTGATCAAGGCAAACCGATTGGTGGAGATCGTCCGACTGAAAATGAACTGATCCGTCAATGCCGGGGATTCCGGCAAACCGGCCATCATATCCGCCTCACCAAGGCGCAGCTTTTCTACGGCCTCCGCCTTGCTGGCTGCAGGTACCAGCTTGTATTTCAGGCCGGTCTCCTGGGTGACCCAGCGCAGCACATCCGCGCTCCACCCTTTCGGCTCCCCCAGATCATTGACACCGCTATAGGGCATCAACTCGGGATTGACCACAAGACGAATGGTGCGCCCGCGGCCGGATAACCAGGCCTGCTCGGTATCGCTGAAGTGGGGTTGGTTGACGTAGAGCGACCCCTGATCGAGATAACGGGCCAGATCGGTATAGATAGTACCGGCGGGCATATGACGGATCAGGGTGTCCACCAGATTGGCCAACTCAGGCTGATCACGCATCATCAAGCGATAGCTGATGATCCGATCCTCACCAAACAGGCGGCGCAGGCGCAAACCATCGGCAGGAAACTCGCGCATCAGATAGCGCAGTTGCAGATAGTCCCCCAGATAGGCATCACCCTTGCCACTCTGCAGCGCGTCGTAGACCTTCTCTCCGCTTTTTAGGGAAATAATGCGTGCCTGGGGATAGAGCTCGTGCAGCAGGCGGGCAGAGTCTGCCACCGAGTAGACCAGAAAGCGGGCCTGTTTGAGATTTTCTCCCTTGTAGAGGATGGCGGCATCGGTCTCCATCATCGGACGACTTAACCGCATGCCCTCCACGGCCTTCTTGCGGGTTCCGACATAGGGAATGATGTCGCAGTCACCCTCTGCGAGCCCATTGCGCAATGTCTGCCAATCGGGCAACTCTTTGAGCACCAGCGGAATCGGGAACAGCTCCTGCAACCGGGCGAGACGATCCTTGAGCAGTCCCCCCTCGGCCATCAGGTATGGTGGAGGAAGCGTCGCAGGATAGCAGAGCGAAAGCTGACTCAGTGAATTTACATAAGCTTGGGTCACCGGTGCCAACGGCAGCACTGTGGTCTGCAAAGGCTTGGCGTGCAATGGCAGTGCCAGCACGGCACCCAGAAGAAAAATGGGGAATTTGGTCATCTGAAAACAAAAGCCAGGCATCTGCCTGGCTTTTTATCACTCGTTGGGTTCAACATTTTCTACCCTGGCCTTGAGCTTCTGGCCAGGCCGGAAGGTCACCACACGGCGGGCGCTGATAGGAATATCCTCGCCCGTCTTGGGGTTGCGTCCGGGACGCTGATTCTTCTCACGAAGGTCAAAGTTACCGAAGCCTGAAATCTTGACTTGTTCACCACGCTCAAGCGCCTGTCGGATTTCCTCAAAGAAGGCTTCCACCATATCTTTGGCTTCACGCTTGCTCATCCCGAGCTGGGTGAACAGGTGCTCTGCAATGTCGGCTTTGGTAAGCGCCATAGATCAATCCCTCAAGGATGCATTCAACTCTTCACCAAGGGCCCGCACGACATTGTCTACGGTCTCGGCAATCTCTTTCTCCTCCAGGGTGCGCTGGGTGTCTTGCAATACAAGACTGATGGCCAGGCTCTTCTTGTCCTCTGCCATACCAGCACCCTGGTATACGTCAAACAAG
The DNA here is from genome assembly GCF_049172135.1 of Aeromonas sp. 603079. Lineage (NCBI taxonomy): Bacteria > Pseudomonadati > Pseudomonadota > Gammaproteobacteria > Aeromonadales > Aeromonadaceae > Aeromonas > Aeromonas sp. 603079. The sequence goes on along the minus strand of NZ_JAAKPX010000006.1, from coordinate 3,759 downwards.
TTTATTCCAACTACCTGATTTCCGCCAACTTTTTTAATTACCGCAAGCACATCACCTGCCAGAACCTGACGATCGACTACCACGGCAATGTCGCGACGGTTCGCCGGGAACTTGGAAACTTCGGCCGCAACCGGCACCTTGGCAGGGGTCAGCTTATCCAGCTCCAGCTCAAACATCACCGCGCGGCTCTTGAGGCCCAGCTTCTTCTCGAGGCTCGGGTGGATCACGCCGATGTGGCCGATGATCTCGCCATTGCGCAGGATGGCTGCGCTCTGGCCCGGGTGCAGGGCGCTGTGCTCGGTGCGCTCGAAGGTAAAGGTGGCCCCTTCGGCGGTCAAGTCCAGCACCGCTTCCAGATCTCCTTTCAGATCAAAGAAGTCGGCTGCGCGGGTTTTGATATCCCAGTGTTCGTCGCTCTGGTTGCCAGTGATGATACCGGCCAGCATCGGCTCCTGACGGATACCGTTCTCGGCGCTTTCATCCTTGATGAAACGCAGACCCTGCTCGAACAGACGCACACGCGGCTGCTGACGATTCTGGTTGTAAACAACGGCTTGCACCAGACCCGGGAACAGAGAGACACGCATCGCGGACATTTCGACCGAGATCGGGTTCGGCAGTACGATGGCATCGCTCTGCGGGAACAGGGTTTGCTGGGTCTTGGGATCGACGAAGCTGTAGGTGATCGCTTCCTGGAAACCGCGGTCAACCAGCAGGTCGCGCACGCGCTTCAAGGTCACCTGCCCTTCTGCCTGCTCCACCATCGCCAGAGAAGCGGCGGGTTTCAGGTTCGGGATGTTGTTGTAGCCGTAGATGCGAGCCACTTCCTCAATGAGGTCTTCCTCTATGGCGATATCGAAACGCCAGGAGGGTGCCAGCGCAGTCCAACCGTCAGCATCCACAGTGACCTGCATGCCGAGGCGGGTCAGGATCTCGACCACCTGAGCGTCAGCCACGCTGATACCGATCACCTTGTCGAGCTTACTGCGACGCAGCTTGATGGGGGCCGCTTTCGGCAGATGGGCATCGGATTTGACCTCGATGACCGGACCCGCTTCGCCGCCGCAGATCTCCAACAGCAGACGGGTGGCTCTGTCCATCACCTTGGCTTGCAACTCCGGATCCACCCCGCGCTCGAAGCGGTGGGAAGAGTCGGTGTGCAGACCGTAGGCACGGGCACGGCCGGTGATGGAGAGCGGCGCGAAGAAGGCGCACTCCAGCAGGATGTCGGTAGTGGTCTCGGATACACCAGTGCGGTTGCCGCCGAAGATACCGGCCATGCAGGCAGGACCTTTGGCATCGGCAATCACCAGGGTGGTATCTTTGAGCTTCACTTCGTTGCCGTCGAGCAGGGTCATCGGCTCGTCAGCGTGGGCGCGACGTACCACCAGTTCCCCTTCCAGGGTAGCCAGATCGAAGGCGTGCATCGGCTGACCGTATTCCAGCAGCAGATAGTTGGTGATGTCGACGATGGCGTCGATGGAGCGAATGCCGCCACGGCGCAGCTTCTCTTGCATCCAGAGCGGGCTCTGGGCCTGCAAGTTCAGCCCCTTGATGACGCGGCCCAGATAACGGGGGCAATCAGCTGGTGCTTCAACCTGGATCGGGAAAGTTGCATCAATAGTGGCAACAGCTGGTGCCCAGGTCGGCTCGACCACGTCGACGCTGTTGAGCACGCCGATTTCACGGGCCAGACCGGCGATACCGAGACAATCGGCACGGTTCGGAGTCAGATCAACATCGATGGAGACGTCGTTCAGATTGAGGTAGTCACGAATATCGGTACCGATGGGGGCATCGGCCGGCAGCTCGATGATGCCATCGGCTTCAACGTCGATACCCAGCTCACTGAAAGAGCAGAGCATGCCGTGGGACGGCTGACCACGCAGTTTGGCTTTCTTGATGGTGAAATCACCCGGCAGGGTCGCCCCTACTTTGGCCACACACACTTTCAAGCCCTGACGGCAGTTTGGCGCGCCGCAGACGATGTCCAGCAACTCGGCCTCACCCACGTTGACCTTGGTCACCCGCAGCTTGTCGGCGTCAGGATGTTGGGCGCACTCGACCACTTCACCCACCACCACATTGTTGAACTGGCCAGCCACCGCTTCCACGGCGTCCACTTCCAGACCGGCCATGGTGATCTGCTCGGCCAGCGCGTTGTCACTCAACTCGGTGCGGACCCACTCCATCACCCAGGATTTACTGAATTTCATGTTCTCTCGCCCTTACTTGAACTGCTTGAGGAAGCGCAGGTCGTTTTCGAAGAAGGCACGCAGGTCGTTGACCCCGTAACGCAGCATGGTCAGGCGCTCAACGCCCATGCCGAAGGCAAAGCCCGAGTATTTTTCCGGATCGATGCCGACCGAACGCAGTACGTTCGGGTGAACCATGCCGCAGCCCAGCACTTCCAGCCACTTGCCGTTCTTGCCCATTACGTCCACTTCAGCGCTCGGCTCGGTGAACGGGAAATAGGAAGGACGGAAGCGAATGGTCAGGTCTTCCTCGAAGTAGTTGCGCAGGAAGTCGTGCAGAATGCCCTTCAGCTCGGTAAAGCTGGCATGCTCGTCAACCAGCAGGCCTTCAACCTGATGGAACATCGGGGTGTGGGTCATGTCGTAGTCGTTACGATAGACGCGGCCCGGTGCAATGATGCGGATCGGCGGCTGCTGATGCTCCATGGTGCGGATCTGCACACCGGAGGTGTGGGTACGCAGCATCAGATCAGGATTGAAGTAGAAGGTATCGTGATCGGTACGCGCCGGGTGATGAGCCGGAATATTCAGCGCATCGAAGTTGTGAAAGCCATCTTCAATCTCGGGACCACGGGCAACCTTGAAGCCCATCTCGCCAAACAGGCGCTCGATGCGCTCGATGGTGCGGGTTACCGGGTGCAGACCGCCATTCTCGATGCGACGGCCCGGCAGGCTGACATCGATGGTCTCGGCAGCCAGCTTCTGGTTCAGCACAGCAACTTCGAGCGCTTCACGACGCTCGTTCAGCGCATCCTGAACCTGCTGTTTGGCCTGGTTGATCACGGCGCCCGCGGCGGGACGCTCTTCGGCAGACAAGGCACCCAGGCCCTTCATCTGCTCGGTAAAAAAGCCCTTTTTACCCAGATATTTGACCCGGATTTCGTCGAGGGTCGCGATATCGCTCACGCCCTCAATTTCGGCTCTGGCTTGGCCGACTACTTCTTCAAGCTGTTGCATGTCTTCCTCGTCACCACTCCCGATACAGGAGCCTTTAGGCTAAATAAGGTCAAGAGGGGAATAATACAAAAAAAGCCCCTTCGCTGACCATAGTTAAGGTGGGCTTTTCTCCCTACAAATCATTTTGTTATATCAAGCGAGTCTCATCGATTTACCGTCACTCTTTAAATAGTAGAATAAAGACATGGTTTGTTGGCATACAATCCATTTATAGAACTAGTGATCTCCCACATGTCACTTTGTATGGAGAAAACTGTAGCGCGTGTAAAACAGTGGACAAAACGTGGACGGGAGAAAGAAAAACGTGATGTAAAACCGTGAATGACATGTCTAGTCCTGAAATAGGTTTACACATTTTCAACTAGCATTTTTCTACTCAGAACCCCCTATGTACCGCATCGGGGGTTCTGTATTTCAACGCATGATGCGGCCGCTCCACGTTGTAAATATCCACCGCTTCACGCACCATCTCCCGCGCTTGCGTCAAATCCTGCGGGCTTTGCAACAACAACTCTCCTTTCAAAATCCCGTTCACCCGCTCCGCCAA